>JAQBQH010000210.1 GCA_028287105.1 Myxococcales bacterium
CGCCGTCGGTGTCGACGTCGGCGCAGCCCGCTCGTTTGGCATCGGGATGCGGACCGGCCGCGACGGTCGGGCAGAGATCGGCGGAGTCGACGATGCCGTCGCCGTCGGAGTCCTTCTCGGGACAGCCGGGGCGGGCCGGGTCGGCGCGAGGGCCGGCCGGCTGATCGGGGCAGAGGTCCTGCGCATCGAGCACGCCGTCGCCGTCACGATCGCGCGCCGGGCAGCCGTTCTGCGCGGCCTCGGCAGCGCGCAGGCCGCGCTCGTCGGGACAGGCGTCCTCGGCGTCGACGATGCCGTCGCCGTCGCGATCCGGTCGGCGCGCCGCCTCGGGCGTGCGGAGCGGCGCGTAGGCGATGCGGAAGATGACGCGCGCGTCGGGCGTTCCGGGCGCACGGGAGAGGCCCACACCGGCGGCGAGGCCGAGCTGGATCTGCCGCTTGACGTTGTAGTGGCCCGCGGCGAGCACTTCGAAGCTGGAGTAGTTGCTGGCGAAGACGTTGCCGCCGCCGGCGCTCACGACCGTGGCGACGATGGCCTCGGGGCCGACCGCGAATCGCCGCCCGAAGTCGGCGTAGGCGATGCCGGCGCCGAATTGCAGCTCGGAGCCGACGGTGTTGCCGTTCCCCGACGGCAGCGCGCCGATGCTGGCGTTGGCGCGATATTCGTACGCCGCGGTGAACGACCACAAGAGGCGATGGGTGAAGCCGCCGAGCGCCAGCTTCGGCATGAAGCGCACGCCTGCGTCGCCGGCGTGATTGTCGTTGGCGGCGATGGGGATCCATACGAAGGCGCCGAGGTGCACCGAGATGGCGCTGCCGAGCGGCTGTCCGAAGACGCGCACCATGGCGCCGATACGCGGATCGCCGACGGCGCCGCCGCCGAGCGGAGCGACGCCGTTCGACGCCGTGCCACGCTCGAGCAGCACCACCGGCAGGCTGAGCGAGACGTTGACGCGATCGAGGAACGAGCCGGCGATGTCGAGGTGCATCGCCAGCTGGTGCTCGATCACCGATTGTGTCTGCTGGAAGCCGGTGGCGTCGACGGTGCCGAAGACGAGCGGCTTATTGGCGTAGTCGAGCGTCAGCCCGGCAGCAGCGAAGTACTTACTGCGGGTGTACCAGGGGTGGTCGACCCAGAAGGACCATTCGCCGGCCGGGGTCGGCTCGTAGCGCTCGATGGCGAAGCCGCGACCGCTCTGGGCGCGGGCGGTCGTGGCGGCGAGCAGCAGCGCCAGAACGGTCACGATCTTTTTCATCAGGCTCACTGGCGGCGGGTGCGTGCGCGAAGAAGGAGCGTGCAGAGGGCGAAGGCCATCATGAGGACGAGCGGCTGTCCGTCGCCGCCGTCACGCGTGGCGGCGATGGCGCAGAAGCCGCCGCCGGCGAAGGCGACGCGCAGACCTGGCGGGTTGGCGCCGCACACGTGGCTCGCGCTGTCGCAGCGCGGCAGCGTCGGGTCGGTGCAGTCGGCGTCGACGGTGCAGCCGGCGATCTGCTTGATGCCGCAGGTGCCGTCGGCGCCGCACTGACCGGAGCGGCAGACCATGCCGGCGCTGTCGATCGTGCAGGGGCCGGTTCCGTCGGCGAGACCGCATTGATCGTCGGTGGCGTCGCACACGCCGCTGGCGCACACGAGCACCGCGGCGGCGGGGGTGCAGCTCCCGTCGAGCGTGGGCGACGTGTGCGGCGCGTCCTTGGGTAGGCTCGAGCCGTTGCCGACCTGCGGCGCGCACTGGTGCGCCGTCTGATTGCACCACGTTCCCGTCACGCAATCGGCGTCGACGCCGCAGCCGCCGACGGGGAGGCAGACGTTGTTGGCGCCGCACGCGGCGGAGCGGCAGACGACGGGTCCGGTGGCCTGGCTGCAGGGGCCGTTGCCGTCGGCGTAACCGCACTTGTCGTCCGTCGTGTCGCAGACGCCGCTGGCGCAGACCAGCGCCGCGGCGGCGGTGGTGCACTTGCCGTCCAGCGTCGGGCCCGTGTGGGGACCATCGCTAGGCATGGACATGCCGTTGCCGAGGCGCGGCATGCAGATGTGCGAGCTCTCGTTGCACCACTTGCCGCCCGCGCAGTCGGCGTCGACGTTGCAGCCGTTGGTCGTCGTGCAGGTGCCGTTGGTGCTGCAGGTGCCGGAGCGGCAGACCACGCCGCCGTTGACGGCGGTGCAGGGCCCGTCGCCGACCGCGTAGCCGCACTTGCCATCAGGGTCGCAGACGGCGGAGCGGCATAACGCCGCGGCGTTACCGACGCTGCAGGGGCCGCTGCCGTTCAGGTAGCCGCAGCGGTTGTCGCCGCCGTCGCACACGCCGCTGGTGCAGACCAGCGTCGCGGCAGGCGCGGTGCACATGCCGTTGAGCGTCGGGGCGCTGTGCGGCGCATCGACCGGCAGGATAGTGCCGTTGCCGAGCTTGACGGCGCAGGTGTGCAGGGTCTCGTTGCACCACTTGCCGCCCGTGCAGTCGGCGTCGACGTTGCAACCGCCGGCGGGCTCGCAGGTGCCGTTGCTGCTGCAAGCGCCGGAGCGGCAGACGGTGCCGGCGTTGCCGGCGGTGCAGGGACCGTCGCCGTCGGCGTAGCCGCACTTGGCGTCGGGATCGCAGACGCCCGAGCGACAGATCGTCGCCGCGTTGCCGGTCGTGCAGGGGCCGGTGGCGTTGAGATAGCCGCAGCGGTTGTCGGCGGTATCGCAGACCGTGCTGACGCAGACGAGCGTCGCCGCCGCGGTGGTGCAGGTGGCGTTGAGCGTGGGGCTGGTGTGCGGCGGGTCGTTCGGCAGCGTGGTGCCGTTGGTCAGCTTGGCGGTACAGGTGTGCGCCGCTTCGTTGCACCACTTGCCGCCGGAGCAGTCGGCGTCGACGTTGCAGCCCGCCGCCGGCATGCACTTGGCGTTGGTGCTGCACGCGCCCGAGCGACAGACGGTAGCGGCGTTGGCCGCGCTGCACGGTCCGTCACCGACGGCGTAGCCGCACTTGTTGTCGGGATCGCAGACGGCAGAGCGGCAGACGGTCGCGCCGTTGGCGGCGCTGCAGATGCCGTCGCCGTTGGCGAGACCGCACTTGTTGTCGGCCGGATCGCAGACGGCGCTCGTGCACACCAGCGTCGCGGCGGCCACGGTGCAGGTCGAATTGAGCGTGGGGCTCGTATGCGGAGGATCGTTCGGCATGCCGGTGCCGTTCGCCAGCGTCGGCGTGCAGGCGTTGCCGCTCTCGTTGCACCAGGTGCCGCTCGCGCAATCGACATCTTGCGTGCAGCCGATCTGGGTCAGGACCTTGGGTCCGATGAGCGGCGCGTAGCCCGTGGCCAGGATGTCGTAGTTGCCGGCGAGGACGGTACCGGTGGCGGCCGCGTCGATCTTGACGGTGATCTGAAAGCTGCCACTGCCGCCGGCGGCGAGCGCGCCCACGGTGCAGCTGACCAGGCCGGCGGCGCCCACGACCGGCTGCGTGCAGGTGAGCCCGGCGGCGCTGAGCGACTCGAAGGTCGTGCCCGGCGGCGTGTTGAACTCGACGGTCACGCCGGCGGCCGGGGCGGCGCCGCCGTTCTTGTAGGTGAGCGTATAGGTGATGTTGGTGCCGGCGTTTGCCTGCGCGGGTCCCTGCGCGACGACGTTGAGGCCGGGAATCGTCGAGCCGACGCCGTCGACGTAGACCTGGCCCATGTGCGCGCCGAGCGAGCAGCCCGCCGCCATGACCTCGAGGAGCACGACGTCGCCGATGGCGAGCTTGGCCGCGCCGGGGGCGATGTCGACGAGCTGCCAGTCGGTGTAGTCGTATTCGGTGCCGCCACCGACGATCTTCTTCCAGGGAATTCCCGGCTGTCCGCTCAGATTGAAGTCCGAGTAGAGGATCGTGCTCTGGGTGGTGTTGGTGAGCTGCACGAAGTAGTACGGCTGCTGGTTGACGAGGTGCGCCGGATTCTCGAGGACCGGCGCGACGACGAAGCGCACGTGCACCTGACCGTCGCTGGGGTCGACGTCGCCGGCGGCGATGGTCATCGTCTGCGAGACCGAGTTGACGTTCTTGTTCTTGCCCGCCTGGTTGGTGATGGCGCACTGATTGCCGAACTTGGGCCAGCGCAGGGAGCCGGTGGCGCCGACGAAGGGATCGGTCTGGGTCTCGGGGCCGGCGGCGGCACGCAGGATCACGGAGAGCGCGGTGCCGCCGGCGCCGAGGTTCAGCCCGGTACGGGTCTGCGGCGTCTGCACGGTGATGCTCGGGTTCAAGAACGTCTGCACCGTCCACGAGGGGGGCGGAGCGTTGGCCGCGCCGGTTTCGAAGCCGCCGTTGACGAAGACGGCGCTGTGGAGCGCGCCGATTCCGGGCTGCGGCGTGCCGCAGCCGACGAGGAGCAACGAAAGGGTCCACCAACGAATCATTTTCACCTTCAGTTTTTGTCGTACGCCAACTAACACAACAGCTTTGACCGTGCGCGTCTGCCCGTCGCCAGCGACGCCGGAGCAAATCGCCAAATGGCTAACGTTGCGGGTGCAGCTCGCGCGTCGCGAGGAGTGAGGAGCAGGAGCGTGGGGCGGAGCGTTTGATCATGACGGTTGCGACATCAGCGTATCAAACTTGCGCGTTCTAGTTCAACTGAAACATTCCACGACAATTCTGCGGAAAGGTAGGAAACCGCCGCACCAGCGACGTCAGCATCAGGGATGCGCACTTCGTTGTCGGCTTCGCTCGCTCGCTCCTCGGCGGGACGGGCCAGCGCGCCACCGATGGTGGCGGGTGGCGGCGGAAGTGGCACCGGCGGCGGCACCGGCACCGGCACCGGCGCCGCTCACGGCTGCGGCAGGCGTCGCGACCTCACGCGCGGCGACGGGCGCGTGCTTTGAAACGCGACAGGCCCCATACTGTGGGCATGGCGCGTAGCATCAAGGATCAAATGCTCGAAGAAGGGCTCATCTCTGCGAAGGACACCCCCGAGGCCAAGCGTGCTGCCGAGCGCGCCGCCCAGCCCGACGAGCCGGAGAAGGACTACCCGCCGCCGTTCGAAGCGCCTGCCCGCGGCGTCATCGTGACCTCGAACAGAACCTCGCCGGCAGCGCGCCACTGTGTCAGCTGCGGCGCGCTGCTGCCGTCGGCGCAAGCTCGCGATGTCCGTCGCTGCGCCGAGTGCGCCGGCGAAGCCGAATAGACCTCTCGCCTCCGCGATGAAGATCTGGATCGACGGCGATGCCATGCCGGGCGAGATCAAGGAGATCATCCTTCGCGCGGCGCAGCGGCTACAGGTGCCGACGACGCTCGTGGCGAACAAGAACGTGCACGTCGGCACGAGCCAGTTCGTGTCGTTCGTGCGCGTCGGCAAGGGCGCGGATGTGGCCGATGACCACATCGTCGACGCCAGCGCCCCGGGCGACTTCTGCGTCACCGCCGACATTCCGCTGGCGGCGCTGCTGGTGCCCAGGGGCGTGATCGTGATCGATCCGCGCGGCGATCTCTACTCCGCCGAGACCATCGGCGAGCGGCTGGCGATGCGCGACTTCATGGCCGGGCTGCGCGAGGCGGGCGTGCAGACGGGCGGACCGCCGCCGTTCGACGCCAAGGCGAAGCAGAAGTTCGCCGCGCGCTTCGACCAGCTCATCACCAAGGCGCTGCGCGACGCGAAGGGCTAAAGCGCGAACGACGCTCAACGCAAGTGATTCGCGCTTTCGTGCGAGCGATCGTAGACACAGGCGCGATCGCCGCCCAGGCGCTTGGCCTGGTAGGCCGCCGCATCCGCCTCTTCGAGCAGGCTGGTGACCGATCGATCGCTGCCGGCGATGGTGGCGGCCACGCCGATGCTCACGGTGACGCTCAGTCCCGCCGGCCGCAGCTGCCGCAGCTGGCTCAGCACCCGCTCGGCGTAGCCCATCCCGTCGTTGAGCGTCGCGTGCGAGAGCAGCACCACGAACTCGTCGCCGCCGTAGCGGGTGGCGAGGTCGGTCTCGCGCGCGCCCTTGCGCAGCACGCCACCGAGCGCCGCCAGCGCTTCGGACCCGGCGGCGTGGCCGCGTTCGTCGTTGATCTTCTTGAGGCGGTCGAAGTCGATCATGACGACCGCCAACGGCGTTCCGTAGCGCTCGAAGCGCGACTGCTCGACCGCCATCCGCCGCTGCAGCATGCGCAGGTTGCCGAGGCCGGTCAGCTCGTCGGTGAACGCCTCGGTGCGCCAGCGCTCGCGGCTCACCAGGTGCTGCATCGAGCGATCGATCCGCGCCAGCAGCTCCTCGGCGTCGAACGGCTTGGCCAGAAAGTCCGCCGTCTTCAGCTTGAGCGCGCGCATCTGGGTCAGCAGCCGTTCGGACGCCGAGAGAAACAGGATCGGGATGTCGGCGGTGATCGGATCTTCGCCGAGGCGCTCGGCGGTAGCGAAGCCATCGAGCACCGGCATCTTGACGTCGAGGAGGATGAGGTCGGGTGGGTGCCGACGGGCGCGGTCGAGCCCTTCGGCGCCGTTCTGCGCCAGCTCGACGTCGTAGCTCTGCTCGCCGCGCAACATCTCGGCGACGCCGGCCGCCAGCTCGAGGTCGTCGTCGACGACGAGGATGCGGCGCAGGCGGCAGCTCCGGTCCGCTGCGTCGCCCTCGCTGGTCACGCTACCGGGCGGGTCGCTCCGGAGGATCGCCTGCGCACCCGACGGTGACACGCGCTCTCGTTCGCGCAGGCGGGCCAGCTCGAGCAGCCGCGCCGTCATCTGGCCGATCAGCGCCGCGGTCGCGATGTCTTCCGCGCCGAAGCCGACCCCTGTGGCCGATTGAGCCATCAAGACCCCGAGCCGCCGCTTTTCGCAGATCAGCGGCACCACCGCGACCGAGCATAGCTCCGGCGGCAAGAGCGATCGGACCGGCGCCAGGAGCGCATCCTCGTGCACATTGCCGATGGCTACGATCGTCTGCTGCTCGAGCGCAGCGACGATCTCGGGATAGCGCGCCAGATTGACGGGCCACTCGCTGAGGGAGGGCGCAGCCGTCGAGAAGACGACGCGCGCGTTCGGCTCGACGAGGACGCACGAGCCGCGATCACCGAGCAGCGCAGCGATCGATTGCGTCGCCGTCGACAGAAGCTGTCGTTCGCCGGCATGCTCGGCGGCGGCCAGCAGCGCTCGAAGATGATCTCCACGGACCAGAACGTCGTCCACTCGCGTTCCCCCGGGCGAAGGATACCGCTGCCGCGTCCGGTGGCAATGGAATCTATCGGCTTCGCAGCCTGCTATGACTTGGCCATGAAGTCTCAGCCGCCAGTGCCGCCGGCGCCGCCCGAAGGACCGGCTTGGATCCGCGACACGATCGCGCTCGCTCGGGAGGAAGCACAGCGGTTCGGCATGACCGCCGTCGGCTTCATGCGTCGCCCGGGCGGCTTCAGCGCCGACTGGCTCGCGGGCCGTCAGCGCGCGCTCAATCCGCTCGCCTTCGTCGCCAGCGCGCTCGCCATCAGCAGCGGCGTCGGCATGCTCCTCCGCGGCGGCGATAGCGCCGGCGTCCTGACCAGCATCTCGGCCGCCCTCGTGCCCTATCTCTACTACGCAGCGGTGGGCATCCTCTGTCATCCGCTCTTGCGTGCGGCCGGCTCGACGCGACGCCTCAGCGCCTCGATCGCCGTGGCGCTCTTCGCCGGCGGCGGGCCCGGGCTCGTCGCTGCGCTCTCGTTTTATCTGCTGGTCGCGGTCCGCATCGCCCTGTTTCCCGATTTCCACGAGTCGCTGTTGGCCGGCATTCCTGCCTGGGCCATGGGTCCGTTCTTCGTCCTCGCTTATGGACCGTTCGTCTACTACCTAACGGCGTTGGCGCTGGCGCTCGCGGGGCTACATGCGGTCGGACGGGCGCGCGCGGCGGCGGCCGTGCTCTTCAGCCTGGTGCTCATCGGCTTCGCGCTCGGGGCCGCGCACGCGACGACGCGTCTGGCAGTCGGCGCGCCGCACCTCGTGGTCACGTTGCGCGGTCACCTGCCCATTCCCGACATCTGGTTCTGAGGACCCGCCTCTATCAGGGCTGGCCCTCGCGCGGCAGCGGCGTCATGACGGCGAGCAGCGCGCCCGCCGGATCGCGCATGACGCCGAAGCGGCCGATGCCGGGGATGTCCTCGGGGCCGAAGACGATCTCGCCGCCGTGCTTCCGGGCGCGCGCGACCGTCGCGTCGACGCCCTCCACGGCGACGTAGGGCAGCCAGTGCGGCGCCATTCCCGCCATCAGATGGCTGGTCACGCCGCCGCGCTCGACTCCGCCCTTGCCGACGATGTGGTAGGTGCCGCCGGGGCCCATGTCGACCGACCGATGGGTGAAGCCCACGACCTTCGCATAGAAGGCGAGCGCCTTCTCGGGGTCGACGGTGTGCAGCTCGTTCCACAACCAACCGCCGGGCGGCGGCAGCCCATCGGCGGGATCGCCGGTCGCGCTCCTGAAGAGGCAGAGCTCGGCCCCTTGCGGATCGGCGATGCGCGCCCTCCGTCCGATGCCGGGGATGTCGGCGGGCGGCTGGACCACCTTGCCGCCGGCGGCGACCGCCGCCTTGGCACCGGCGTCGACGTCCTCGACCGAAACGCACGAGATCCAGTGCGGCCTCTCATCGGCCCTGGGCACGGCATAGCCGCCGATCATCGTGTCGCCTGCATAGATGATGTCGTAGGTGGTGGAGCCCATCGGGAACCCCTCGACGCGCCAGCCGAGCACCTCGCCGTAGAACGCCTGAGCCTTCTTGGCCTCTTTCGACACCAGCTCGAACCACACGAACTTTCCGGGAAGCAGCTTGCGATCGGACATGTCGTTT
>JAQBQH010000227.1 GCA_028287105.1 Myxococcales bacterium
CGCATGCGGCGGTGGCGCAGGCCGGCCTCTTTGCAGACGGCGGCGAGGAGCTCGCTCTTGTCGTTGGCCAGACGGTTGGTCGACACGACCACCTCGTCGACCCGCTCTTTGTCGGCGAACTCGCCGAGGCGATCGAGGGGACCGAGCACACGGATTCCATGGATGACGCGGCCCTGTTTCTGCGGGTCGTCGTCGACGAAGCCGACCGGGTTGAGGCCGAGCTCACGGTTCTGCATGAGCTCGCGGAGGAGCAGCTCGCCGCCGTCGCCGGCGCCGTAGATGAGGACGCGCTTGCCTTCGGACGGCGATTGGAAGCGGGCGGCCCAGGTGCGCAGCAGGCGGAACGAGATGCGCGTGCCGGCGACGCCGACGGTGAGAAGGAGCGCGTCGAGGATCAACACCGAGCGCGACACGTTCTCGAGACGGAAGACGAAGACGACGGCGAGCGTCGAGACCACCCAACCGCCGGCGACCGCGCGCAGCTGGCGCGACAGATCGCTCATCGACGTGTAGCGCCACAGGCCGTCGTAGAGGCCGAGGATCAGAAAGGCGCCGAGTTGGACGACGATGACGATGGGGAGCGAGTTGAGGAAGAGCGCGTAGTAGGGGCGCACCAATTCGCCGTCGAAGCGCAGGAGAAAGCCGGCGTAGTAGGCGAGGACGATGACGGCGACGTCGCAGAGCACCTCGAACAGGCGACGCTTGTAGGTGAAGTCGGCCAGCGTCGGCAGGAGCGCGCGGCCGCCGCCTTCGCGCTCGTCGGCGACCGGCTGGTAGACCTTCACGCCGCCGACGAAGACGGCGAAGAAGAGGCAGCCCATGAAGAAGGTGGGCACCAGGAGCGCGCCGATCATCCACGACGAGTTGCGCACGGTGACGGCGACGGCGCCCGAGAGCGCGGCGACGATCCACAGGGTCAAGGCGGCGTTGCGCTCGCTGAGCCCGAGCGCGACGAGGCGGTGCGAAGTGTGGTCGCGTCCGCCTTGCGAGACCGGCCGCCCCGCCATGCGGCGCGAGATGGTCACCAGCGTGGTGTCGACGATGGGGATGAGCAAGAGGAGGACGGGGATGGCGAGGACGGCGACGACGTTGCGGCGCATGCCGCCGGAGTTCGACACCAGCGTCACGGCGCCGATGAAGAAGCCGAGGAAGAGCGAGCCGCAGTCGCCCATGAAGATGGACGCCGGGTTGAAGTTGAAGAAGAGGAAGCCGACAACCGCCCCCGCGAAGGTCGCGGCGAGGAGCGCGGCGGTGACGAACCCGGAGACGTGGCAGAAGTAGACCAGGTAGAGCGCGGCGATGGCGGCGACGCCGCCGGCCAGGCCGTCGAGGTTGTCGAGGAGGTTGATGGCGTTGGTGATGCCGACGAGCCAGAAGATCGTGATGGCGGTGTCGATGACCGCCGACGGGACCCAGTGCAGCCGCAGGCCGAACATGGTGACGGCCGTGCAGAAGAAGATCTGGCCGACGAGCTTGGCGTAGGGCTTGAGGTGCCAGATGTCGTCGACGAGACCGACGAGGAACATGCCGGCGGCGCAGGCGAGGAGGAGGTTCGAGCCGGCGACGTGCGGCGCGCGGTGGAGGACGAGCGAGGTCAGCGCGAACGAGAGGAAGATGCCGATGCCGCCGTACAGCGCGGTCGGCTTTTTGTGCCAGCGATCGGGGCGCGGTTTGGCGACGAGCTTCCAGCGGCGCGCGACGGTGCGTACCACGAGGGTCAGGACCAGCGATGCCGCCAGCGCGATGCCAAAGCCGATGGCGTAGTCGCGGACGCTCGACACTACGTGCTCCTACGCTCCTGGTGACGCGCCCTCAGACGGCGCGACGCTGAAACTCGATGACGTCGGTGAGGATCTGCGGCAGCGCGATTGTGGGCGACCAGCCGATGCTGGCTTTGATCTTCGCCAGATCGGGCACGCGGCGCGGCATGTCTTCGAAGCCCTCTTCGTAGGCCTTCTCGTAGGGGATGAAGACGATCTCGGACTTCGAGTTGCACATCTCGCGCACCTGCTTGGCGAGGTCGACCATCGAGATCTCGAAGTTGTTGCCGATGTTGAAGACGTTGCCGTACGCGGGCTCGTGGTCCATGAGGCCGATGAGTGCGCGCACGACGTCCGAGACGTGGGTGAAGCAGCGCTGCTGCTTGCCGTCGCCGAAGACGGTAATCGGCTGGCCGGTGATCGCCTGGCGCACGAAGTTCGGGACGACCATGCCGTACTGGCCGGTCTGGCGCGGGCCGACGGTGTTGAAGAGGCGCGCGACGACGGTCGGCAGCTTCTTCTCCTTCCAGTAGGCGATGGCGAGGAACTCGTCGATCGCCTTGGAGCAGGCGTAGGACCAGCGCCCCTTGGTGGTCGCGCCCATGACCAGCTCGCCGTCTTCGTTGAACGGGAACTGCTCGCTCTTGCCGTAGACCTCGCTCGTCGACGCCACGAAGATGGGACGCTTCTTCTTGTTGGCGAGGTTGAGCATGACCTCGGTGAGGCGAATGTTGGTCTCGATGGTGCGGACCGGCGATTCGACGATCAGCTTGACGCCGACGGCGGCGGCGAGGTGGTAGATCTTGTCGCAACCGTCGACCAGCTCCGCCATCAAGTAATGGTTCGAGCAGGAGTCGATGGTGTAGTGGAAGCGATCGTGGGTCTTGAGGTGGCGGATGTTGTTGATGCTGCCGGTCGACAGATCGTCGACGACGTAGACCTCGTGACCGCGGCGCAGGAGCTCTTCCGACAAGTGCGAGCCGATGAATCCGGCCCCGCCGGTAATGAGATAACGCATGAGAATATTTAGCCTCGTTAAGTTAGTGCACTTCTAGCATAATAACATTCATGCGTCACCCGCAGGTGCCGATGGCGCGGCCGCTGATGGGGCCCGAAGAGGCCGCCGCGGTGGCTCGCGTTCTGGCCTCGGGGTGGGTGATGCAGGGGCCGGAAGTCGAGGCGTTCGAAGCCGATTTTGCGCGCGCCGTGGGGGCGCCGCACGCGGCGGCGGTGTCGAGCGGCACCGCGGCGCTGCACCTGGCGCTCTTGGCCGTGGGCGTACGGCCGGGCGACGAGGTGGTCACGGTGAGCCATTCGTTCATCGCGACGGCGAATAGCGTGCGCCTGTGCGGGGCGACCCCGGTGTTCGTGGACATCGAGGCCGGGACCTTCAACATGGATCCGGCGCGGGTCGAGGCCGCCATCACGCCGCACACGCGCGCCATCCTGTGCGTGCATCAGATGGGGATGCCTTGCGATCTCGCGGCCATCGGTGCCGTCGCCACCGCGCGGGGCGTGGCGCTCGTCGAGGACGCCGCCTGTGCCGCCGGCAGCGAGGTGCGCGCGGGCAGCGACGGCGCGGGCAGCGACGGGTGGCAGGCGATCGGGCGGCCGCACTCCGATGCAGCCTGCTTCAGCTTCCATCCGCGCAAGCTCATCACCACCGGCGACGGCGGCATGGTCACCACGCGCGACGCCGCCGTCGACGAGCGGATCCGCGCCTGGCGCTCGCACGGCACCCGCGACGGGGTGTACGGCCTCAACTACCGCATGACCGATCTGCAGGCTGCCGTCGGGCGGGTGCAGCTCGGCCGGCTTCCGGGGCTGGTCGTCGAGCGGCGACGACTCGTCGAGGAGCTGCGCCGCCGCCTGCCAACCGTCGCATTTCCCGTCGAGCCGCTCTGGGCGCGCAGCAACTGGCAGAGCTTGTGTGTGCGCTTCTCGTCGGCAAATGCGGCCGCCGCCGCCCGAGCGCGCCTCGAAGCGGCGGGTGTCGCCGCCCGTCCGGGCATCACCAATGCCCACGAGGAGCCTGCCCAGCGCGACGGCCTGCGCGCGCCCCTGCCCGAATCCGAGCGCGCCCACCGCGAGTGCGTGCTCCTGCCGCTGCCCTCCGGCATGACCGCCGACGAGCTGAATCGCGTAGTTGGGGCCGTCGAGGGTTGAACGATCCCACAATCGTCTGCTACCAAAGAGCATGCTGACCACGCGCCAGACCTGCCGCGCCTGCGGAAGCGCCACCCTGTCGCCGGTCATCTCCCTCGGCGAACAGTTCCTGGCGTCCAACTTCGCCATCTCCGACGACTTCCCGCCCGTCGGGCGCACCATCCCGCTCGACGTCGTGCGCTGCAACCCGGAGCTCGACGAAAAGGCGTGCGGCCTGGTGCAGCTGCGCCACACCGTGCCGTCGGACCTCATGTACTCGTCGTACGGCTATCGCTCGGGCATCAACCAGACGATGACGCGCCATCTCGGCGACATCGCGCGCGGCCTCGAGAAGCGCGTCGCGTTGAAGTCGGGCGACCTGGTCGTCGACATCGGCGCCAACGACGGCACGCTGCTCTTGCAATACGAGACCAAGGGCGCGCAGTACATCGGCTTCGAGCCGTCGAACATCGAGCCCGCCGAGCCGACCCCGCAGCTCACCTTCATCCGCGACTACTTCGGCGCGGCGCCGCTGCGTCGTCTCGTCGGTGACAAGAAGGCGCGCATCGTCACCAGCATCGCCATGTTCTACGATCTCGAGCGCCCCAACAGCTTCGTCGCCGACGTGGCCGAGGTCCTGGCCGACGACGGCTTGTGGGTGCTCGAGATGTCGTATCTGCCGACGATGCTGGAGAAGACGTCGTTCGACACCATCTGCCACGAGCACCTCGAGTACTACTCGCTGGTCGCGCTCGAGCGCATCCTCGGCCGCCATGGCCTCGCCGTCGCCGACGCGACGCTCAACGACTCCAACGGCGGATCGATCCGCGTGGCCGCGTGCAAGCAGTCGAGCCCGCACGCGCAGCATTCGCGCGAGGTGCGCTCGCGCGTCTACAACTTGAAGCGCAAAGAGTTCGAGCTGAAGCTGGAGAGCGACGAGCCGTACGACGATTTCCGTCGCCGCTCGGAGCGCATCCGCAACGAAGCGGCGGCGCTGATCTTGAAGCTGCGCGCGGCCGGCAAGAAGGTCTACGGCTACGGGGCGTCGACCAAGGGCAACGTGATCTTGCAGTACTGCGGCATCACGCGCGAGCACGTCACGGCCATCGCCGATCGCAATCCGGCCAAGTGGGGCTCGAGCACCGTCGGGACGGGCGTTCCGATCATCAGCGAAGACGAGATGCGTGCCGCCAAGCCCGACTACCTGCTCGTCCTGCCGTGGCACTTCATGGCCGAGTTCCGCGCCCGCGAAGAGGCGTTCATCGCGCGCGGCGGCAAGTTCATCGTGCCGGTGCCGAAGGTCGAGATCCTGGGCTGATGCACCGCTCGCCGCCGCTGCCGCGGCGCACACGCCGATTCGTGCTGTTGGCAGTCCTCGTGGCCCAGACCGGCTGGTTCGCCTGGTTCATGCATCGGCCGCCTGCCGGCGTGGCCGACCCCGGCTTCGCGCCCGATTCGCCGCTCCCGCACTCCATCACCGCGGACTATCCGCGCTACGAGGTCCCGGCGTGGTGGCTCGCCACGGGACACGCGCTGTCGCTGTCGGTCACAGAAACACAAGATCCAGAAGTGCAGGGCTGGGTCTGCACGCGCCATCCCGACGCCTGCAGCAGCGACGGGATGCATCCGTCCGCGCTCTACCCGCCGGGCTACTCGATCTTCGTCGCCGGAATCTACAAGATCTTCGGCCGCGACATTCGTCCCGTCATCGCGATGCAGTTTCTGTTGCTGCTGGTCATGTTCATCGCGTTCGAGCTCACCGCTGTCGTGATGCTCGATCGCGCGGGCTACTGGTTTGCCATGTGCGTGGCGGCCAGCTATCCGTTCCTCGCGCTGTACGCGGTGCTGTTCTCGACCGAGCACCTGCACAACGTTCTATTTCTGGTGTCGCTGGCCGCGCTGTTGCGCATGCGGCCGTCGCTGTGGCGCGGTGTCGCGTTCGGCGGGCTGTTCGGCCTGGCAACCTTGGTCAGACCATACACGGTGGTGGTCTTTCCAGTCTTGTGGCTGTGGCCGTCGGTGTGGCGTGGCGTCGGCGCCGGATGGCGCGAGCGCTTCGTCGCCGGCCTGCTCTTCGCGCTGCCGTTCGTGATCTGGACGGGGCGCAACTACTATTGGTTCGGCAAGGTGATCCCCATAACGACGGGCGGGCCCGGCGTGCTGCTCATGCACACGACGCTCGAGTGGGAGCTCGATCCGTACGCCAAGACGTCGGGGTTCGACTACTACGCCGGCCTGTCCAGCCGCATCGAAGGCTTGGACGTGTCGACCCACGAGGGCGAGAAGCGGCTGCGTCATCTCGCGTTTCAGCGAATGCGCGACAACCCGGGCAAGACGGCGCTGACCATCTTGAAGCACATCCCGAAGCTCTGGGTCTCCGTCGGCACGACGGCGGCGGGTGTGTCGCGCGCCTGGCTCGTGCTGCTCGTCTACCTCGGCGGCCTGTGGCTGCTCGGGCTGTGGGGCGGCTGGGTGGTTCGTCACGACGCGCGCTGGCACGTGTTGCTCCTGTCCATCGGCGTGTACTGGGCGTTCCTGCTCTACACCCCCGGCGAAGCGCGTCGCACGCTCGCGCTGCGCCTGCCCATGCTGCTCCTGGCCAGCGTCGCGGCCAGCCACGTCTGGGCCTGGCGCGCGCAACGAAGGACTGCCACAACCGAGGCGAGCGCGGTATGAAAGCGTCCGTGCCGACCATTTCGGTCATCCTCCCGACGTACAACGAGCGCGACAACGTGGTGCCGCTGGCCCGCGCCATCGCCGAGGAGCTCGCCGGCCGCGAGTTCGAGGTGCTCGTCGTCGACGACAATTCGCCCGACGGCA
>JAQBQH010000277.1 GCA_028287105.1 Myxococcales bacterium
GGCCGTCGCGGGCGGCGCCGCCGCAGTGGGCGCGGCGGTCGGCTCGACGAGCTCCGCGGCCGTCGCTCCGACGGCCGGGGCGGTCAGCGGCGCGGCGACGACGATCGGAGCCGGCGCGCGATTCGACTCGCGCCCGAGCAGGAAGCCGAGCGCCAGCAGCGCAATGCCGAGGGCGCAGCTGAGGAGGATGATGATCCGTCGCGAATCCACCGCGACAGATTACCACCGGTCAGGCGGCGCGTTGCTTCTGCGCGCGCGGGCAGCCGGGGACGGTGTTGGTGCGGTGGGCGCGATCGAGCAGCGGCAGGAGCTGACCATAGAAGCAGTTCGATTGGCGGTGATGGTCGTCGTGATTGCGCGAGCGCGACAAGAACGGCAGGTTCACGTCGATCCCCGAATGGTCGATGATCTCGTGCGCGCCCATCACCGAGAAGAAAAAGAAGAAGCCGTAGAGGTTGACGGGGAAGAGGAACAGCGGCGCCGTCACGACGATCCCGCCGTAGAACGCCTCGAGCGGATGCTCGTAGAGCGCGTCGAGGAACATGGGCGCTTTGTAGCGGTGGTGCAGATGGTGGAAGGTGCGGAAGAGCCGCGGCCCGTGCATGGCGCGGTGAAAGTAGAAGAGCGCGCAGTGATAGAAGAGAAAGAGCGCGGCCGTGCTGGCGACGAGATAGGGCACGCCGTAGGTCGACACGCTCCAGTAGGCGCGCCCGAAGCGGCTCCCGAACGCGACGCCGGCGCCGATCATGGTGTTGAGGAGGAGCGCGTTGCAGATGACCAGCGGCAGCTTCTCCCTGATCATCTCGCGCGTCTGGGTCCGCTTGGGCTGGTGCTTCCAGCGCAACGGGTTTACTCGCGCCAGGCGCTGTAGACAGCGGTGAAAGATCCCGCCGGCCACGAAAAAGAAGGTGACGTTGACGAGAACGACGAGGCCGATCGTGGTCGCGATCGAGGGTTGAATGCCAAACAAAGAGAGCTCCATACGTTGTTGGATTGGATGAGAGCGGCGCCGCTCGCCATCGTACACTGAAGTACGTACCAACGCCTTGACCGGATTCACAGGGACGGGCGAAAAGAGGTGCGAACAGCCGTGGGCAGAGAAGTCGGTGACAACGGCCGCCTCCCAGGGGATCGAACCCTGCCGGGACTGGTTACCCTGGCCACCTAGACCGGAAGCGAGTGACAAGATCGTGATAGGCACCACCGCCGCCGCTGCATCGCCACCTACCCGCGGCGCGATGGGCCCACACGGGGGGCGCGTCTACTCGGGGCCGTCGCGCGAGATGATGCTGAGCAGGCGAACAGGATCGACCGGCTTGACCAGGTGGCCCTCGAATCCGGCGCCGGCGCTGCGTGCGCGATCGCTGCTCTGACCGTAGCCGGTGAGCGCGATCAGCCGCGGTGTCGCGGCGCCGAGCCGACTGCGCAGCTGCGTCGCCAGCTCGTAGCCGTCCATGACCGGCAGGCCGATGTCGAGGATGGCCAGGTCGGGCGTGAAGACGTCGACCAGCTCGAGCGCGCGCGGACCGTCGAAGGCGACCTGCACATCGTGGCCGCTCGCCTGCAGGATCTCGGACAGCAGCTCCGCGGCGTCCTCGTTGTCGTCGACGATGAGGATGCGCCGAACCGGCGCGGGCACCCCCGAAGCCGTCGGCTCGGGGAGCCGCGCGCGTACCGGCTGCCGATCGGCGACGGGCGGAGCCGGCAGCCGTACCACGAACTCGCTGCCCTTTTTCAGCCCCCGGCTGAGCGCGACCACCGAGCCGCCGTGCATCGCGACCAGGTTCTTGACGAGCGATAGCCCGAGGCCAAGGCCGCCTTCGGAGCGATCCGAGGAGCGTTTCCCCTGCACGAAGAGGTCGAACACCTTCGTCAGCATCTCCGACTCGATGCCGATGCCGTTGTCCTTCACCTCGATCACGACTTCGTGGCCGTCGCGCGACGCGGTCAGGCTGACCTCGCCCTCCGGCGGCGTGTAGCGGGCCGCGTTGGTCAGAAGGTTCGCGATCACCTGCGCGATGCGGACGCCGTCGATCTCGACGAGCATGTCGTCACGCGCGACGTCGACCGACAGGTGGTGGCTGCGCTGCTCCAGGAGCGGGCTAGCCATCTCGACCGCCTTGGCCACGATCTCGGCGATCTGGCATCGCTCCTTCTTGAGCTCGATCTTGCCGCGCGTGATCTTGGAGATGTCGAGGAGATCGTCGACGAGACGCACGAGGTGCGTGACCTGCCGTCCGATGACGAGGCGCTCCTTGGCGGTGCTGGCGTCACCGCGCAGGTTCATGAGCTGCAGCGCCGTCACGATCGGCGAAAGCGGGTTGCGCAGCTCGTGGCCGAGCATGGCCAGGAACTCGTCCTTGGCGCGATTCGACTCCTCGGCGGCGGCGCGCGCAGCGTGCTCGGCGGCCAGGAGCGCGGCTCGCTCCTCGGAGCGCTCGGCCTCGAGCTGGCGCGTCCGGTCGGCGAGGCGCTTGGCGCGTACCAGCGTCGCCACGCGCGCCACCAACTCGGCCAGGACGAACGGCTTCGCCACGTAGTCGTTGGCGCCGGCCGCGAGCGCCTCGACGACGGCGTCTTCCCCGCCGCGTCCGGTCAGCATCAGGATCGGCAGCACCAGCTCGTCGCGCGAGGCCCGGATGAACCGGCAGACCTCGAGCCCCGACATCCCGGGGAGGCCCCAGTCGAGGAGGAGCGCATCCGGCCCGTCGTCTACCGCCAACCGCTCGAGGAGCGCGCCGCCTTCGACGAACCGCTCGATGTCGTAGCTCGGCGCGAGCGAGCGCCTGGTCAGCTCCATCTCGAGCGGGCTGTCGTCGAGGACCCAGAGCCGCGGCCGGCGCGAGCTAGAGGTGGCGGACGATGGCATTGCTCATCTCCTCGAGCGTCGCGACTTCCGACGACAGGCCGGCTTCGGCGACGGCGCGTGGCATCCCGTATACGACGCACGACGATTCGCCTTCGGTGAGGACGGTGCCGCCGAGCGCGCGGATCTTGCGGGCGCCGGCCAGTCCATCTTCGCCCATTCCGGTGAGCACGACCGCCAGCAGCTTTTCGCGTTCAGCGGCGGCGCTCTCGAAGAGCACGTCGACCGATGGCGTATGGAGCGTCGTCAGCGGCCGAACGTCGAGACGCGCGATCAGCTCGTCGCCGCGGCGCTCTACCTTGAAGTGGATCCCGGCGCGACCGACCACCGCCATCCCCGGACGCAGCACCAGACCGTCGGTGGCCTCGAGGACGTGGAGCTCGCTCTCGTCATCGAGCCGCGCCGCGAAGCTGGCGGTGTAGCCGCGCGGCATGTGCAGCACCAGCACGACGGGCACCGGAAAGTTGGCCGGCATCTGCTTGAGCAGGCGGGTGAGCGCTTGCGGACCGCCGGTCGAGGCGCCGATGGCGAGGATCGAGCGGCTCGTCACCATCGACGGCGTGAACGCCATCGGTGCCGACGGACGGTAATCGATCGACGGCAGGCGCGCGCCGGCCGCCGCCTGAACCTTGCTCACCAGCTCCTCCGCCAGCTCGTAGAGGCGCCCGGTCGCGAGCGAGGTCGGCTTGTGGACGATGTCGATCGCGCCCGCCGCGAGCGCCGCGATGCCCAGCTCGCTCTCGCCGTCGGCCATGCTCACCACCACGACGCGCGGCGCGTGATTGATGGGCAGCGCGCGCAGGACGCCGAGCCCGTCGAGGTTCGGCATGACCAGATCGAGCGTCACGACGTCCGGCTTGAGCTCGGAGATGCGTTCCAACGCCTCCAGACCGTCGCGCGCGATGCCGACCACCTCGAACAGCGCGTTGGCCGAGAGCGTCTCGCGGATCACCTTGCGCGCGAACGCCGAATCGTCGACGACGAGGACCCTGATGGGAGGAAGGGCAGACATCAGCTTGCCTTTTGATAGAAGAAGGAGCCGCCGCGCTCTTCGCAGTTCAACGACGTGCCGAAACGCATCAGCGATTCGGAGACCCCGACGACGAGCGAGCCGCCGGGACGTAGGCAGCCCGCCAGGGACTCGACGACATTGCAGGCCGTCTGGTCGGTGAAGTAGATGAGGACGTTGCGGCACAGGATGGCGTCGAAGGTACCCATGGCAGCCACCGCGGGCGCGTCGACGAGGTTGAGACGTTGCCAGGTGATCTGCTCGATGAGGCCGGGGCGGACGACCGCGCGGTTGTCACGCTGCTCGAGGTAGCGGCCGAACATCTCGGGCGGCGTCGCGCGCAATGCCCGCGTGCCGAACTCGCCCCTGCGCGCCCGCTCGAGCGCCGCCGTGCTGAGGTCGCTGGCCACGATCCCGACCCGGTCGAGGATGGCGCGCTCGTCGAGCAGCATGGCGATGGTCAGCGGCTCCTCTCCCGTGGCGCAGGCGGCGCACCAGACGCGCGGGCGCTGTCCAGCAGCGACGGCCGGCGCGAGGAGCACATCGACGAGCACGCGCAGTTGGTCCACCTCGCGAAAAAAATAGGTCTCGTGCACCAGTAGCAACTCGATCAAGCGGTCGAGCTCCATCAGACCATCGGCGTCATAGCGTAGGAAGTAATAGTAGTCGAGGAGCGACTCGAAGCCGCGCTCCGCCGCGCGCGTGCCGATGCGGTCTGCCAGGAGCTCGACGTCGTCCTGGTGGTAGTGCAGGCCGCAGCGCTCCTCGATGAGCATCTTGAAGATGCTGAACAGCTGTGGAGTGAGCGACGGAGCTGCCATCATTCGCCCAGCGCGAGCGAGCAGATGCGGCGCACTTCGGGATCGGCGTCGTGATGAGCGGCGACGGCGAGCGCCTCCAACGCCGCAAACGAGTGGCTGAAAGCGAGCGCGGAAGCCGCGGCGCGGCGCACCTCGACGTTGTCGATGGCGAGCGCAGCCACGAGGGCCGCCTCGCCGGCGGCACCGGGCGCGCGGGCCAGCGCACCGACGAGGACGGTCGCCACCTCGCCGGACGCATCTTCGAGCGCGGCGAGGATGGCGGGGATGCGCCCGGCCACTCCCTGACCGAGGGCAGCGATCGTCGCCTGCCGGTCTCGCGGCTGAGCGAGCAGCCCGACCAGCGCGTGGGTGGCCTCGGTGTCGGCGCGCGCACCGAGAAAGCCGAACGCGGCGCTGCGCACGCTCTCGTCGTCGTCGTTGGCGGCGCGCCGCAGCGCCGGCACGACGGGCGGCGCGTCGAATTGACACAGCGCCGACAGCGCCACGAGCCGGGTCGCCGCGTCGGCAGCGCGAGTCGCTTCGACGATGAGCGGCAGCGCCTCCGTGCGCTTGCTGAGCCCGAGACCGACGACGGCCGAGCGCTGCACGTCGTGGTCGGCGGAGCGCGCCGCTTCCAAGAGCGCCGCGAAGGCCGCCGGGGTCTGCAGCTGCGCCAGCGCGTCGACGACGGCGACGCGGACCTGACCAGCCGGATCGCCGAGGAGGCGCACGATGACGTCGACCGCCGAGCGATCGCCCAGCTTTCCGAGCGACTGGACGGCGTAGTAGCGCACCCACGCCTCGCCGTCGGAGAGCGCGGCCACGAGCACCCTCGCCACCCGAGCGTCGGCGGGCGAGGTCTGCCCGAGCGCGCGCATCGCGGCGACGCGGGTCTTGGGCGAGGTGTGCACCGCGCCGGCGAGCAGCGCGTCGAGCGCGCGCGGCTCCTCGATAAAGGCCAGGCCGGCGATGGCCGCGTCGCGCAAGCGATCGTCCGGTTCGTTCATCGCCGCCAGGAGGGCATCGAGGCCGCTGCGATATCCGAAATACGCAATGACGCGCAGCGCGGCGCGGCGCACCGCCGGCCGATTAGAGCCGCTCGCCGCCAGCGCCAGCTTCTCGGTCTCGGCGCTGCCGAGCGACTGGATGGCGGCGGTGGCGGCCTGAGCCACGCGCGGGTCGGCGTCGTCGAGCAGCTGGAACAGCTGCGCCACTGGAGTCGGATCGCCGGTGCGCGCCAGGGCGTCGCACGCGGCCGCGCGCACCGACGCATCCGGATCGGCCAGGCACGCAGTGACCTCCTCGAGGCCCGCGCCCCGCCCCGCCACGAGCGGCAGCAGCCGCGTTCGCTCTGCGCTCGACCCGGCGGCCAGCGCGACGCGGAGCTGCGGATCGATGGCGCGACCGAAGCGCTGAAGGACTACCACGGCCGCGGCCGCGACCGGCCCCTCGTCGAGGAGCAGCGCGAACAGCGCCGGCAGCGCCTCTTCGCTACGCAGCCAACCCAGCACCTGGCAGATCGCCACCTGCTCCGACGGATCGGCGGCGGTCAGGCAGTGGCGCAGCCGCTGGCCGGCGAGCTCGCGCGACTCGTACTCTTCCAGCGCCCGCTCGACGGCGTCGGCCGCGCCGAGCTGCTCGTGCTGCCGCTGCTGCAGCTCGACGAGCCCGAGCGCCGCGGCGCGCACGAACGCGTCGTCGCCGTTGCGCAGGAGCGCCGTGAGCGCCGGCACGGCCCGCTCGTCGCCGACGTGGCCGAGCGCGCGGACCGCCTCGCCGGCGAAGAGCGGCTTGTCGAGCGCGGCCAGGAGCGGCTCGACGGCGCGACGATCGCCGCTGCCGCCGAGCACCTCGATGGCCGGAAAGCTGCGGAAGAAGTTGCCGCGCTCGAGGATCTTGGCCACCGTCTCGAGCCCCGCGCCGCCGCCGACGCGCCCGAGCGCCTCGATCGCCGACACGCCGACGTTGTCGTCCGGATGTAACGCCAGCCGCTCGAGGGTCGGCACGGCGACCGCGCTCTTGCGACGGCCCAGGATCTGCGCGGCATCGCACAGGAGCGCCGGGTTGGCGCCTTCGTCGGCCGCTAGCGCGATGATCGCGTCGTCGATCTCGCCGCGCGCGGCCGCCAGCGCGTCGACCGCCGCCGCCAGCCGCGCCTCGTTGTCGCGCCGCGTGCGCAAGAGCTGGCACAGCATCGCCACCGACGGGCGACCGATACGCGCCAGCGCTCCGACGACGGCGCGCCGCACGGCCCAGCTCGGGTCGTCGAGATGCCCTCCGAGCGCCTCGACGCTGGCCGCGCCCAGCTGCGCGAGCCGCTCGATCTCGCGAACGCGCTCGGCGTCCTCTTTGGACAGCGTCAGCGGCGAGCGCATCTCAGTCTCGCTTGGTCCGACGGCGATCGGCGGCCTTGGTCGCCGCGCTGCCGTTGCGAGCGCCCGGCAAGAGGCCCTTGACCCCGTTGCCGCTCACGCCGACGATCTCCCGCACGCGCGACTTCATGTCCTCGACGGTCTGGGCCACCTCCTCGGTGGCCGCCGTCTGCTGCACCGTCGAGCGCGCCACGTTGACCAGCGACGTGTTCTGCCGATTGGCCGCCGCCGCCAGCGCCGCCAGCGCCTCCGCCTGCTCGGCCACGGCGCGCGCCGTCTGCCGCGCGATGCGCCGCACGTCGTCGCCCGCCTTGACCAGCGACTGCGCCGCCTTGGTCTGCTCCGCCGTGGCGCGCGTGACCTGCACCGCCAGCTGCGCCACCTGCCGGATCGCCGCTTCGGACTGCTTGCCCGCCTTGGCCTGCTCGGAAACCGCCCGCGCCGTGTGCGAAGCCTGCTTGCGAATGTCGTCCATCGCCTTGGCCACCTCGGCCGCGCCCTTGGCCTGCTCGGTCAGCCCCGCGATGGTGCGCTGGGTCAGGCTCGCCACCTCCTGGGCGTTGGCGCCGATGGCCGCCATGTTGCGGCTCTGCTCGCCGATGGCGCCGTTGATCTGCTGCGTCGAGGCGCGCATCTGCACGGCGGCCTTGGCCAGCTGCGTGGCCGCCGTCGCCTGCTCCTGCGCCGCCCGCGCGACCTGCTCGGCGGTGGTCGTGAGCTGGTGATTCGACTGCACCATCCCGCGCAGCGCCCGCGCCTGCTCGCCGGCCGCCTGCGTCGTCTGCTTGGCCATCTGCCGCATCTCGGCCGCGCCCTTGACGAGCGACTGCGACGCCTGCGCCTGCTCGGTGACCGCGCGACTGATGGTACGCGCCTGCTCGCTCACCTTGGCCGCGCTCTGCGTCACGACCTGCACCGCCGCGACCTGCTCGGCGGCCGCGCCCGACATCTCGCGCACCGACCCGCCCACTTCGTCGATGCCGCTCAAGATCGCGCGCAGCGCTCCATCGGCGTGCGTGGCCAGCGTCGCGCCCTCGTCGGCTGCCTTGACGCCTTCGGCCGAGCTGGTCACCGCCTCGCGCGCCGTCGTCTGCAGACCGCGCACGATCTTGGCGATCTCGGCGCTGGCCGAAGCCGCGCGATCGGAAAGCGCGCGAATCTCGTCGGCGACGACGGCGAACCCGCGTCCGTGCTCTCCGGCCCGCGCCGCCTCGATGCTGGCGTTGAGCGACAAGAGATTGGTGCGATCGGCGATGAGGTTGATCGTCTGCACGATGTCGCCGATCTCCTCGGCGCGCTTGCCCATCTCCTTCATCACCACCGACGACTCGAGGATCGCCGTGCGAATCCCGCCGATGCCGGCGATCGACTTGGCGACGACGGCGCCGCCCTCGCGTGCCGACACGCTCACGCGATC
Organism: Myxococcales bacterium; assembly: GCA_028287105.1. Lineage (GTDB taxonomy): Bacteria > Myxococcota_A > Polyangia > Palsa-1104 > Palsa-1104 > JAQBQH01. The sequence continues at coordinate 8,465 of JAQBQH010000277.1, forward strand.
GCTCGCGCTCTTGACGCCGTCCGAGAGATCCCCGATCCGCTTGGTGGTTCCGGCCAGCTGCATCGACGCGCGCTCGCTCGCCTGCGCCGAGCTGTTGACCTGCTCGACGCTCGACGCGATCGACTGCGACGAGCGGCTGAGCTCCTCGATGGCCGACGCATTGGCTTCGATCACCGCGGCGTTCTTCTCCGACGTGGCCGCGACCTCTTCGACCGACGCGGCCACTTCGGTGACCGTGCTGGCGTTGTCGCGCGTCGCCGACTCGAGCGCCTTGGCGTGGTCGGCCACCCCGCGCACCGATCGCGCCATCTCCTCGATCATCTGCGACGTCTCCTCGACCGAAGCCGCCAGCTCGGCCGCGTTGCTCGCGACCTCGCCGAACGACTTGCCGATCGAGACCACCGACGCGCTCACGGAACCGACGCGCTCGCCGACGACCTGCGAGTCGGCCGCCAGGCGACCGATGCCCTTGGACATCTCCTCGATGGTCGCGCCGACCTCGGCGATCGACGACGAGCTGGCCTCGCCGCGCGCGGCCATGTCGACCAGCGACGCGGAGGTCTCCACCGAGCTGGCCTGTAGCTCCTCGACCGCCGCCGACAGATCCTCGGCGTTGGAGGCGACGCCCTTGACCGAGCGCGCCGTCTCTTCCAGCGTCGCGGCGGTCGCGTCGACCGACTGCGCCAGCAGCTCGGCGTCCTTGCGCACGGTCTGCACCGAGCTGGCCATCTCGCGCAACCCACCGGCGCTGGCTTCGACTTCGCGCTGCAGCTCGGTGACCGCTTCGCTCACGTCGCGCTGCGATCGCGCGAGCCCCCGCGACGAGGCGCCGGTCTCCTCGATGCTGACCGCGATCGACTCGACCAATTCGCGCACGCCGTGCTTCGACGCTGGCGTTTTGGCGCCGCTATTCGCCATGAAGCCGCTCCTCTCCAATGACCCTTTTGAAATCGATGAGCATCACCAGGCGCTCGCCCATGCGCGCCACTGCCCTGACGAAGCCCTGCGAGTCGTCGGCCATCATCGGCGGCGGCGGCTCGATCTGCTCCGGGTCGAGCTTGAGCACCTCGCGCGCGCTGTCGACGAGCAGCGCCACCGAACGGGCGCCGTCCTGCCCGACGACGAGGCGCGAGTTGAGCGTCGCCGCGATCGGCTCGAGACCGAAGCGCGCGCGCAGATCGAGGACCGGCACTACGCGGCCGCGGACCTGCACGATGCCGACGACGCCGCGCGCCGCTCCTGGCACCGGCGTGGCGCCGCCGTAGGACTCCATCTGCAAAACCTCATCGGCAGGCATCGCATATTCGGTGCCACCGACCTTGAAGACGACGTGCAAGATGCTCATGCGGCTGGCTCCAGCGTCGCGGCGGAGAGCGCGCCGCTCAGGGCGGCGAGATCGAGCACCAGCGTCGGCCGGCCATCGCCGAGGTCGGTCGCCCCCGAGATCCCGATCACCCGCACGAGCGGATCTTCGAGCGGCCGCACCACGACCTCTTGCTGCCCCAGCATGCGGTCGACGGAGAATGCCATCGGCTCGCCGTTGCGGCGCACCACCAGCGCCTTGCGCGCCTCGCCGCCGCGGTCGCCGAGGCGGAACAGCGACTCGAGCTGGACCACCGGGACCGTCTCGTTGCGCCGCTCGAGCAGCCGCGGCGCTTCACCGCCTCGCCGCGTCGGGCCGCGCACCAGCCGCGCCGGATCGATGTCGACCACCTCTTCGACCATCGTCACCGGCACGACGAAGCGCTGCGCCGCGCACTCGAACGTGAACGCATCCACGATCGAGATGCTCACCGGCACGTGCATGACGAAGCGCGTGCCCACGCCGACGCGCGTCTGCAGGGTCAGCTCACCGCCGAGCTGCTCGACGGTGCGCTTGACGATGTCCATCCCCATGCCGCGACCGCTCGTCATCGTCGCTTCGTCGCGCGTCGACAGGCCGGGCAGGCACAGGAGCTCGAGGAGCGCGGCGTCGCTGTCCGGCAGCGGCCGGTGCGCCCGGTCGGCGACCAGCTTGCGATCGATCCCGCGGCCGTCGTCGCTGATGGTGAGCTCGAGCTGCGAATTGGTGCGCTCGAAGCACGCGATCGTGAGCGCGCCCTCCGCGGGCTTACCGGCCCGCGTACGCTCGTCCGGCGACTCGAAGGCGTGGTCGACGGCGTTGCGCACCAGGTGCACCACCGCGGGAAAGAGGCGCTCGGCGACGCCCTTGTCGACCTCGGCCGTGCCGGCGTCGATGACCAGGCGCACCTGCTTGCCGGTGGCGCGCGACAGGCCGCGCACGAGCAGCGGCACGCGCTCGAAGACCTCGGACACCGGCACCATCCGCACGCGCAGGATGGCGGCGCGCAGATCGCGCAGCTGCCGGCCGTTCTCGTTCATGATCTGCGCCAGCGCGCGCACGTCGGCGCCCGCCGCGGCCAGCTCGGCCAGCGCGCGCGAGAGGCGGAAGCGCGTCACCACCAGCGTCGAGAGCCGCTCCATCACGTCGTCCAGCCGCTCGACGTCGACGCGCACGACGCCATGACGGCTGACCGACGGCTCCTCGGGCTCGGCCTCGAGAACGGCGCCGAGGATCCCCGCCGCCGGCGGCGCGGCCAGCGAGTAGACCATGCCGGGGTCGACGCCGACCGCGTCGGCCAGCGCCTGGGCGCTCTCGCTGGTGACCACCAACAGCCCAAACTTGAGCCCGCCCGGCGCGTCGGCGGTGACCGGCACCGAGATGGGCACCACCTTGACGATGTCGCCGATCTTGGCGACGCGGGCGCGCACGCTGGTGATGGTCGAGCCCGCCTCGGCGCGCAGCGGCGAGGGGATGAAGTCGACCCGCAACGCTCGTCGCCCCTGGGCCAGCCCTTCGAGCAGCTGCGCCTGATCCTGCGCGCCGAGCTTGCCGGCGATCTCGGCGTCGAGGATCAGCGCGCCGGCGCCCGACTGACGCGCCGTGGACGGGGTCGCGCTCTCCAGACGCTCGAGCCGGTCGAGCAGCTCCGACGGCGCCTCGGCCACCGGCTGGCCGTCGGCGAGCGCGCGAACCCGCTTGGCGATGGCGCGCACGCCCTCGAGCAGCGTGTCGATCGACTCGAGTGCCAGGCTGCCGCCGGCGCGATCGGCCGCGCGCAGCGTCGTCTCGAGCCGATGGGCAATTCCGACGACGGGCTCGATCCCCACCATGGAGGAGAGCCCCTTGATCGTATGAACGGCGCGGAACAGCTCGCGCACGGCGCGGATGTTCTTGTTGCCCGCCCGCAGCGCCTTCTCGATATCGAGCAGGCTCGTGTTCGCCGTCGTCAGCAGCTCTTCGGCCTCGACGACGAAGGCGGTCCGAAACTCCGCCAGATCGACGACGTCACTCACCGCGGCGCCCCGGCCGGCTGCTCGAGCAGCTCGCGGACTTCGGACAGGATCTTTTCCGGCGTGAACGGCTTGGTCATGAAGCGCGAGGCGCCGGCGGCCAGCGCTGTCGCCCGCGAGGCGTCGTCGCCGCGCGTGGTCACGACGATGATGGGCAGCGACCGCAGCTTGTCTTGCCCGCGGACGAACTCGAGCACCTCGATGCCGCCGATGTCGGGCATGTTCAGATCGAGGACGACGAGCTGGAAGGTCTTGAGCGACAGTTTCTCGATCGCCTCGAGGCCGCTCGCCGCCTGCGTGAAGCTCAACCCCGGCTGCGCGCGCAGGCACGCGATGATCATCTCGCGCATCACCTTGCTGTCATCGACGACGAGGATCTCGCCCATCTACTTCGACCTCCCCTGATTGGCGCGTCGTCTATAACACGCTGTCGCCCCGGCCGCAGGGCCGAGCGAGCCGATCGGATAGGTACGGTCCTAGGCACCGGATGGGCATTGGCAAAACTTTTCCATCCTGCGTGCAGAATCATCACGAGCTTCGCCGGGTCAGGGTTGGCGGGGCAAGGTCACCGTAAAGGCGGTCGAGGCGGCGTCGGAGCGAACGGCGATGGCCCCGCCGTGCGCCTCCACGATCTGCTTGGCGATGTAGAGACCGAGCCCCATGCTGCCCGTCGGGCTGACCGCGTGGTCGACGGCCCGGCGAAACGGCTCGAAGATGGTCGCCACCACGTTCTCTGGGATGGGCGGGCCATGGTTCACGATCTCGATGCGCACCTTGTCGGGCTCGCCGACCATGCGCACCGCGATCGGCTCGGTGGCCAACCCGTACTCGAGCGCGTTGCCGACGAGGTTCGAGAGCACCTGGGCGAGGCGGTCGGCATCGACCGGCAGCTCGGTGTCGCCGTCGACGTTGAGCTCGATGGGCCGGTCGGGATTGGCGGCGCTCAGCTCGTCGATGACGCGCTCGCACACGAGGCGCGCGTCGTGGCGCGCCGGCGCGAGCGGAATGCCGCCGCCGAGACGGCTGCGCGTGACGTCGAGCATGCGGCCGATGAGCTCGGTCATGCGCGCGACGCTGGCGGCGATGCGCCGGGTCGCCAGCCGCCGGCGCTCCTCGGTGACGTCTCGCTGCAAGATGGCGTTGGCCATGACGATGGAGCTCAGCGGCGTGCGCAGGTCGTGGCCGAGGATTCCCATGAACAGCTCGGCCAGCTGCATGCGCTCCTGCGCCTCCTCCTTGCGTTGCCGCTCCTCGAGCTCGCGCTGCTTCGCCTCCTGGCTCTGCTTGCGCTCCTCGAGCCAGCGTCCGAGAAACTGCTCCTCGACCTGCTGGTGCGCGTCGTGGCGCTGCAGCATGCGGTTGATGCGGGCGTGGAGCTCCTCGGGGAGGACGGGCTTGAAGACGAAGTCGTCGGCGCCGGCGAAGAAGGCGGTCCTGAGATCGCTGCTGCTGCCGCGCGCGGTGAGGACCAGGATGCCGATGTCGGCGCCGCGCGGATGGGCACGCAAGAATTGAATGACGTCGAGCCCGGAGACGCCCGGCATGACCCAGTCGGTGATGACGACATCGGGTGCGCCGCCGCGCGCCACCGCCTCGATGATGCCTTCGCCGTCGTCGAACTGCTCGACGGTGAAGCCGGCCGGAAGGGCCTCCACGATCTGCGTCAGCTCGAGGCGGCTGTCGTCAGCCACCCAGATCGTCCGCTGCTCTCCGTCACTCACCGCCGAGATCTAGCACAGCCTTTCGCGGGAGGAGGCCGTTGCCCCGGCTCGGCCGATTTTACGGGATATAACGGATGCGATACCGCTCACCACACCCGAACGCGCTCGGCCGGCGCGAGGTAGAGCGCCTGACCCGGCTTGACCGCGAAGGCGTCGTACCAGGGGTCGAGGTTGCGCACCGTCTCGGCGCGATACTCCGCCGGAGCGTGCCCGTCGGTGAGGATGCGCTGCCGCAACGCCGGCTCGCGGGTCTTGGTGCGCCAGCTCTGGGCGAAGCTGATGAAGAACTGCTGGTCCCCGGTCAGGCCGTTCACCGCCGGCGCCTCCTTGCCGCCGAGCGAGATGCGATAGGCGTCGTAGGCGGCGGAGAGCCCGGCGACGTCGGCGATGTTCTCGCTCACCGTGAGGCGGCCGTTGACGTGCAGGTCGGGGAACGGCTGGTAGCCGTCGTACTGCTTGACCAGCTGCGCCGACGACGCCTTGAAGTGCGCGAAGTCTTCAGCGGTCCACCAGTTGTGCAGGCGCCCTTCGGCGTCGAAGAGCGCGCCTTGATCGTCGAAGCTGTGGCTGATCTCGTGACCGATGGTGGCGCCGGTCGCGCCGTAGTCCATCACCGTCGGGCGCGACGGATCGAGGAACGGCGGCTGCAGGATGGCGGCAGGGAAATTGAGCGCGTTCAGCGCCGGCAAATTGACCGCGTTGACGAGCTGCGGATTCATGACCCACTCGCTGCGATCGACGGGCTTGCCGAGCTTGGCCAGGTTGCGCTGCGTGTCGAAGAGCGACGCGCGCTCGGCGTTGCCGAGAGCATCGCCAAGGACGACCTCGAGCTGCGAGTAGTCACGCCAGGTGTCCGGATAGCCGACGCCGACCTTGAGCACCGCCAGCTTGGCCTTGGCTTTGGCCTTGGTCTCGGGCGCCATCCAGTCGAGCTTGTCGATGCGCTTGGCGAAGGCGGCCAGCTCGTTCTTGACCATCTCCTCCACGCGCGCCTTCTCCGACGGTGGGAAGTATTTGGCGACGTACAGCTTTCCCACTGCCTGACCGAGCGCCTCGTCGGTCGCCTCGATGGCGCGCTTCCAGCGGGCGCGCAGCTGCGGCGTGCCGCTGAGCGTCTTGCCGCGGAAGGCGAACCACTCGTCGACGAACGCCTTGGGCAGGACCGGCGCGACATGCTCGATGGCGCGGAAGGTGAGGTACTCCTTCCACGCGCCGAGCGGCTGATCGCGCACGAGCGCCGAGATGCCGGTGAAGGCGGCCGGCTGCCAGACGACGAACTCGTCCTGCCGCTCGAGGCCGGCGGCGCCGAAGAAGATCTTCCAATCGAGCCCGCGCGCGCGCGTGGCGAAGTCGCTGCGCTTCCAGTGGTTGTTGCCCTTCTCGACGTCCTCGGTCTCGACGCGCGGGACGTGCGCGCCGGCGATGCGCTTCTCGAGATCGAAGATCCGCGCGGCTTTGGCGTCGGCGTCGGCGATGCCGGCGAGCACCAGCGTCGCCGCGATGTGCGCCTGATACTTCTTGCGGATCTCGGCCATGCGCGGCGACGGGTCGAGGTAGTAGTCGCGGTCCGGCATGCCGAGCCCGCCCTGCAGGAGGAACGGCGAATACTTCTTCGGGTCGGAGAGGTCTTGCGCGATCCACAGCCCGAAGAGGTTGTCGGTGTCGATGCGGGTGTTGTTGAGGACGTCGACATCGGTCCGCAAGCTCGACCCGAGGTAGCGCGCCAGGTCCCCGGCGTTCCTGATGGCCGCGACGCGATCGAGCGTGGGCTTGAGCGGCGTCAGCCCCTTGGCCTCGATCCCCGCCTCGTCCATGAAGCTCGCGTAGTAGTCCCCGATCTTCTTCGCGTCCGACCCGACCGGCGATTCCGTCTTGGCGCTCTCGGTGATGAGGTCGGCGGTCCGTTTCGCCGTGAGCTCGACGAGCATCGCGCCCGTCCCATAACTGGGCCGGTCCGCCGGAATCTCATGGCCCTTCAACCAGCCGCCATTGACGAACCCGAAGAAGTCATCCCCCGGCGCCACCCCTCGATCCATGCTCTCGAGGTCCAGCCCACTCCCCTTCACCGTCGCCGCCGCCACCGTTCGTTCTTCGTGATGTGCCGGTGCACACCCAAGCCCAACCGCGCAAACAAGGACAAGCAAACGAAAGCTCATCTATAGGTAATACCGATCCTCCGCCATTGTTTGCGAACATTCTGCCGCCCTACACCACCTGCCGCATCAACCACGTCCGCCGGTGCGCCCCGTCGTCACAGCCGTATTGGAAGCGTCCTTGCTCACTCCCCCCTCCCCAGGCCCCAATACACCCCGCCCGCACACGCCGGCATCATCACCGTCGAGCAGCCCAGCGAGATCAGAAACACCAGGCTCTCCGCCCGCCTCGCCGGATCCCCCAGCCCCCGCACCAACGCCGGCACCAGATACACCGCACAGACCAGCGCGCCACCCGCGCAGATCACCCAGAACCCCCGCGCCGCCGCCCTCCCCAGCCGCCTCGCCCACACGCGCCGCCTCACGACGCCGACGCCCGTCGCCGCAAACGCCGCCCCGGCTGCGATTCCACCGAAGTTACTCAGCAGCGTCCACCAGAAGACGACCGGCTCGGTGTGATGCAGCCGCATGATCGGGTCGTCCTGCAGCGACGCGAACAGCGCGGGCCGCAGCAGGTTCACCACCTCGAACATTCCGCCGGCGCCGACCATCAGACCGAAGCCCACCGTCGCCACTCCGAGCGCCATCCGCTTCCATCGCATCCAGCACCTCCGCCTTGGGAGTCGCTGCCGAGACCGCGGACGTGACCGTATAAAATCTGACCACCAAGATCAGGAAAGCTTCAATGGCTGCGGCAATTTGTCGCAGGGGCCCAGGGAACCATCGTGTTACAATTACAAAGCTCAGATGCGTGCACAGTCGTCGATCAGCGACAACCCAAAGCCTCAAGCTGTCGATCCGCGGCCGCGCATCCTCGTCGTCGACGACGATCCGCAGCTCTTGCGCGTCTACGAGCGCATCCTGCGGAGCGCGGGGTTCGACGTCGACCGCGCCGCCGATGGCAGGACCGCCGCGGCCGCCGTTCGCAACGGCCGCTACGACGTCGTGCTCAGCGACATCGACATGCCCGGCCTCGACGGCATCGGCCTCCTCCGCGCCGTGCGCGAGCATGACCTCGATCTCCCGGTGGTGCTCGTGACCGCCAGCCCCGCCGTCGAGACCGCGGTGCAGGCGCTCGAGTCCGGCGCGCTGCGCTACCTCATCAAACCGGTCGCCGCCGCCGATCTGACCAAGGCGGTGCGCCACGCCGCGCAGCTCCGCCGGCTGGCCACGCTCAAGCGCGAGGCCGCCAACCTCGTCGCCGCCGAGAAGTTCCAGATCGGCGACCGCGCCGGCCTCGAGATGGTCTTCTCGCGCGCGCTCGACTCCTTGTGGATGGCCTATCAGCCCATCGTCTGTGTCTCGAAGCGCACCACCTACGCACTGGAGGCGCTGGTCCGCTCATCGGAGCCCGGCATGTCCGGTCCGGCCGCGCTCTTCGACGCCGCCGAGCGGCTCGAGCGCCTCACCGACATCGGCCGCCGCATTCGCAAGACCGTCGCCGGGGCCGCCGTCGAGCGCCCCGACACCACGCTCTTCGTCAATCTTCATCCGCGCGATCTGGTGGACGAGGAGCTCTATTCGCCGCTGGCTCCGCTGTCGACGGTCGCGTCGCGCGTGGTCCTCGAGATCACCGAGCGCGCCTCGCTCGACGGCGTCGGCGATGTGCGCGAACGCGTCGCGGCGCTGCGCCAGCTCGGGTATCGCATCGCCATCGACGACCTCGGCGCCGGCTACGCGGGGCTCTCCAGCTTCGCGCAGCTCGAGCCGGAGGTGGTCAAGCTCGACATGTCGCTCGTGCGTGACATCCATCTTCACCCGACCAAGCGCACGCTGGTGCGCTCGATGGTCGCCCTCTGTGCGGACCTCAACCTGCTGCTCGTGGTCGAGGGCGTCGAGACCGCCGCCGAACGCGAGGCGCTGGTCGCCATCGGCTGCGAGCTGATGCAGGGCTATCTCTTCGCGCGGCCCGCCCAGCAGCCGCCGGACGTGGTCTGGACCTAGTCCAATGAGCCGCTGATGGCGAACATCCTCATCGTTGACGACGAAGCCGTCAATCGCGAGCTGTTGCATGCCTACCTCGACGGGGCCGACCACACGCTGTACGACGCCGCCTCGGGCGAAGCCGCGCTGGCGCTGGCGGAAAACATCCGGCCCGACCTGGTGCTGCTCGACATCATGATGCCAGGCCTCGACGGATTCGAGACCGCCCGGCGGCTCAAAGCCAGTCTCGGCGACGACCGCGTTCCCATCGTCCTCGTCACCGCGCTCAGCGATCACGAGTCGCGGCTGCGCGGCCTCCGCTCCGGCGCCGACGAATTTCTCACCAAGCCGGTCGACCGCCACGAGCTCCTGGTGCGCATCGGCAATCTGCTCTCCTTGCGCGCGCATCAGGTCGCGCTGGTGCGGCGCAACGTCGAGCTGGTCGAGCTGCAGCGCTTTCGCACCGAGATGTCGGCGATGGTGGTGCACGATCTCAAGAATCCGCTCGCCGTCATCCTCGCCAACCTCGAGTACGTCCTCGACGGCGGCGACACAGCCGAGAACCGCGAGGCGCTGCTCGACTCGCGCGCCGCCGGCCAGCGTATGGTGCGCCTGCTGGCGAACCTGGCCGACCTCTCCCGCATCGAGGTAGGCCAACTGAGCCTGCGACGCACGCGCATGCACATCGAAGAGATCGTGAATCCGCTCGTGCGCCAGCGCGCCCACATCGCCGAGGCGCGCGCCATCCAGCTCGACAGCAGCATCGACACCGACGACGTGCACATCTTCGCCGACCCGGAGCTCATCAGCCGCGTCGTCGAGAACGTCTTCGACAACGCGCTTCGCCACACGCCCGCGGGCGGGCGGATCGCCGTCGGCGGACGCGTCGCCACCGGCGCCGTCACGCTCACCATCGGCAACACCGGCACCGCCATTCCGCAACAGGCGCGCGACCGCATCTTCGAGAAGTACGGCCAGGCCGACGGCGAGGTCGGCCGGATGAACCTCGGGCTCGGCCTCTATTTCTGCCGTCTCGCCGCCGAGGCGCACGGCGGCCGCATGTGGGTGGGCGAGACCCTCGAGCTCCCGACGGTGTTCGGCCTCGAGCTGCCGGCCGCCGATGCTTGACGACGACGGGCTACGCGACTTCTGGCGGGTCTACGAGCCGAGCTACGACGCCATCCGCGCCACGGCCATGCAAGCCGCCTCCGCGCATCCGGTGTTCGCCCGCGTCATCGCCGCCACGACGCCCGAGATGATGGCGGCGGACAACGCCACCTCACGCGTGCGCATGGGCCGCGCCATCGACGGAGATTGGCGTGAATACGACACCGAGCTGCGCACGCGCGGTTCCACCTACGCCAAGCTCGGCATCACCTTCGCGGATTGGTACGATCTGGTCGGGATGATCCAGCGCGGCATCGTGCCGCTCCTGGTGGGCGCGTACGGAGCCGAGCCCGCGCGGCTGACCGCGGCGCTCCAGGGCATGCAGGCGTTCGCCGACCGCACGATGGTCATCATCGCCGAGGCCTACCACGACGCGCAGCAGGAGCTCGTCGGCGAGCAGCGCGCGCTCGCCGAGCGCAACGAAGAGCGCTACCAGATGCTCTTCGACAACGGCCCCGTGCCGATGTGGGTCTACGACGTCGAGACGCTGCGCTTCCTCACGGTCAACCGCGCCGCCGTCGAGCAGTACGGCTACACCGAAGCCGAGTTTCTCTCGATGACCATCGAGGACATTCGCCATCCCGACGATCTGCCGCGCCTGCGCGAGGAGACGCTGCGCGCCAAATCGATTCGGGCGATGACCAATCTGGGCGAGTGGCGTCATCGCAGAAAGGACGGCACCTCATTCGATGTAGAGCTGCGCCTGGAGCAGTTCATCTTCATCGGCCGGCGCGCGCACCTCATCGTCGCCACCGACGTGACCGAGCGGCGGCGGGCCGCGCGCGCGCTCGAGCAGAGCGAGGAGCGCTATCGTTCGGTCGTCGCCGCGACCACGGCCGTGGTCTGGACCACCGACGCCGACGGACGCTTCGTCGTGGCGCAGCCGTCGTGGCAGGCCTATACCGGTCAGAGCTGGGAGCAATACCGCGACGTCGGCTGGATCGAGGCGGTGCATCCCGACGATCGCGAGCGGGTGAGCGCCGCCTGGGCGAAGGCGCAGGCGACGCGCACGCTGTACGAGGCCGAGGCGCGGCTGTGGCACGCGCCGAGCGGACAGCATCGCTACTTCGTCGCGCGCGCGGTGCCGATGCTCAATCCGGACGGCACGGCGCGCGAATGGATCGGCACCGTCACCGACGTCGACGACGAGAAGAAGGCGGAGGAGCCGGGCCGCTTCTTCACCTTGTCGCTCGAGATGCTCTGCATCGCCGGCGTCGATGGCTATTTCAAGCGGCTCAATCCCGCCTTCGACGTTCTCGGCTACACGGTGGAGGAGCTGATGCAGCGGCCGTTCGTCGACTACGTGCATCCCGACGATCGCGCCGCCACCCTCGCCGAGGTCGAGAAGCTGTCGCGCGGCCAGCAGACCATCCAGTTCGAGAACCGCTATCGCTGCAAGGACGGCTCCTACCGCTACCTCAACTGGAAGTCGGCGGCCGATCCGTCAGGGACGATCTACGCCGCGGCGCGCGACATCACCGAGGAAAAGCGGATCGAGGCCGAGCGCGCCGAGCTCAATCGGCTCCTCGTCGTGCGCAACGAGGAGCTGACCCGCGCCAGTCGCGCCAAATCGGACTTTCTGGCCATGATGTCGCACGAGCTGCGCACGCCGCTCAACTCCATCATCGGCTTCTCCGAGGTCCTGCTCGACGGTAAATTCGGCTCGCTCACCGACAAGCAGTCGCGCTATCTCGGCAACGTGCTGCAGAGCGGGCGACATCTGCTCGGGCTCATCAACGATCTGCTCGACCTCTCCAAGATCGAGGCGGGGCGGCTCGAGGTGGTGCGGCAGCCGTGCGCGGCGCGCTCGCTCGTGGCCGACGCGATGGTGACGCTGCAGCCGCTCGCCGACGCGCGCAAGGTGACGCTGGCGGTCGATCCGCTGGGCAGCCCACCGATTCCGCCGGTGGTGGCCGACGCGGCGCGCTTCAAGCAGGTGCTCTACAACCTCTTGTCGAACGCCATCAAGTTCACGCCGGCCGAGGGGCGCGTCGGCGTGCACTGCGCGCTCGCGCCCGTCGCCGGCTTCGTACGCATCGCCGTGACCGACAGCGGGCTCGGCATCTCCGCCGACGATCTCGAGCGGCTCTACCAGCCGTTCACACAGCTGGCCAACGCCAAGGATCGCGGCGGCACCGGCCTCGGCCTCGCGCTCACCAAGCAGCTCGTCGAGCTCATGGGCGGCCGCATCGGCATCGACAGCGCGGTCGGCCGCGGCAGCACCTTCTTCTTCGATCTTCCCATCCACGCCGCTGCCGGCGCCGTCGACGATCGCCCGCTGGTGGCCGTCTCGGCGGCGCCGCTGGCGCTCGTCGTCGACGACGACGCGGCGGCGCGCGAGCTTCTGGCCATGTCGCTGCAGGAGGCCGGCTATCGGGTCGTCGGCGTCGGCAGCGGCGAGGAGGCGCTCGCGCAGGCGCGCCGCCTGCGGCCCGACGTCATCACGCTCGACGTCTTCTTGCCGACCATCGACGGCTGGGACGCGCTGCGCCTGCTCAAGAGCGACCGCGAGACCGCCCACATTCCGGTCGTCATGGTGACCATCTCGAGCGATCGCGCCAAGGCGTTCAGCCTCGGTGCCGTCGAGCACTTGATCAAACCGGTCGGGCGCGACGCGCTGCTCGAGGCGATGGCGCGGCGCAGCTTCACGACCAAGGTCAAGACCGCGGCGGTCGAGGTGCTCGCCATCGACGACGACCTGCGCCAGCTCGAGCTGTTCCGCGCGACCCTCGAGCCGCAAGGGTTCCGCGTGCGCACCGCGTCGAGCGGGCGCGCCGGCCTGGCGGCGGCACAGAGCGGGACCGTCGACCTGGTGCTCCTCGATCTCGTCATGCCCGATCTCTCCGGCGTCGAGGTCGTGTCGGCGCTCCGGTCCGACGTCCGCACCCGCGCGGTTCCGATCCTTCTCGTGACCGCGCACGAGCTGACCGAGGCCGACCGGGCGCGCTTGAACGGCGACGTCGCCGCCATCATCGCCAAGGGAGCGACCCGCATGGAAGATCTCGTGCAGGAGATCCGCCGCGTCGTGCGCCAGCAACCGAAGGCCTGACCGCCGCGGAGAGTTGTGGTACTACGGCCGCATGATCAATATCGGTGACCGTATCCCTGACGCTTCGCTCTACGAATCGACGGAATTCGGCGAGGCGTGTCCGATCAACCCGAAGAAGCTGTCGGTGGCCGAGGCGACTCAGAAGAAGCGCATCGTCATCTTCGGGCTGCCCGGCGCCTACACGCCGACCTGCTCGGCCAAGCACGTCCCCGGCTACCTGACCAGCTTCGACGAGCTCAAGGCCAAGAACGTCGACGAGGTCTGGTGCATCTCGGTCAACGACGCCTACGTGATGGCGGCCTGGGGCAAGGAGCAGAAGGGCCTCGGCAAGGTGCGCTTTCTCGGCGACGGATCGGGCGAGCTGACCAAGAAGCTCGGCCTCGAGGCCGATCTCTCGGGCGCCGGCATGGGGCTGCGCACGCGCCGCTTCTCGATGCTCATCGACGATGGCGTGGTCAAGCAGCTCAATGTCGAAGCGCCGGGCAAGTTCGAAGTCTCGGACGCCACGACGATGTTGAAGCAGCTGGGATGATCCTACGGTAGGATGGCCGCGGCGGTCATGACGTCCCGACGCAGCCGACACGAGGAGCCGCGTGCAATGGCGCGGTGGCAGGTGGCGACGGTCCTTGCCGTCATCTGCGTCGCGGCGTCGGGGGTGCAGGCGGCTCCGAATCGGCTGGCGCTGTGGCTCGACGGTCGCGACGCGGTCACGTTGCGCGGGACGATCGTCGCGGCCGCGGGGCGAGGGTCCAAGCTGGTGGCGCCGGGGCTGGTGGCGCGCGAGCTGCGGGCGCAGAAGACGCGACCGACGGTGGAGCTGCTCGCGCAGCGGCTGCACGCATCGGTCGTGTATGCGCGCGTCGACGCCCGGACCAAGATGGTGGCGCTGGCGTTCGCGCGGGCGGGCGGGCCGGCGAGCGAGCGGACCGTCGCCCGTGGCGCAGTGGCGGCGACGGTGCGCGAGCTGATGCAGGCCGCGCCGCCCGTCGCTGCGGCCCCGCCCGTCGCTGCGGCCCCGCCCGTCGCTGCAAAGGCGACCGTGACGACACCGGCCGCGCCGACCGTATCGAAATCGAAGTCGACCGCGCCGCTGCCGCCCACCACCGCGCCCGCCGCGCCCGTCGCATCCGCGGCCGGCGACTCCGGCGACGCCGCGCTCGCCCGTGAAGCGCCGCCCCACCCCGCCGACACGCTCTTCTCCATCGCGCTCGACGGCGGCATCGGCGCGCGCCATCTCAGCTACCACCAGCCGATCACCAACAACCTGCCGACCTACTCGGTCGCAGCGGTGCCGTGGATGGGTTTTCGCGCCGCCACCTATCCGTTCGCGCGCACCCAGCTGCCCGTGCTGCGCGGCTTCGGCGCGGTTGCCAGCTTCGGCCAGTCGCTCTATCAGCAATCGGTCATCGTCGGTGGCGGCCCGCGCTACAACGCCACCTGGCGCACCTTCGACGTCGGCGCGCGCGAGCGGGTGCGCTTCGGCGGGAGCCGCTCGGCGCCGACCGCGGGGCTCGCGCTCGCCTACGGCGGGCTCCGCTACAACTTCGAGGACAACGGCCAGCTGGTCAGCGAGACCCCGTCGGTCGACTACCGTTACGTCCGCCCCGCCGTCGACGGCCGCATCACGCTCGGGCCGATCACCGCCTTCGTCGACTTCGGCTACCGCGCGATCCTCTCCTCCGGCTATCTCGGCAGCCGCTTCCCGCACGCGCAGGTGGGCGGCATCGATGTCGGCGCGGGACTGGCGCTGCGCCTGCCGCACGATCTCGAGCTGCGGCTCTCGGGACAGTACATCCGCTTCTTCTACGATCTGCGGCCGCAGCCGGGCGATCCCTATGTCGCCGGCGGTGCCGTCGACGAGTTCGCCGTCGGCGAGCTGGCGCTGGCGTACGGATTCTGATGCGCCGCCCTCTCGTCCTCCTCGCACTTTTTGTCGCCGGTTGCCCCGGATCGCTCGGCGATCCGGCTCGCTTCACCGCCGCCTGCCCCAACGTGCCGGGCGAGCTCTTCGTGCAGCGCTGCGCGACCGCCAGCTGCCACTCGGCGGCGGCGAAGGTGGCCGCGCTCGATCTCGAGTCCGCCGACGTCAGCGCGCGGCTGGTCAACGTCAAGGCGTCGAACGGCGAGCTCCTCATCGATCCCATCAACCCCGACGGCAGCGTGCTGATTCGCAAGCTGACCGCCTCGCCACCGTTCGGCGAGAGGCAGCCGCCCGGCGCGCCGCTCGACCCGGCCACCATCGAGTGCGTGCGCAGCTGGGCGCGCTCGGCCGCCAAGAGCGCCGCGCCCGACATGGCGATGCCATGAACAAATGGAGGATCATGTCGCTGACGCGGCGGAAGTTCCTGGAGAAGAGCGCGATCGGCGGCGCCGTCGTCGCTGCCGGCGTGACGATGACGAGCGGCTGCGGGAACGACGTCATCGCCGCGCCCGTCGTGACCAACGAGGTGGAGTTCGACGACGAAGCGTCGAAGTCGTTCGGACAGCTGCGGCTGCGCCTGACCGATCCCGCGTTCAACGCGCTTCGCCTCGTCGGTGGCGCGCTCACCGTGCGCATCAAGCAGCCGGTCACACCCGAGAACCTGCGCCCCTTCAAGCTGCCCGACCCGCCGCACCTCCTCGTCATCCATCGCGGGGAGATCGGCGAGCGCTTCGAGTACATCGCCGTCGACTCCGCCTGTCCGCACGCCGGCTGCCCGCTCGGCTATTCCGCGGAGCAGAAGACGATCATGTGCCCCTGCCACAGCTCGCAGTTCCGCGCCGAGCCGGCCGGCAACACGTCGTGCGTCGGCGAGGTGATGCACGCACCGGCTCAGCAGGGCCCGACGCCGTATCAGGCGGCGCTCGATCCCGCCGATCCGTCGACGCTGGTCATCGACATGCGGCTCGTCGACGACTGCGGCACCGTGCGCCTGCCGCCAATCGTGAGCGGCAAGATCGCCGTCCCGCTCGCCGACTATCCGATGCTCGCTCAGAGCGGCGGCTCGGTCATCGGCCGCCCCGCCGGCTCCGCCATCGCCATCGCCGTCGTTCGCCTCAGCGACGCCACCGACGCCTCCGCCTTCGCCGCGCTCTCGGCGGTCTGCACCCATCTCGGCTGCACCATCTCCTATGGCGCCGCCAACGCCCCCACCAGCTGCGGCACGATTGGTGCTGGTGGCGGGTTCTGGTGCAAATGCCACTGCTCACAATTCGGCCTCGACGGCAGCGTGCTGGTGGGTCCGGCCAACAAGCCGCTGCCCAAGTACGGCGCCGCCTTCGACGGGACGACACTCACCATCACGATCACGTAGACCCACGTACTTACGTGTGGCGTGCAGTATGCACTGTGTCGCGCCAATGATCCGCTTCGCGCCGCTCCTGATCGTCCTGGCCGCCGGCTGCCTCGGCACGACGGACAAAGGCATGACGTCCGCGGACCTGGCGCTGCCTGGCAGCGACGGGAACGGCGACGATCTCGCCACCGGCGAGGCGCCCGCGGACATGGCGATGCCGGCCGGCCCCGCCGATCTCGGGCGCACCTACTCGACCGATCCCGGCACCTTCCTGGGCGCCTCGCGCTGCGCCGCGCTCGGGGCGATCCTCTGCGACGACTTCGAAGCGGGCAAGCCGGGCGACAAGCCGAACGCGCAGGTGTGGACGCCGAGCGGCGACGTCACGCTCGACAGCGCGCAGTTCGCGCGCGGCAAACAGGCGCTCCATCTGCACATCGTCGGACAGGCGTGGGCCACCATCGCCGAGACCAAGACCTTCCCCGCCGCCGGCAACCACTTCTTCGGTCGCCTCTTCTTCCGCGCCACCGCGATTCCGACCACCAACCCGACGGCCGCGCACTGGACCCTCGTCGCTGGCGCCGGCAACGGTACGCCCGAGATTCGCGAGGGCGGCATCTCGGGCAAGTGGGGAACCGGCACCGACAATCGCGCCGCCGGTGGCACCGGCGACTGGACCAACGAGGACAAGGATCCGACGGGCGCGGTCAAGCCGGTGCCGGCGAATCAGTGGGCCTGCATCGAGTGGGAGTACGACGGCGGCAAGAACGAGACGCGCTTCTGGTGGGACGGCGTCGAGCATCCATCGATGCACACCACGAGCACCCTGCACGGCGGCGATCAAACCGTGCCCTACCTCCTGCCCACGTTCACCAACGTGAAGATCGGCTGGATGCTCTATCAAGCGCCGGTCAATCCGACGACGTTCGACATCTGGATCGACGAAATTGCGATCGATTCCGTACGTATTGGCTGCAACAACTAATCGGCGCTCGAAAGTCGGCGACGGCAAATTGGCGCACATGTCGTACTGAGGGCGTACACCCCGCCTGTTGCACACCAGCTACACCCCGGCTCGCCCAACCCCACGACATTAATGGGTCCCGTTTCGGTTTGGAACTTGCGTCTCCGGCGACGCATGAGCCCGAGACTCCACGGATGCGCACTAGGGTCGTTGGCCCTGGTGCTGGTGGTCGACGCGGGATGCGTCGGTGAGATCGGCGCCTCGACGAACGTCGAGCAGGGGCTGTGCGGCGCACCGGCGGCCATCGGCGCGACGCCGCTTCGCCGGCTGACGCGGTTCGAGTACAACGCGACGGTTCGCGATCTGCTCGGCGACGCCACCCACCCCGCCGACACCTTCCCGGTCGACGAAGTGCGCGCCGGCTTCGACAACAACTCGGCCTCGCTCGGCGTGTCGCCGGTGCAGACCGAGGCGTTCATGAAGGCCGCCGAGTCGCTGGCCGCCAAGGCGATGCTGACGCCGACCACCTTCGTCCCGTGCGACCCGACCAAGCTGGCCAACGCCGCCGACGAGGACGCCTGCGCCACCGCCTTCATCCAGAGCTTCGGCAAGAAGGCCTACCGCCGCCCCGTCGTCGACGAGGACCTGACCCGCCTCCTGGCCGTCTTCCACGCCGGTCGCACCGGCGCCGACTTCGCCACCGGCATCCGCTTCATCCTCGAGACGGTGCTGCAGTCGCCGCAGTTCCTCTATCGCATCGAGCTGGCGCTGCCGCCCTCGGCCGCCGGCGCCACGCTCGCGCCGCTCGACGGCTACGAGATGGCGACCCGCCTGTCGTACCTCCTGTGGGGCACGATGCCCGACGACGCGCTCTTCGCCGCCGCCGACGCCGGCGAGCTGGCCACGCGCGAGCAGGTGCGCGCCCAGGTCGAGCGCATGATGCTCGACCCGCGCGCCCACGCCTCGGTCATGCACTTCAACGAGCAGTGGCTGCAGCTCGCGAAGATGGAAAAGATGCAGAAGGACACCAAGGCGTATCCCAACTTCGACATGGCGGCACTGCAGCCGCTCATGCAGGAAGAGGCGCGCCAGTTCATCGACCACGTGATGTGGTCCGAGGGCGGCAACCTGCACGACCTTCTGACCGCGCCGTACACCTTCGTCAACGCGCCGCTCGCCAAGTACTACGGAATGAGCGGCGTCACCGGCACCGACTTCGTGCGCGTCGACGGCGATCCGGCCCACCGCGCCGGCATCCTCACGCTCGGCGGCGTGATGTCGATGCTGGCGCACGTCAACCAGTCGTCGCCGGTACATCGCGGCAAGTTCGTTCGCGAGCAGATCCTGTGCGGCATGATGCCGCCGCCGCCGCCCAACGTGCCCAAGCTGCCCGACGTCGATCCCAACCTGACGACGCGCGAGCGGCTCCTCCAGCACTCGGCCGATCCGGCCTGCCATTCGTGCCATCGCTTGATGGATCCCATCGGCTTCGGCTTCGAGAAGATCGACGGCGCCGGCATGTGGCGCGACCTCGAGAACGGCAAGCCCATCGACGACTCGGGCACCATCGAGGACAGCGACGTCGCCGGCAGCTTCAGCGGCCCGGCCGAGCTGGGCGAGAAGCTCTCGCACAGCCTGTTCGCGCAGAAGTGCGTCGTCACCTCGTGGTTCCACTACGCCTATGCGCGCCTCGAGTCGTCCGAAGACCAGTGCACGATCAAGACGCTCTCCAAGCGCTTCGCCGACTCGGGTTACCGCTTCTCGGATCTGCTGACCGCGCTCACGGAGACCGACGCGTTCCGATATCGCAGCGTGGCCGGAGGTGCCCAATGACCCGGATTTCTCGGCGCACGTTCTTGAAAGGCGCAGCTGGTGCAGCAGTGGCGCTGCCGCTCCTCGACATCATGTCGCGTCGCGGTGGCGCCGCCACGCCGGCCTTTCCCAAGCGCTTCCTGGTCTGGTTCCAGCCCGACGGCAGCATCCACGAGAACTGGGCCCCGACGGGGTCGGGCACCAACTTCACCCTCTCGCGCATCCTGGCGCCGCTCGCCGCCTACCAGAGCAGCCTCGTCGTCGTCGACGGCGTGAAGAACAAGGTCGGCGACTACGGCGAGATCCCCGGCGACGATCACCAGAAGGGCATGGGCACCATGCTCACCGGCGTGCACCTCCTGCCGGGATCGCAGGCAGGCGGCTGCGACACCTGCCCGGCGGCCGGTCTCGCCAGCGGGATGTCGGTCGATCAGGCGATCGCCAACCAGATCAGCGCCAACAACAAGTTCAAGTCGCTGGAGCTCGGCATCCAGGCCGGCTCGAGCGGCGCGTGGGCCTACTCCAACTACTCGGCGGCCAACACGCCGCTGCCGCCCGACAACAATCCGCACTCGGTGTTCGCGCGCGTCTTCACCGACCTCGGTGTCGATTCGGCCGCGCTGGCGCGGCTGCGCGCCGAGCGCAAGAGCGTCCTCGACGCGGTCTCGGAGAGCTACCAGTCGCTCTCGGCGAAGCTCGGCCCCGACGACAAGCAGAAGATCGACAGCCACTTCACCACCATCCGCGATCTCGAGGCGCGCCTCACCGTCCCCGGCGCCACCGTCGGTGACTCGTGCTCCAAGCCCGGTGATCCCGGCAAGCTCGACTTCATGGCAAACGACAACTTCCCCACCGTCGCCAAGCTGCAGATGGATCTGATGGTGATGGCGCTGGCCTGCGACCTGACGCGCGTCGGCACGCTGCAGTTCGAGAACTCGGTCGGCGATGTGCGCTTCAGCTGGCTCGGTCTCACGCGCGGCCATCACGACATGTCGCACGACGGCGACACCGTCGCCAACACCATCGAGGATCTCACCAAGATCAACATCTGGTACTCGCAGCAGCTCGCCTATCTCCTCGGCAAGCTGAAGGCGATCCCGGAGGGCAACGGCACCATGCTCGACAACACGCTCGTCTTTTGCGTCAACGAGCTGTCGCGCGGCAATGCCCACTCGCACAACGACATGCCGTACGTGCTCGCCGGCGGCGCCGGTGGCGCGCTGCAGATGGGCCGCTACCTCAAGTTCACCGGCGACCTGCCGCACAACAACCTGCTCGTCTCGCTCATGAACGTCATGGGCGTCGGCGCCAAGACCTTCGGCGATCCCGCGTTCTGCACGGGACCGCTCGCGCTCTAGACCGCGGGACGGCAAAGCCGATGCCGGGTGAAGCCGTCTTGACAGACGAGCCGCCGGTTACCACCTTGGGACCGTGGCTTCGCGCTGCTTGCGTCTACTGCTCGTGCTCGCTGCGCTCGGTGGCAGTGGGCCCAGCGCGACGCGAGCCGTCTATGCCGAAGTTGCCCCCGCCTCCGTAACCCTCCCCGTCGTTGCTGTTGGCGCCCGCTCTCGGGCTTTGCGCTCCTCTCGCCGCGTGTGCGCGAGAGTCATCGCGACGCGATCCGACTGTCGGCCCGACTCTCGGCTCGGCTCTCGGCCCGGCCCATTCCCCCGATCACCACGCTACCTGTTGCACCGCGCTCTGCTCCTCTGACCGCCGATCGATTCGTCAAACATCAACGGTTCGATCGCCGCCATTTGTCGTCGGAGGACGCATGTCCATGCTCGATGTTCTGCTCAGGTATATCGATGATCCCGTCCAATATATGCGGCGTCAGCAAGAGCTGCGTCGCAAGCGCGAAGCGCTGCCGCCCGAGGTCGATGAAGATGAGCTGGATATACCGGAGTCGCCGCGCGAGCGAAAAGTGCCAATGCGCGAGTGCCGCATCTGCCAACATCGCGGCCACGATCGCTTCTGTCCGACCTGCCTCGCCGAAACCATGGAGCTCGTGCGCAAATGACCGCGCTCGCCCCCGTTGGGCCCCGCTTCGCTACGGAATGGCCTGCTGACAGCAGCCGGTGACGCAGTAGAAGCCCGGGTCGCACGGCGCCTGACCGGCGAACCCGCAAGCGACCTGTCCCGCCGGGCACTGCTGCGGCGGCGGCGGCGGCGGCTGGCCCGCCATGTCGGTGCTCGGCGTCTGCCCCGCCATGTCGCCGAAGCAATCGGGCGGCAGCGGCGCCCCGCCGAAGCAGACCTCGCAGTGGTCGCACGTGTTCTGGCAGCCCACGACCGGCGTGCACGACTTGCACTTCGTGGCGTCGCCGAGGACCGCCGGGTCCGCGGTGCAGGTCGGCTGTCCCGCCGCGTTGACCGAGCCGGCGTAGACGAAGTGGCCCTTGTCGTACGGGTTCTCGCAGCAGCCGAAGCAGTCGCAGCCGTTCGGCGTGAGCGGCTTACAGAACTTCGTGCACGCGGCGGACTGATTGTGCAGAAGGTAATCGCAATCCTTCTGCCCCGACGGCACGTGGGCGCCGCCGACGTGCGTGTTGGGATCGTAGGTGCAGCTCAGCTCGGGGCTCGTCGCCGGCGGCGGCCCCTGCTCGAAGGTGTCGCACGAGTGGTCCCAGTAGCAGTCGTCGTTGCCGCTGCCGGTGTCCTGATCCCAGTAGCAGTCGGCTTTGCAGGGTGCGTTGTTCTGCCCCGGAATGCTGCCGAAGAAGCCCTGCTCGTTGTTCTGGCAGGCGCCGAGGCAGTCGGGATCCATCGAGTCGACGAGCCCGTCGCCGTCGTTGTCCAGACAGTCGCCGCACTGGTAGACCTTGCCCTGGCAGGGCGTGACGTAGCAGATGACCGCGCCACCGTCGGTGTTGATGACGATGCCGCCGTCGCCCGGCGGCGGCGTGACGTAGCCGTCGGGGAACATGCCGTCGTGATCGTAAAGCCACGCGTCGACGTCGAAGCCGTCGTCGGCGACACCCGCGTCGTCGATGGCGCCGGCGTTGTTGGAACAGCTGCACGCCGGCGTCAGTGCCGACACGCCGAGTACCACGATGGCCGCTGCTAGGCTACGCATGCATTCCCCTCCGCTAACGTTTCAATCTACGAGCAACCTCGTGCTGCTCGTCGAGCGAGAGACTCGCGAACATGCCGTTCGCTTCCATCGTGAGATAGCCGATGACGAGACGATCATCGGGCGTCAGGTTGCGTTTGTCGAAATTAAAGCGCGCCGTCTGCTCGTCGCACCAGTCGAGGCTGTCGGGTGCGACAGCGACCTCCTCCTCGTCGATGGTGATCTCGATGTAGGTGTGCGACGCAGCGCGCATGCGGGGAGAAGGAGCAACTCGCGGTCCAGTTGATAAGTGGGCTGAACAGGCGGGGAACGACAGTGTCTTACCGTCGGAGATTCATGGACGGTCGTCCATGGTTGGTGAACGCGGACCCCAGCTTAGAAGATCGGGCTGCCGCCGGTGTCGCCGCCGGAGGGCGCGCCGACCGAGCCGCCGCCGCCGCCGCCGCCTCCGCCCGC
>JAQBQH010000281.1 GCA_028287105.1 Myxococcales bacterium
CCAGGCGCTCTATTCGCATAAGACGATCGACACCGATATCCGCGCCCTCGTGGCCGGCGGCGACGCGGTGCTGCGCGGCGGCTTGCGCGACGCCGATCCGGGCGTGCGGCGCGCGGCGGTCGACGGGATCGCGACGCTCAAGGACGGCGCCAACCTCGAGGCCGAGCTCCTGGGGCACGACGGCTGGCCGCTCGTTCGGCGCGCGGCGGCCGAGGGGCTGGGCGCGAGCTGCAAGGGCGATGCGACGGTGCGCGCGGCATTGGTGCGGGCGGTCTCCGGCGACGGCGGCGGCCACGGCAAAGCGATGACAGGCGCCGACGCGACGGAGGAGGTGCGGCGCGCGGCGCTGGCGTCGCTCGGTCGCTGCGGCGACGTGCCGCTGTCGACGTTCGCGGCGGTGCTGGCGGAGAAGCGGCAGCCGCCGAGCGTGCGCGAGCTGGCGGCGGCGCTGGTGGCCAAGCACGGCGGCGCCGAGGCGGCGCGCGCGCTCGCGGCCGCGCTCGACGATGTGCTCGGCGATCCCAACGCCGACGAGCGCTCGCTCGGGCTCGCGGTCGCCTGCACGCGTGCGCTCGCGCGTACGACCGATACGTCGCGGCCGGTGCTGGAGGCGCTCGGGCACGCGGCCAACGAGCCGCTCTCGGCGTCGGTGCGCGCGGCGGCGATGGAGACGATCGGAAAGCTCTGTCCCGACGGTGCCGCGGAGGCGCTCCACAAGGGCGCGGCGGATGCAGATCCCGCGGTCAAGCGTGCAGCGAGATCTGCGTTGGAGCGCTGCAAGAAATAGTATGCTCCGCGGCATGGACTTCGCGCCTTCGGAGACGCTGCAGCCGCTGCTCGACAAGATCCAACGCTTCGTCACCGAAGAGGCGCTGCCGCTCGAGCCCACCTTCGTCGGCGGCAGCTTTCGGGCGATGCTGCCGGAGCTCAATCGCTTGCGCCGGCGGGTCAAGGAGCTGGGGCTGTGGGGACCGCAGATCCCGAAGGAGCACGGCGGCCTCGGCCTCACGCTGCTCGAGCATGGCCAGGTCTCGGAGCTGCTCGGCCGCACGCCCATCGGGCACTACCTCTTCAACTGCCAGGCGCCCGACGCCGGCAACATGGAGATCCTGATCTCGCACGGCACGCCCGAGCAGAAGAAGCAGTTCCTCGAGCCGCTCGCGCGCGGAGAGATCCGCAGCTGCTTCAGCATGACCGAGCCGGAGCTGCCGGGTTCGAATCCGACGCTGATGGCGACGACGGCGCGCCTGGACGGCGACCACTACGTCATCGACGGGCACAAGTGGTTCACCTCGGCCGCCGACGGCGCGGCGTTCGCCATCGTCATGGCCGTGACCAACCCCGACGCGGCGCCGCACCTGCGCGCGTCGCAGATCATCGTGCCGACCAACACGCCCGGCTTCGAGCTGGTGCGCAACATCTCGGTCATGGGGCACGCCGGCGACGACTACGCGACCCATGCGGAGCTGCGCTACACCAATGTGCGCGTCCCCGTCACCAATCGCCTCGGGCACGAGGGCTCGGGCTTTCTCATCGCGCAGGAGCGCCTGGGACCGGGCCGCATCCATCACTGCATGCGCTGGATCGGCATCTGCGAGCGCGCGTTCGACCTCATGTGCCAGCGCGCCGCCTCGCGCGAGCTGCAGCCGGGCAAGCCGCTCGGGTCGAAGCAGATCGTGCAGGCGTGGGTCGCCGAGAGCCGCGCCGAGATCGACGCCGCGCGCCTCATGGTCTTGCGCGCCGCCTGGACCATCGACACGCGCGGGCTGTACGAGGCGCGCGAGCAGGTCTCGCTCATCAAGTTCTTCGTCGCCGGCGTCCTCGACCGCGTCGTCGACCGCGCCATCCAGGTGCACGGCGCGCTCGGCGTGACCGACGACACGCCGCTGGCCTGGTTCTATCGTCAGGAGCGGGCGGCGCGCATCTACGACGGGCCCGACGAGGTGCACAAGATGGTGGTGGCCAAGCGCATCTTGAAGAAGTACGGCGTGACCGCGTGACCGGCGGCGGTTCGCCGATCGCGACCATTGACGGTGCGCGTGCTGTGCGGCCGGGCGAGGAGCTCGACGCGCGGGCGCTGGCGCGCTTTCTCGGCTGGGACGAGGTGCGGGTGACGCAGTTCCCGAGCGGCCACTCGAACCTCACCTACCTCGTCGAGGGGGGCGGCAAGCAGCTGGTGCTCAGGCGGCCGCCGTTCGGCAGCAAGGTCAAGAGCGCGCACGACATGGGGCGCGAGTTCAAGATCCTGTCGCGGCTGCACGCGGTCTATCCGGCGGCGCCGAAGCCGGTCGCTTACACCGAGGACACGACCATCCTGGGCGCGCCGTTCTACGTGATGGAGCGGATCGTCGGCGTCATCCTGCGCAAGCATCCGCCCGCCGAGCTGTTGACGCCGGCGGTGGCGCGCGGGCTGGGCGAGGCGTTCGTCGACAACCTGGCGACGCTGCACGGGCTCGACTGGCGCGCCGCCGGGCTCGACATCGGCAAGCCCGAGGGGTACGTCGAGCGCCAGGTGAGCGGCTGGGCGGATCGATATCGAAATGCCCATACCGACGACATCGCCGATATGGAGTTTCTGGAGAAGTGGCTCAAGGAGCACCTGCCCAGGGAGTCGGGCGCGACGCTCATCCACAACGACTACAAATACGACAACCTGGTACTGGCGGCCGACGACCTGACGCGCATCATCGGGGTGCTCGACTGGGAGATGTCGACCGTCGGTGATCCGCTGATGGACCTCGGCACCGCGCTCGGCTACTGGGTCGAATTGAACGACCCGCCCGAGCTGCAGATGGTTGCCTTTTGCGCCACCAACTATCCGGGCAGCCTGACGCGTCAGGAGCTGGTCGCGCGATATCGCGAGCGCACCGGTCGTGATACCGGCGATATGCTGTTCTACTATGCGTTCGCCCTCTTCAAGACCGCGGGCGTGGCGCAGCAGATCTACTATCGCTTCAAACAGGGGCTGACGCACGACGAGCGGTTCGCCATGATGATCGTCGGGGTCAAGGTGCTCTCGCAGACCGCGGTCGCCGCCATTCAGCGCGGCCACATCTAGACCCAATGCCGGTCAGTTAAGAACGAATAGCTTTCGGACGGCTGGGTTCGCGGACGCAGTGAGGCGACCTCCCGGCGTCGGAATCCGTCGCAGTCGCCGCTTCGCGGCGTGCTCCTCCATCGGGGCCGCCCA
>JAQBQH010000319.1 GCA_028287105.1 Myxococcales bacterium
CGACGTGGCGCGGCGGCTGGGCATCGCCGTGCGCGCCGACGACGAGCTGGCCGTGGCGCTGGCGCACCTCGCCCCCGGGGCGACGGTCCCGCCGGCGCTGCAGTCGCGCGCGCAGGCGGCCTTGCGCGCAATCCGCCGCTGAACTACGACTGACGGATGACCCGCGTTCGCGTTCGCAAGGCGATCATCCCCGCCGCCGGCCTCGGCACGCGCTTTCTGCCCGCCACCAAGGCGATTCCCAAGGAGATGCTGCCCATCGTCGACGTCCCGACGCTGCAGCTCATCGTCGAGGAGGCGGTCGCCGCCGGCATCGAGCAGATCATCATCGTCAACGGCCGCGGCAAGGGAACCATCGAGGATCACTTCGACGTCAGCTTCGAGCTGGAGCGCACCTTGCGCGATCGCGGCAAGAAGGAGCTCCTCGCCGTCGTCGAGCGCATTTCGCAGATGGTGCGCATCGTGAGCGTGCGGCAGAAGGAGCCGCTCGGCCTCGGCCACGCGGTGCTGGTGGCGCGCGAGGCCGCCGGCGACGAGCCGGTCGCGGTGCTCCTGGGCGACGACCTCTACGACTGTGACGGCCGCCGTCCAGCCATCGGTCAGCTGATCGACGAGTACGAGCGGCTGGGCCAAAAGGGCGTCGTCTCGCTCATGGAGGTTCCCGTCGGGCAGGAGCAGCTCTACGGCATCGTCTCGGGAAAAGTGCTGGCCGATGCGCCGCGCACGATGCACATCGACGACATGGTCGAGAAGCCGGCACCCGGGACCGCGCCGTCGCGGTTCGCCATCGTCGGCCGCTACGTCCTGCCCGCCGAGATCTGGGACATCCTGGCCCGCACCAAGCCGGGCAAGGGCGGCGAAATTCAGCTCACCGACGCGCTCAAGGAGCTGGCGCAGAAGGGGGGCGGCTGCTACGGCCTCACCGTCGACGGCACCCGCCACGACGCCGGCGACAAGCTCGGCTACCTCGGCGCCAACCTCGCCTGGGCGCTCAAGCGTGACGACCTTCGCCCGGGCCTATTGGCGCTCATGCGACGGCTGGTGCAAGAGCACAATTGATCGCTCGCGTCGCCGTCTTCGCGCCGGTCGATCGGACCTTCGACTACCGCGTGCCGGCGGCGCTCACCGTCGTGGTCGGCGCGCGCGTCTGGGCGCCGTTCGGCGGCCGCGCGCTCGAAGGCGTGGTCATCGCCGTCGATCCGCCGGACGCGGTCGACGATCCCAAGCCGCTGTCGCGTCTGGTCGATGCTCCGCCCGTCGGTGCCGACCTCGTGACCCTGGCGGCGTGGGTGGCCGAGTACTATTGCGCGCCCCCGGGCGAGGTGATGCGGCTCATGCTGCCGGCGGGTGGCGCCGCGCGCTCCAAGCGCAAGCTCATCTTGACCGAGGCGGGCCGCCTCGCCGCCGACGGGCTCTCGGCGGCGCTCGAGCCGCTCTCGCTGCAGGGGCTCGACGCCGACGCCAAGGGGCTCCTCTCGTCGCTGGCAGCCGGGCCGTTCAAGGGGCCGGTGCCGCCGCGTGCGCTCAGGACTTTGCTCGAGCGCGCGCTGGTGCGCACCGAGGAGGCAGTGAGCACGCGCGCCGCACGGTCGGAGACGCTGCTCAGGCCGGCGACGCCGCTCGACGACGCGGCGCAGGCAGCCACGTTCGCGCGCGCGCGCCGGCGCGGCGAGGTCTACGCGCGCATCGCCGCCGCGGGCGTCCTGACGCTCTCGGCGCTGCGCGAGGCCGATCCGCGCGCCGGTGAGCACGTGCGCGCGCTGGTCGAGGCGGGCCTGGTGAGCGCCGAGTCACAGGCGCTGTCGAACGATCCGTTCGCCGACGTGGCGACGGAGCACGCCATCGCCCCGACGCTGACGGTCGCTCAGGCGGCGGCGCTCGCCATCATCGAGCCGGCGCTGCGCGACGCCAAGTACGCGCCCCATCTGCTGCACGGCATCACCGGGTCGGGCAAGACCGAGGTCTACCTACAGGCGATCGCGCGCGCCCTGGCGCTCGGGCGCACCGCGCTGGTGTTGGTGCCCGAGATCTCCTTGACCCCGCAGCTGGCGGCGCGCTTTCGCGGCCGCTTCGGCGATCGCGTCGCCGTCCTGCACAGCGGCCTCAGCGACGCGGCGCGCGCCGACGCCTGGCGCCGCATCCAGCGCGGCCAGGTCGGCATCGCGCTCGGCGCGCGCTCGGCGGTGTTCGCGCCGCTCGAGCGGCTCGGCATCGTCGTCGTCGACGAGGAGCACGACTCGTCGTTCAAGCAGGAGGAGGGCGTGCGCTATCACGGCCGCGACGTGGCGCTGGTGCGCGCCCGCGCCGCCGGCGCCGTCGTGCTGCTCGGCTCGGCCACCCCTTCGCTCGAGACCTTCGCCGCCGCGCGCGACGGCCGCATGGGCCTTATCACGCTGCCCGAGCGGGCCACCGCGCGCCCCTTGCCGCCCGTCGAGATCGTCGATCTCAAGCAGCACCGGGGCGTCCTGTCCGACGTCCTCCTCAAGGCGCTCCGCGAGACGCTGGCCGCCGGCGAGCAGTCGATCCTCTTTCTCAACCGGCGCGGCTTCTCGACCTTCTCCTTGTGCAAGAGCTGCGGCGAGCCGGTGCGCTGCCGCCATTGCGCCGTCTCGCTCACCTACCATCGCGGCGACGATCGCCTCCTGTGCCACTACTGCGGCTTCTCGGCCGCGCCGTCGAAGAAATGCGCCAAGTGCGGCGCCATCAGCGTCGAGCGGACCGGCTACGGCACCGAGCAGCTCCAGGAGATGCTCGCCAAGGAGCTGCCCGGCGCCCGCGTGGCGCGGCTCGATCGCGACACCGCCCAGGGCGACGGCCTGACCCGCGTCCTCGACTCGATGCGCCTGCGCAAGGTCGACGTCCTCGTCGGCACGCAGATGGTCACCAAGGGGCACGACTTCCCGGGCGTGACCCTGGTCGGCATCGTGCTGGCCGATCAGGGGCTCAACCTGCCCGACTTCCGCGCGTCCGAGCGCACCTTCCAACTCCTCGAGCAGGTCGCCGGTCGCGCCGGCCGTGGCGACCGTCCCGGACGTGTCATCCTGCAGGCGTTTCAGCCGCGCGCCGACGCCATCGCCTGCGCCCGCGACCACGACTACGCGCGCTTCGTCGACATCGAGCTCAACTCGCGCCTCGACCCGACGCGCTATCCGCCGCACACCCGCATGGCCTGCATTCGCGTCGACGGCGCCGATCCGCTGCACGTCAAGGACGCGGCCATGCGCGCCGCCGAAGCGGCGCGGCGCCTGTCGGAAAAGGCGCCCCCCGAAGCGCTCGCCGCGGTCCTCGGCCCCGCCGAGGCTCCCCTGTCGCGTCTCAAGGGGCGGACCCGTTGGCAGCTGTTCGTCCAGGCCTCGTCGGCGCGGGCGCTCAGGGCCCTGGCGCGCGCGGCCGCCGAAGTGGGCGGGACGCGCGGCGTTCGGCTCTCGATCGACATCGATCCGATCTCCATGCTGTAGGGCCCGATCTGCAGTAAAATCGCCGAGTCGTGCAGCCGCCTTCGGTCCTCATCGCCGCCAATCCATACGAGGCGGAGCTCTGTCGCCGCGCATTGGTGGAGACGGGGCTGCGCGTCGTCGAGGTCGACGGCGGCGAAGGCGCGCTCGACGCCGTGCGTGCCGAGAAGCCGCTGGTGCTGGTGGTAGCGCTCGGGATCATCGGCGCCGATCCGCTGGAGCTCATGCGCACCGCACGAGCCGAGCAGCCGACGCTCGCCATCTTCCTCATCGCCGACCGCGAAGGCGAGGTGCCCGACGAGGACGCCGCCATCCGGCTCGGCGCAATGCGGCTGTTCTTGCGGCCGATCGACATCGAGGCGTTCGCCGACGCCATCGAGAAGCGCGCCGTCGAGGCCGAGGTCGCCAGCGACGTCGCCGAGGCGATGCGCGAGTTCGACGTGCGCCCGCCGACCATCGACGCCGCGCCGCTCGTCGAGGAATCGATCGTCGAGATGGAGGCCGACTACGGCGACGACGACGAGGAGAAGCCGGCCGAGATGCTGGCGCTGGCGCGCATCGCGCTCAAGCGTGTGCCGCGCGAAGTGACCGAGGTGATGAAGGGCGTCATCGAGGTGGCGGCGCCGCAGCATCGGGAGACCCGCACCGACGAAGGCAAGGTCGAGGCGACGCTGGAGATGGACGCCGACGAGCCGACGCCGCTGCCGGGCCCGCTGCCGACGGCGACGCCCGCGGTGCCGGCGACGGGGGCGCTCTCCGCGGGGGCCGACAGCGAGGCCTCTCCGCCGCCCGATTCGGGCCCGGCGACGACCGTGCCGGTGGCGCCCATCGAGCTGCCGCCACCGTCGGTGGCCGTGCCCGAGCCGCTCCTGCGCGCCGACGATGCGCTGGCCGACGCCGGCATCCAGTCGCTCGTGGTGACGCCGGACTTCGTCGAGCGGCGGCGCATCCCCGAGTCGCTCAAGCGCGCCGAGACGCTGGAGCGGGGCGCGCGGCCGTCGACGTTCGACGAGCGGTCGACCTTCGCGCGGCGGCTCGAGAGCGAGCTGTCGGCTGCCGAGCGGCGGCTGTTCCCCGATTCACCGTCGACGGCGAGCGGCGTGCGCGACGAATACGAGGACGCGCTCGGCGACATCGATCTCGATTCGCTCGGCATCGACACCATCCCCGGCATCGGCGCCGACGCGCTCGACGCGGCGCTCGAGATGACGCCGCGCAACGGCCACGCCGCGGGCGGCAACGGCGCCGCCGCCGATCGCGTCAGCCTGTCGGAGTCGCGTGCGGGCACGTCACGCCCCGAGCCGTCGCTACCGGAGTCGGCGCTCGCGGACTCGTCGCGCCCGCGACCCTCGCGGACCGAGCCCTCGCATGCCACGGCGCCGCCGGCCCCGGCGCTCCCCGACGACGACGGCGAGCTCACCACCACCGACGTGGCCACGCTCTTCGCCACGCTGCACGCGGCCGGCTTTACCGGCGCGCTGTCGCTCCTCCGCGGCGACGGCGACAAGACCATCTACTTCGACGCCGGCATGCCGGTGGCGGCGCGCTCCACCTTCTCGCACGACCGCCTGCCCGACCTCCTCGCGCGCGAAGGGGTCATCGGCAAGGAGCAGCTGGTGCGCGCGCGCGCGGCCGGCGACGGTGGGCGCGGCGCGGCGCAGAAGCTGGTGGAGCTCGGCATCATCAAGTCCAGCGAGCTCTTCGCGACCGTACGCCACCACGCCGAGGAGATCGTCTACAGCTGCTTTGGCTGGGAGCGCGGCCGCTATCGGCTGTCGCACGAGCAGCCACCGACGGAAGATCGGGTTCGCCTGGGGCACCACCCGTGGGCGCTCTTCGTCGAAGGCGTGCGCCGGAAGTACAACATGGAGCGGCTGGTCGAGCTCATCGGTCCGCCCGAGACCGTGCTGACGCCGACGACGACGCTGGCGAGCGCCCTCGAGGACGGCCACTTCACCGCGGCCGAGCGCGCCCGCGCCGAGCTCATCGACGGCGAGCGCTCGCTGTCGGAGCTGCAGCTCGCCGTCGTCGGACAGCCGCTGCCGGAGTCGGGGCTGTACGCGCTTGCCTGGGCGCTGGTCGCCATCGGCGCGGCGCGGCTGGGCGACGAGTCGAGCGGCGAATCGCGCAGCGGCATCGGCCTCGGCGTGCGTTCGGTACCGACGCTGGTGACCCCGCCCTACGGCGCCGAGCGGCGCACCCGGGCGCGCGCGCACGAGCGACCGCGCGATCGCGACGCCGATCGCGCCATCGACAAGGAGCGGGTGCTGGCCAAGCGCGCCCAGGTCCTCGACGGTGACTACTTCGTCATCCTCGGCCTCGACCGTGACGCCTCGGCGCACGAAGTCGCGCGCGCCTTCGAGCGGCTCAAGCGCGAGTTTGCCCTCGATCGCTTCGCCGACCCGGTGCGCAGCGAGCTGGCCGAGGCGCTGGTCGAGATCAGCCAGGTCCTCGACGAGGCCCACCGCGTCCTGTGCGATGACGCCGTTCGCATGTCGTATCGCGCGCACCTTCCGCCCGCCTGAGCTAGATTCGCGCCGTGGACAAGCTACGCGTCGTTTTCATGGGATCCCCCGAGTTCGCCGTACCGTGCCTGGATGCCCTCTTGGCGACGGAAGAGGTGGTCGCGGTCGTCACGCAGCCCGACAAACCAGCGGGGCGCGGGCTGGGCCTGCAGCCGCCCGCCGTCAAGGTGCGCGCGCTCTCGGCCGGCGTGCCGGTGATGCAGCCCGCGTCGGTGCGGAAGCCGCCGTTTCTCGACGAGCTGCGCGCGCTGGCGCCCGACCTCGCCGTCGTCGTGGCCTACGGAAAGATTTTGCCGCCCGAGGTGCTCGCGGTGCCACGCCACGGCTGTCTCAACGTGCACGCGTCGCTCTTGCCCAAGTTTCGCGGCGCGGCGCCGATCCAGTGGGCCGTCATCCGTGGCGAGCGCGAGACCGGCGTCACCTTGATGCAGATGGATGTCGGCATGGACACGGGCGACATGCTCCTCACCCGCGCCCTGCCGATCGACGACTGGGTCACCTCGGGGCAGCTGCACACGCGCCTGGCGCCGCTCGGTGCCGAGCTCCTCGCCGAGGGGCTGCAGCGCCTCAAGGCGGGCACGCTCGAGCGTATCAAGCAGGACGACACGCGTGCGACGATGGCGCCGATGCTCACGAAGGACACGGGGCACGTCGACTTCGGGGCCGGCGCGCGCGCGGTGCGCGATCTGGTGCGCGGCTGCGATCCGTGGCCGACGGCGTACACCACCATCGACGGCGATGTGCTCAAGCTGTTCCGTCCCAAGATCGTGAGCGGCCGCGGCGAGGCCGGGCTGGTGCTCGGCGCCGATCGCGACGGCCTTCTGGTCGCGTGCGGCGACGACGCCATCGCCTTCGGCGAGCTGCAGCTGCCGGGCAAGAAGCGCATGGGCGCGCAGGCGCTCCTCGCCGGGCGCGCCATCCCGACCGGGGCGCGGCTCGGCGCATGATGATGAGCTCACGCGACGTGGCACGACGCGTCCTTCAGCGGGTGGACGAGGGCGCCTACGCGACGCTGGCGCTGGCCGGCGAGCTGCAGCGGGCGCGCGGCCTGGCGCCGGCGGATCGCGGCCTCGCGACCGAGCTGACCTACGGCGTTCTCAAGCGGCGCCGGCGGCTCGACTTCGCGCTGGCGCGCTTCGCGCCGCGCGGCATCGACAAGCTCGACGCGCGCGTCCTCGATGCGCTGCGTATCGGCGCCTATCAGATCTTGTTCTTGCGCGTGCCGGCGCACGCCGCCGTCGACGACGCCGTCGAAGCGATCAAGCGGCTGCGCAGCCCCAAGCTGGCGGGCTTCGCCAACGCCGTCTTGCGGTCGCTGGCGCGCGAGGGCGAGCCGGAGCCGCCGTCGGAGCCGCGCGCCAAGCTGGCCATCGTCGAGTCGGCGCCCGATTGGCTGGTCAACGATGCCATGGCGCGCTTCGACGCCGACGAGGCGCAGCGCTATCTCGCGTCCTTGAACGCGCCGGCGCCGCTGTGGCTGCGCGCCAACAGCTTGCGCGCGACGCGCGACGAGGCGATGCGCGCCGTCGCTGCCGATCGTCCCGATGCGACCTTGTCGCCGTCGGAGGTGGTGGCCGAGGCGTTTCGCGTCGAGGGGGCAGGCGACATCTCGACGCTCGCCGCTTTCTCGGCGGGGCTGGTCACGGCGCAAGACGTCGCCGCGCAGCGCATCGCGCGGATGGTCGATCCCAAGCCGGGCGAGCGGATCCTCGACGGCTGCGCCGGCGTGGGCGGCAAATCGACGCACCTGGCCGCGCTCTCGGGCGACGGTGCGCACATCGACGCGGCCGATCTCTCGGAGCGCAAGCTCGACCTCGGCACCGACCTCGCGCGTCGCCTCGGCGTCACCTCGCTCAACGCGATCCGCTGCGACTTGACCGATCCGCGCGCGCCGCTCGCCGACGCCTACGATCGCGTGCTCCTCGACGCGCCCTGCAGCGGGCTCGGCGTCCTACGGCGTCACCCCGAGGCCAAATGGCGGCGCGCACCCGACGACGCGCAGGCGCTCTCCGAATTGCAGGCGCGGATGCTGGCCGCGATGGCGCCGCGCGTGCGGCCGGGCGGCGTGCTCGTCTACTCGGTCTGCACCTACAGTGACGAGGAGGGACCGCGCCAGCTCGAGCGCTTCCTCGCTGCGCATCCGAGCTTCCGCGTCGACGGGGAGCTGCTCCGCACCTGGCCGCATCGCGACGACGCCGACGGCTTCTTCGCGGTCCGCATGCTGCGCGCGATCGAGTAAACTCAAGGCATGTCGCGTGCGATCAAGGTAGCGCCCTCGATCCTCAGCGCCGACTTCGGCCGGCTCGCCGACGAGGTGCGCGCCATCACCGCCGCCGGTGCCGACTACGTGCACGTCGACGTCATGGACGGCCACTTCGTCCCCAATCTGACCATCGGCCCGATGGTCGTCGCGGCGATTCGCAAGGCGACGTCGCTGCCGCTCGACGTGCACCTCATGATCGAGCGGCCCGGCGACTACGTCGAGGCGTACGCCAAGGCGGGCGCCGACGTCATCGGCGTGCACGAAGAGGCCTGCCCGCACCTGCACCGGGTCATCCAGCAGATCAAGCACGCCGGCAAAAAGGCGTCGGTGACGCTCAATCCGCACACGCCCTGGCAGCATGTCCGCCATGTCCTCGAGGACGTCGACCAGGTGCTCGTCATGTCGGTCAACCCGGGGTTCGGCGGCCAGGCGTTCATCCCGAACGTGCTGCCGAAGGTTCGCGAGCTGCGCGAGGAGATCGCGCGCCGCAAGCTCGACGTCGACATCGAGATCGACGGCGGCATCAAGGTCGACAACGTCGCCCAAGCGGTGGCCGCCGGCGCCAACGTCATCGTCGCCGGCAGCGCCGTCTTCGAGAAGCCCGACTACGCAGCGACGATCGCCGCCCTGCGCCGCAACGCCGAAGCCGCGCTCCGTCAAAGCTAAAGCTAACGGCTGCTCTTCTAGAAGCCGCCGAACGGCTGCTAGAAGTCGCCGAACAGCTGCGTGATGCGGACGTCGAGCGCGCTGGCGACCTTGAACAGCGACGAAACCGACGCCGACGACTCGGCGCGCTCGATCTGCGACAGCAGCGACACCGACAGCTTGGTGCGGCGGCTCATCTGCTTGAGCGTCAGGCTGCGCGACTTGCGCAGCTCGCGGATGTTGCGCCCGATGGTCTGGTGCAACTCGTCCTCCTTGCGCAGGACGAGGCCCTTCTTCTTCGCGATCCGCTCGATGACCGCGCGGAACTCGTCGACGCTGAAGGGCTTCTTGATATAGGCCGAGACGTCATGCTCGATCGACGCCGTCGCCGTCTCGAGGGACGGGTAGCCGGTCAGGATGATGACCGCGACGTCGTCATCCTGCTTGCGGATCAGGCTCAGCAGGTCGATGCCCGACAGCTTGGGCATCATGAGGTCGACGATGCAGACGTGGAACTCGCCCGCCTTCATCGCCTCGACGACCTGCGTCGGATCGTTGATGGTCGTGACTTGATAGCCGTCGTGCGTGAGGAAATCCTCGAGGTACTCGCAGACGTCTTTGTCGTCGTCGACGACCAGCAGATTCAGTTGCGAAGACAACAGCCCCCCGGCCACGCCGCCAGGCGTTGGATTACTTAGTCGGGGCGAGAGGATTTGAACCTCCGACTTTTCGGTCCCGAACCGAACGCGCTACCAGGCTGCGCTACGCCCCGATTGAAGCCATCTGCAAATAGCCCGATGTAGGACACTTGTCAACCGCAAACGGGGTAATTTTCCATGACACCCGGGGTCCGAACTCCCGGTGCGACAGACGTCGTTTCCGTGGCTTGGATCGCGGGATCGCGCGGTCCGACGGATGCATTGGGCCGGGCCCATGCGAATCCATGCATCCCGAGCCTTCGCGGCCGCGCTGGCCCTCGCCGCCAGCGGCTGTCTCGGCAACCTCATCCCCGACCATTCGACAGGCGGCGGCGATGACCTGGGCGCAGCCGCCGGCGCCGGCGGCAATGGCGGCGAGTCGCAGCTGCCGTCGAGCGGCAACGGCGGCAACATCGCCGACGTCGATGGCGGAACCGGCACCGGCGGCGGGGGAGGAGGCGGCGGCGGCGCGGCGCGCGATCCGAACTGCATCGAGCCCGCGACCCCGGTCCTCGACGGGCACCACAATGCGGGCACCGCGTGCCTCGGCTGCCACGACGGCAACACCGCTACCAAGTTCACCGCCGGCGGCACCGTCTACGACAACGCCGGTAAGGCGCTCTCCGGCGTCACCGTCGAGCTGGTCGACGCCAAGGGCGTCAAAGTCTCGGTGGTGTCGGCGAGCCAGGGCGCGGCCGGGAACTTCTACACCTCCGCCGCGCTCGCGTTCCCCGTGACCGTTCGCGGCTCGAAGTGCCCCTATGATCGCCCCATGACGGCGAAATTGGCGGCGGCCACCGACGGGAACTGCGCCCGCTCCGGCTGCCACGGCCCGGCCATGCCGATCCATGTTCCCTGACAAGGCAGGTTGACATCGGACCCACCCTGGGTCCTCGCTGCACACCCTCCCACCCATATATGTGGTCCAGAGCCCCTCAGATGGGGCCTGCAGTCCCAGGTGCGGTCTTTTTTCCACAATGATTTCGGCTCCAGATATGGGCGCGTAGGTTGCACATGCCAACCGCACCATGGTCCCCAACCGCCGACTCCGCGAGGAACTGGCCCGGGCCGATCGGCTCGCCAAACAGCGCCGAGCCAATCAGTTCGATGACCAGGCCACGGTGGTTCCCATCGAGGACCGCGTTCCCGAAGAGACCCGCCCCGGCAACATCCGCGACTACGCTGCCGACGTCGAAGTCGACGAGGACATCGAGCTCTACACCGGCGACATGGAGAAGGTCGACCCGAGCGGCGTCATGGAGCTCGCGACGTCCGACATCGACATCAGCGACCTGACCGACGAGACCCCGAATCCCGACCACCAGATGCGTGCCCGCGCCCGTGCGCACGGCGCCGTGGTTCCGAAGACCGCCAAGAATTCGCCGAACGGCGCGCCCAAGCTGCAGCCGCGCACCGTCGTGGCCGGCAGGGGCGGGAAGCGTCCGACCTTCGAGTTCGGCGACGACGACCAGACCCGCATCGATCCGCCGAGCGACCCGGACGTCGAGGTGCTCGCGATCGAAGAGAGCTCCGAGCCGGCGCCGCGCATCGTCAAGGCGCAGAAGCTGCCGCTCGACGAGTTCCCGTCGGAGAAGTCGGTCGTTTCGCGCATCGTCAAGTCGGTCGTCGCGGCGCTGCCGTCGGCCATCCGCAAGGCGGTCGACCGCACCGGCCAGCACAACCTTCCGGGCGTCAAGAAGTCCAGGACCGAGCCGGCCGCGGCCGCCGAGGAGCGCCCGCACCAGTCGTCCGGCGTCGACACGCGGGCCTGGCGCGAGATGCGCACCTCGCCGATCTTCGACGGCCTGCCGAACGAGGCGCTGCGCGACGCGCTCATGTCGGGCGACGCGCACGTCCTGCGCCTGTTGCGCGACTCGCTGGTCCCGATGGACGGCTCGATCGCGCTGGTGCGCACGGGCCAGGTCGCGCTCGGCAAGTTCGCCGAGGAGTCGCTCGCCGCCGAGCGCAAGGCCGCCGCGCAGAGCGCCGCCGCCGCCAAGGACGGTGGAACGCTCGACAAGAAAGAGCGCAAGCGCCGCCTCGAAGTCGGCCCGCTCATCCGCGTCGCCGAGCAGAACCTCGCCACCTTCGAGGACGGCGACGTCGTCGAGACCGCGGTGAGCGCCGCCACCCACGGGACCATCGCCTGCTACACGGCGACGCCGGCGGTGGTCATCACCATTCAGCGCGGCCGCGTGGACCTGTGGAAGCGCATCTATCCGTTCATGGCCGACCGCTTCCGCCGCGCCTCGGCCGCCGCGCGCGCCAAGGTCGAGGCCACCGACGGCGCCAAGTCCGCGGTCGCCGACTTCTTCATCCGCCACGGCCTGTCGGTGTCGATGACCTTGCGCGTCCGCAAGATCGACGCCTGCATCGAGTGCAAGGCCTGCGAAAAAGCGTGCGAGGAGCGCTACGGCGTCAAGCGCCTGGCCATCAACGGCCGCATCCTCGGCAACCTCGACTTCGTCGACGCCTGCCACACCTGCACCGATCAGCGCTGCATCGACCCCTGCAACTTCGACGCGATCTCCTTCGACGTGCAGCGCAAAGAGGTCCTCATCAAGGAGGACGCCTGCACCGGCTGCACCTTGTGCGCGACGGCCTGCCCGTACAACGCCATCGAGATGCATGAGCTCGACGACGCGCCGCAGCTCAAGCTGCGCTTGAACAAAGAGGGCAAGCTCGGCTTCGGCGACGGCACGCCGCGCAAGGCCAAGCTGCGCCGCATGGCCTCCAAGTGCGACCACTGCGCCTTCTACGAGGACCAGGCCTGCATCACCGCCTG
Organism: Myxococcales bacterium; assembly: GCA_028287105.1. Lineage (GTDB taxonomy): Bacteria > Myxococcota_A > Polyangia > Palsa-1104 > Palsa-1104 > JAQBQH01. The sequence continues at coordinate 12,369 of JAQBQH010000319.1, forward strand.
CCCGACCGGCGCGCTCGTCGAGATCCTGCCGTCGGACGCGGTGACCCAGCTGCCCGACGCGGCGCGTGCCAGCGCCAAGGCCGGCTACGACCGCACCGTCGCCATCGACGTCAACAACCTCAACGAGTCGAGGGCGTTCATCAAGGGCGGCCTCGACATCCCGGAGCTCGGCCGCGCGCGCGCGCCGCGCAAGCAGCTCTCTTTGCCGATGTGGTGGACCCTCGGCATCGGAGCGTTCCTGCTCTCGTGCGCCGAGATCTCGATGCGCTTGTGGATGCCGAAGTGGTCGATGGCCTATCTCATCGCCACGATGGTCGAGGGCATCGAGCCCGACCTCGCGCTCCCGCGTATCGGCTATCGTCCCGGCTGCGAGCTGGCGGTCAACTTCGGCTACACCGGCACGGCGCTCATGATCACCGGCATGTTCTACGTGTGGCGCCGGCGCTTCAGCTTCATGCGCAACGTCGGCTCGTTGCGCAGCTGGTTCGAGTGGCACGTCCTGACCGGCGTCCTCGGGCCCGCGTTCATCCTGCTCCACTCGGTGGCGAAGCTCGACAACTGGGTCTCGCTCGGCTTCTGGTCGATGATCATCACCGTGATCTCGGGCCTGCTCGGCCGCTATCTCACGACGCAGATCGAAGAGCGCGCCTCGACGGCGGCCATGCAGGTGCTCGACCTCGACCGCCAGCTGGCCAAGCTGCGCGGCACGCAGCCGGGCGTGCGCACCGCCGACGTCTGGTACGAGGCCTACCGCCGCCGCGTCGGCAACTTCGAGAAGCGGCTCGGCGGCAAGACCGACGCGCCGACCTTCTTCGGCGCGGTCTGGACCTTCCTGTGGTGCTTCAAGGACGACGTCATGCGCGGGCGGCGCATCCGCCAGCTGCGCTCGCAGCTCAAGAAGACCGTGCACGGCAAGGGGGCGCGCAAGGTGCGGCGCTACGCCATGAAGCTCTCGCTCGAGCTGGCGCTCCTCGAGCGGCGCCGCGTCCTTCTGCCGCACCTCGAGCCGCTCTTCAATCAGTGGAAGGCGGCTCACATCCCGATGTCGGTGGTCTTGACGATCGTCGCGACGATTCACATCGTCATCGAATTGCGTCGCTGATTCTCTTGTTTGCGTGTGGCTTCTGAGCGACGATACGGCGTGCTCCGGGCCCGGCCGGTAGTTGCGCTCCTCCTCCTCCTGATCCCCAGCGCCATTGCGCGCGCCGACTTCTTCTCGACGTCGCCGGGGCCGCTGACGCAGCCGCACGCGCACATCGACGGCAAGGACCACTGCCAGGACTGCCACATCGGGGCGCGCGACGTCTCGCAGGAGAAGTGCATCAAGTGCCACGCCGTCATCGGCGAGCGGCAGCGCGAGCGCAAGGGGCTGCACGCGTCGCCCAAGGCGCTCGGCAAGCCCTGCGAGCTGTGCCACACCGACCACAAGGGCAAGAACAAGGACATCCTCGGCTTCGCCTCGTTCGGCGGCAAGGATCGCTTCGACCACAACACGCTCTCCACGTTCCCGCTCGAGGGCAAGCACCAGACGACCAAGTGCAACGAGTGCCATAAGGAGAAGACGCAGTCGGGGACCTTGACGTATCTCAAGTCACCGACGGCGTGCGCGAGCTGCCACAACAACCCGCACGGCGATCTACGCGAGAACATGCGCCGCTGCGAGCGCTGCCACGACGCCAAGACCTGGCACATGATCGACGGCGCGCAGTTCGATCACGATCGCGACACGCGCTATCCGCTCGAGAAGAAGCACGAGCCGGTCAAGTGCGCGGCCTGCCACTTCACGACCAAATCGGGGCAGCCGCCGAACTCGAAGCTGGCGGTGCCGCCGGCCAACTCGGCCGGCTATCAGAAGCTGACCTTCCGCTGGCCGACGTGGGGATTCGATTGCACGCCCTGCCACGACAACGTGCACGGCACGTCGCTGTTCGGGCAGAAGGCGTGCAAGCTGTGTCACTCGGCGAAGGTCGAGTTCGCGCGCATCAACTTCGATCACAACCGCCGTACGCGCTTCCCGCTCGACGGGGTGCACGCCGATCCCAAGAAGGCGAGCTGCTACGCGTGTCATCCGAAGGAGCAGAAGGCCAAGCCGGACCGTCGCTGCGATACCTGCCACAAGGACGTGCACCAGGCGCGCTTCGCCAAGATCTCGAACGGCAACGACTGCGGCGTGTGCCACACCGCGGCCAACTGGCCGACCGATCTGAAGTTCAACCACAACTCGATGACCAAGTTCCCGCTCACCGGCGCGCACGCCAACGCCGACTGCCGCGCCTGCCATCGCGGCAAGAACATGGCCGACTGGGAGAACGTCTCGCCCTTGATCTCGGGCAAGGGGCGCACGCAGAAGGTCGCGTGCATGGGCTGCCACCAGCACGAGAACGTGCACCAGAAGCAGTATCCGAACGAGCGCTGCCTCGAGTGCCACAAGATGGCCGGCATCGTCGAGACCAAGCCGCGCGCCATCAACGAGTTTCACGGACCGAACTCGCGCTTCCCGCTCACCGAGGGGCACAAGGGGGTGGCGTGCGACAAGTGCCATCCCGGCAACGTGTTCAAGGAGAACACGCCGCTGCAGTGCGGGCCGTCGTGCCATCCCGACGAGCTGCACAAGGGCACGCTCGGCAAGGACTGCCTCAGCTGCCACACCGGCGGCAAGTGGGAGGCGCGGCTCTTCGATCACGACACCAAGACCAAGTGGCCGCTCGTCGGCAACCACCGCGACGTCCTGTGCGAGGGCTGCCACGCGCGGCGCGACTTCGCCAACAACCGCGGCAAGAGCAACGCCTGCTACAACTGCCACTCGAAGGACGACGCGCACGCGGGCGCGCTCGGGCGGCGCTGCGAAAATTGCCATTCGCCCGACGGCAGCGTCAGCTTCAACCACAACGATCCCGACGATTCGGATTGGCCGCTCGAGGGCAAGCACGGCAAGGTCAAGTGCAACGAGTGCCATAAGTCGCTGCACTTCAAGCCGACGCCGCGCGAGTGCGGCGGCTGCCACGGCGAGCCCGACGTGCATCGCGGACAGCTCGGGACGCTGTGCAGCTCGTGCCACGTCGCCGACGACTGGAAGATCGTGCACACCGGGCACGACGTGCCGGTGCCGCGGTTCGGCGGCGCGCATGATCGCGTGCCGTGCGTGTCGTGCCACCCGGGCGGTCGATTGCTCGGCGGCACCGGCAACCTGTGCATCACGTGCCATCGCAACGACGACATCCACCACAACAGCCTCGGCCCGCAGTGCGGCGAGTGCCATACCCAGCGCACGTGGGCGGCGGCGCACTTCGAGCACAACCGGGTCGGCTGCGACCTCATCGGCGTGCACCGCATGCTGCCGTGCGTGGACTGCCACGTCGGCGGCAACTTCACGGCGCTGGCGTCGAACTGCGCGGCGTGCCACCGCAAGGACGCGATCCGCGGCGATCCGGTGTACGTGGCGTCGCCGATGGGGGGAGGGGGCGCCGCCGCCGCCGCGGGCACGCACTCGAAGTACAACTACTGCGCGGGTTGCCACAACGCGATCTTCTTCGGGCCGGTGAAGCAGCCGGTTCCCGGGGCGCGCGAATCGGTGTGCCGATGAAGAGCAGCCGACAGCGGACCGCGCACCGCCGACGGCTCCGGATCTTGGTGCTGGCATTGACCGTCGGCTGTGGGCTGTCGGCGGTGAGCTCGCGCGCGAGCGCCCAGGATCTGCGCGATCGCTTCAACATCCGGCTCATCGTGCAGGGCCTGTACATGGCGGAGCAGAACTCCGCCATTCCGGCGGGCTACGGCCGTGAGGCGCAGGCGGCGTCGCCGTTCGAGCTGGGCTATGGCGAGCTGCGCGCCATCATCGACGGGCGCCGGCTGCCGGGAAACTTCGAGCTGCACATCGACGGGCGCGTCCGCATCTCCGGCAACTTCAGCACCGACGCCGCGCAGCAGGGCGCCGATCAGATCGTCGCGCGCGGCTACCTCGGCGGTCGCGAGTACGAGCTGCGATCGACCTACGTGCGACGGCGCGGCGAGAATGTCGACTTCGCGCTGGGACGGCTCGTCGTCCCGGAGGCCGATGCGCTCAAGATCGACGGACTGCGCCTGTGGTGGCGCTTGGCGAAGCACTGGGACGCCAGCGTCTACGCCGGGCTTTATCCCAATCCGTTCTCGCGTTCGCTCACCAGTGACTACGCGGGCGGTCTGGCCATCGCCGGCGGTCTCGACACCACGTACACGTACGACAAGATCTGGGGCTCGGTCAGCGTCAGCTCGTCGTACCTGAGCGGCAACGACGACGGCGGGCCGCTGCCGGCCACGATCAACGATCCCGCGTCGACGGCAGGCGTCGTCGGCAAGGTGCAGACCGAGGCTCCGCGCACCTGGATCACCTGGACCGACTACGTTCGGCTGTTGTCGTGGCTCGACATCTTCACCGACGTCGTCCTCGACGTGACCGGCTCGGCCGGCGTCGAACTGACGCGCCTCGACGCGCAAGCGAACATCCGCGCCGGCAAACACCTGACGATTCGCCTCGGCTACGACCATCTCTCGTCGTTCGCCATCGAGATGTGGCTCACCAAGCTCCTGGCCAGTCGCGTCGATCACCAAGCGGGAACGATCGAGAACAACCTCGTCGTCAATCGCACCGCGCGCGATCAGGTGTACGGCAACATCGACGTCACCTTCGACAAGCTCTCGCTGTTCGGCGAAGGCCGCTTCCGCAAGCGCGCCATCGTGTCGCTCTCCGACGATCCGCAATTCGCCGTCGCCGGCAACCAGGTGGCACCGGGGACGGCCTGGGACGCCACGCTCGGCATCCGCGATCGCGGCAGCCTGGCCGGCCTGCGTCCGGCGCTGTGGGGCATGTATCTGGCGGACTACCGCACCAAGGGCTTCATCATGGGCATGGAGCTCGGGCGCAGCTTCGCCGATGACCGCCTGTCGATCGATCTGAGCTTCCTCTACTCGTCGACGAGCGACCAGGGGGCGAACAACCCGATGGTCGGGCCGTGCGTGGGACCGCCGGCATCGATCGCGTCGGTCTACAACAACTGCTACGGGACGCGCGCGGGAGCCACCTACGAGGCGGGGCTGACCATCACCGCGGCGCCGTCGCTGCACTGGTTCGCCTTCCTCGACTATCGACTCGTCGCCGATACGTCAGGCGGCTACGTCGTGCCGCCGGGCGGCACGATGGCGACATTGCCGCAGCCGACCATCCTCACGCACGTCCTTTTACTGAGAATCGAAGCGCGCTACTAGCGCTCGGTCAGCGGCAGCTCGACGACGAAGACGCTGCCGGTGCCGGGGCTGCTGTCGACGGTGATGCGGCCGCCGTGGGCGTCGACGATGCGGCGCACGATGTAGAGGCCGAGGCCGAGCCCGCCGTAGTGCTTGGCGGAGACGGCGCGCTCGAAGCGCTCGAAGATGCGCTCGCGCTCGGCGGGCGCGATGCCGATGCCGAGGTCGCGCACCTCGAGGCGGGCCTGATTGCCGTCGCGCCTCAGGTTGACCGTGATCGGCGCGCCGGCGCCGTACTTGATGGCGTTGGAGAAGAGGTTGGTGACGACCTGCTCCAGCCGCGCCCGGTCCCACAGGCCCACGAGCGGCTCCTCGTCGGCGGTGATGTCGATGGTGCAGCCGGCGCGGCGCGCGTCCGCGACGAGCAGCGACGCCACGTCGCGGGCGACGGCGACGAGGTCGATCGGATCGCGCGCCAGCTCCAGCCGTCCGGCCTGGATGCGCGAGACGTCGAGCAGCGAGTCGACGAGCCGCCCGAGGCGCCGCGTCTGACGTTCGGCCGACTCGAGCGCCTGGCGCAACAGGCCGGCGTCCGCGTCGTCGCCGATGGCGAGCAGGCTCTGCACCGCCAGCTGCAGCGACGTCACCGGCGTGCGCAGCTCGTGCGACGCCACCGAGAGGAACTCTTCGCGCAGCTCGACCGCCTCCTGCGACGAGCGATACAGCCGCTGGTTCTCGATGCTGAGCGCGGCGCGCTGCGCCAGATCGGTGGCCAGCGTGACATCCTCGTCGTCGAAGCGGCGATGCGCATCGCTGCGCGAGAATGCGATGGCGCCGATCGTCTTGCCGCGCGCGCGCAGCGGCACCGCCATGTAGCCGCGGAGGTTGAGCTGGCGCAGGATGTCGAGCTGTCCGCGCACGGTCGGGCTGACGATGTCCATCTCGATGGTGCCGGCCAGCTGCTCGTCGGTGATGCCGTTGTAGACGACCGGCTCGCCCGTCGTCAGCACGCGCGCGATGCCGCGGTCGGTCAGCCGCATGTCGGGGAACAGGCGGCGCACGAGCGGGGTGCACGCGCTGTCGGAGTGGAACGCCGCCGCCGAGGAGACGGTGCCGTCATCCTCGACGAGCAGGATGGTGCACCAGTCGGCGAGGAAGGGAACGCTGAGCCGCGCCACGACGTCGAGCGGCGTGGCGTCGCCGAGCGGGCCGGCCAGTACCTTGGAGGCCGCGGCGAGGAAGGTGGCGCGGCGTGTGGCGCGGCGCTCGGCGGTGACGTCGCGAAAGCTCCACACGCGCCCGACGCTCTTGTCGTCGACGCGCTGCGGTTTCGAGTCGCGCTCGTAGATGCGACCGTCGCGGAACTCGATGACGTCGTGGCTCGGAGCGTCGGGGTCGGCGTAGAGCGCGCGCACCTTGGCCAAGAAGCCGTCGGGGTCGCGCAGCTGCTCGATGACGTGCTGGAGGAAGCGCGTGTCGTCGCGTGAGGCCAACACGTCGGGCGGGATGTGCCAGAGGTCGACGAAGCGGCGGTTGTAGTCGACGATACGCCCGCCGCTGTCGACGACCAGGATGCCGTCGGTGGTCGCCTCCAGCGTCGCGCGCAAGAGCGACATCGACATCCTCGACGCGTCGGCGGCGCGCTTGGCCTCGGTGACGTTGAGCGCCACGGCGGTCGCGCCGGCGGGGCGGCCGGCACTATCGAAGATGGGCGTCCAGCGCGTCTCCCACGAGGAGCCCAGGCGGAGCACCTGGTCGTAGGCGGTGAAGCTCTCGCCTCCCAGGGCGCGGCGGACGCTGGCGAGGATCCCCGGCTCGTCGCGGTAGCCGTCGAAGACGCTGCGGCCGACCGTCTGCGACGACGTCAGCCCGAGACCCTTCAGGCCGCTGCCCTCGGCGAGCGTGAAGGTGCCGTGGCGATCGAGCGCGAACAGCACCAGCGGCGCGTTGTTGACGACCTGCCTGAGGCGCGCCTCGGCGTCACGCAGCGCTTCGGCCGTGCGCCGCACCTCGGTCACGTCGATCATGAGCGCCATGAGACGCGTCGCCGCCGCGTCCTCGCCGGCCAGCGCGTGCGCCTCGGTGCGGAACCAGCGCTCGCCGCCGTCGGCCGAGACCATGCGGTGCTCGAGGTTGCGCGGCTTACCGTCGAGCGCGACCGCCTGCAGGAGCGCCAGGACCGACTCGCGCTCGTCGGGATGCAGCCGCTTGACCAGAAATTGCGGGTCGGTCACCCAGTCTTCGGCGGCAAACCCGAGCCGCGTCAGCCCTGCGCCGGCGGCGAAGGTGAGCTGCAGAGTGGCCGGCACCGCTTCGAACACGACCGCGTCGAGGCGGCCCAGGAGATCGATGGTCGTGGGCGGGGTCACCGCACCGCCGGCGCCGTTTGCCGTCGCGGGCAATAGCGACCCACCAGCTCGAGGAGCTGGCTCAGCTCGAACGGCTTGACCAGGACGGCGGCCGCTTCGAGTGCGTCGACCTCTTGCGGATCGATCCGACCGGCGCCGGAGACCACCACGACGGGGATCTCCGAAAGCGTGCCGTTGGCGCGCATGGCGGTCCGCAGCTCCCAGCCGTTCATCACCGGCATCATCAGATCGAGCACCAGGAGGCAGGGCGCGGGACCACTCTCGAGCCGCGCCATTGCCTCTTTGCCGTTGGCTACTTCCTCGACGGCGAAGCCCTTGACGCGGAGGATCGCGGCCAGGTCGGTGCGGATGTCTTCGTCGTCTTCCACGATCAGCACGCCACCACCGCCCGCCATGCCACACCCCCGATCGGGAAGTATACAACGGCGGCGGCGGCGGAGCCCGACGCCCACGGTCAGCTGTTCGGCTCTCCGTCGCGGTGGGCGAGATCCTCGAAGAAGCTGCACAGCTCATCATGCTGGCGGCGGGCGTCGGCACGACCGAGCGCGATCAGCTCGCGCGCGAACTCGCCGTCGAAGAGCAGATAGGAGAGTAGATCCGCCTGCGACGCGCCTTCGGCGTCGGCCAGGCGGCGCATCAGCCGCCCGAGGAGCCCGCGGTTGCGCGCGTTGAACGAGGCCGAGCGTACGAACTCGCCGCTCATGCGACCGATGTCGCCCGAGGCGCGCACCAGCACGGTCGCCAGGGGGCGCAGCGCCAGCTTGCCGGGCGGGCTGCCCATGGCGTCGTTGATCGTGGAGAGGAACGAGGCGCCGTAGGAGCGGGTGCCGGCGTCGAGGATCTTGTTGATGCGGCGCAGGCGGTCGATGTCGCTGTCGAGGCGGTCGAGGAGCAGGGCGTTGAGGGTCTTGCCGAGGAGAAAGAGCGGACCGGGGAAGGCCTCCTCGTTGGCGCGGATCTCGGGGGCGTCGGGCTGCGGCAGCGGCAGAAAGCGCGGCGAGACGACGATGATGCCGTCGGCGCCGAGGCGGCGCGCCGGCGAGAGCGGCACGTTCTGGCGCAGGCCGCCGTCGCAGTAGAACTCGGCACCGACGCGCACCGCCGGGAACAACACCGGGATGGCGGCGGAGGCGAGGGCGTGCACCGGCTGCAGCTCGACGCGCTCGCCGATCATCGTCGGGTCGGTGGACCAGCCGTCGGAGAGCGCGTTTTTTTGCGCGATGAAGACGATGGTGCGGCCCGAGCCGATGTGCGTGGCCGTGACCGTGACGGCGCTGAGCAGGCCCGCGTCGAGGTGCTGCTGGATGCGCGCGAACGGCACGGCGTCGGTGATCAGCTTCTCGATGGCGGTGGGGTCGACGAGGCCGACGCCGTGCTGCGCGTCGGGACGGATGGCCGGCGGGCGTCCGACGAGCGCGCGCATGAGGCCGAAGAGCTCGCCGCGATCGATGGAGAGCACCTGATCGATGGTGAGATGCGACCAGACGTCGACGAGGCGGCGGGCGCGCGCGCGTGGATAGTCGGCAAAGGCGGCCAGGCCGCAGGTGTTGAGCGCACCGACCGAGGTGCCGCACAGGATGTCGAGCGGCGGGTCGCGGCCGAGGTCGCGCGCGACGTCCTCGAGGATGTGCTGAACCACGCCGACCTCGTAGGCGCCGCGGGCAGCGCCGCCTGCGAGCACCAGGGCGACGCGACCGCGTCCGTTGGGAGGGACGACGGCGCGAGTGCGCAGGGGCATCGATCTTATTTTACACTGAGAGCATGCGGGTCGTCTTCTTCGCTTTCGATGGATTGACGCTTTTGGACCTCGTCGGCGCCTACGACGCATTGCGACGCGTTCAGGGCGTGCGCATCACCGTTCTCGGGACCGGCCCGTCCCACGGCGACGACGGCGGCCTGCGCATCGCCACCGACGGGGTCCTCGGCGACCTCGCGCCCTACGATCTGCTCGTCGTGCCGGGCGGGCTGGGCACGCGTCCGCTGCAGAAGAACACGCGTATCCTCGAGTGGCTGCGCAGCTGGGGCGAGAGGCGGCCGGTGGCGTCGGTGTGCACGGGCTCCTTGCTGCTGGGGCACGCGGGTTTCTTGCGCGGGCTGCCGGCGACGACGCACTTCAGCGCCTACGAGGAGCTGCGCCCGCTGTGCGCGGAGGTGGTCGAAGATCGCCGCGTCGTCGATGCCGGGCGGGTCATCACCGCCGGCGCGGTCTCGTCGTCGCTCGATCTGGGGCTGCACCTGGTCGAGCGCTTCTTCGGCAGCGACGAGCGGCAGCGGGTTTCGCGCGCGATGGCGCACGAGCTGCGCGAGATCAGATGATGCGCACGCGGCGGGCGGCGACGTCGAGGAGCAGCAGCAGCGCCGCCAGCCACAAGCACCACGGCCACAGCTCGCGATGAAACGTGACGCGCTGGCCCATGGCGTCGAACAGCTGCGCCGCCGATGGATGGGCGCGCCCGCCGGTGGCGAGGGCGACGCGCTGAAGGAGCAGCTCGTCGGGCGGCAGCGCCAGGAACTCGCGCGGGTAGGGCAGCGACAGCGCGCCGGTCGATTCGGCCACGAGCTGGCCGCTCGAGCGATGCTGCGCGCGCAAGAGAAAGGCGCCGTAGCGGCCGAGCGTGAAGCTGCCTTCGTAACGGCCGGGGGCGGTCTCGGGCAGCGTCACCTCGCGCTTTTCGCCGGGGTGCTCGGGGTCGATCACTTGCAGCGTCGTGGCCAATCCGGAGACGAATCGGTCGTCGCTGCCGATGGCGTCGACGGTGACGTGGGCGCGCGGCGGATCGACGTCGGTGCTCATCTCGTAGCTGCGGCCGCCGCCGCCCGCAAAAGACGAAGCGCCGTGGCGCATGGTCGAGCGAACCAGGTGCGCCCAGAACTTACCGTAGCCGGGCCACTTGACCCAGTTGACCGCCCAGCGATTCTTCACGTCGCTGGTGAACGCCGCCGCCTGACCGAGGCCGACGCGCCAGCGCGCCAGGATCGGCTCGCCTAGATCGCTCACCAGGATCACCTCGCCCATCGGCTTCGGCTTGGTCGACACATAACCGCGCAGCGGCGGCGCGCTCTCCATGCCGACGCCGTCGAGCAGCTCGGCGCGCTTCTGGATGTGGACGCCGACCTGCTCCTCGACGAGCGCGTTGCGCGCGACCTCGGTGGTCTCCTTGGTGAAGATCTTCGGCACGTTCTGCGCCGACTGCGTGAAGTAGAAGCGCCCGCCGCCGCGCTCGGCGATCATCGTCAGCAGCGTCTTATCGGCCTCGGCGCCGACGCCGACGGCGGAGATGGTGATCTTGTGCTCGGCCATCTCGTCGGTGAGCTCGCGGATGCCCTCGTAGCTCGCCTGCCCGTCGGTGAGGAGGATGACGTGCTTGAGCTTCGCGTGCGCCGGGTCGAGCTGATCGTAGGCCTCTTTGAGCGCGGGCAGGATGTTGGTGCCGCCGCCGGCGGTGAGACGCGCGATGTCGTTGGCGATGCGCACGCGATTGGCGGCGCGCTGCAGGCGCACGACCGACGTCGGCTGCGAGTCGAAGGCGATGACGGCGAGCATGTCGTCGGCGCCGAGGAGCTCGGCCGTCGCCTTGGCGGCGTCCTTCGCCAGCTCCAGCTTTTCGCCGGTCATGGAGCCCGAGCGATCGATGACGAGCGCCAGCGCCAGCCCCGGCTGATCGCGCTTCTTCTCCGTCTCGAAGCGCACCGGCAGGAGCTTCTCCAGGCGCGAGCCGGTATAGCCGCCCGAGCCGAAGCTGTTCTCGCCGCCGGCCATGATGAAGCCGCCGCCGAGGTCGCGCACGTAGCCTTCGATGGCTGCCATCTGCGCCGGCCCGACGAAGGTCTGCGCCACGTCGGAGAGGATGACCAGATCGTAGGCGGAGAGCTCGCGCGGCGACGACGGCAGGCCGTAGCTGGTGCGCACGTCGACGGAGATGTTCTCGCGCTCGAGCGCCGTGCGCAGATAGGCGGCCGCCGCCGGCTCGCCCTCGACGTAGAGCACGCGCGGCTTGCCCTTGACCGCCACCGACGCGACGGCCGCGTTGTTGCCCGGCTGCTTGTCGGCGAGCGTCTGCTTGGCCGCGGCGCCGACGACCGCCTTGAACGTGGTGAAGCCGGCCTGTGCGACCTCGGCCTTCCACTTGACGGTGTTGGCGCCGGCGACGAGCTGCACCGTCTTTTTGCCCTCGAGCGGGTTGATGAACTCGTCGCGATAGAGCGTCACCGACGCGGGCTGCGCGCGCGAGCTGTAGATCTCGGCGCTCACCTCGAACGGCGCGCCCATCTTGACGTCGCTCGGCAGGGTCAGGGTGCGCACGAGCACCTCGTCGTCCTGCGCGCGCGGGAAGGTCGCATACGAGACGCGAACGCCGCGCCGGGCGGCGGCCTGCGCCTCGGCGGCGAGGTCGCCTTCGGTCTCGTTGCCGTCGCTGACGAGGAGCGCGCGCGGCAGCGTGCCCGGCGGATAGAGCCCATAGGCCAGCGTCAGCGCGGACGCCAGATCGCTGCCGTCGCCGTCGTGCCGCGCCAGCGCCTCGGCGGGGAGCGGAATGCCATCGGCCGGCAGCTCGACCAGCCGCGGATGCGCGCCGAAGGTGACCAGCTTGAGCACGTCATCGCCGTGTCGCGCCTGGCGCGCCGCCTCGATGAGCTGGCGCGCCGCCTCGAGCTGTCGGTCGCCGATCGACGCCGAGACGTCGACGAGGAGCACCGTCGCCACCACGTGCCGCTCGCCGACCGTCGACGGCCGCGCCAGCGCCAGCGCCAGGGTCGCTACCAGCAGCATGCGTAAGAGGGCCGAGAGTCGCTGCTGCGCCCGCGAGAGATCGACCAGCGACGCCCACAGCACCGCCGCGACGAGCGGCAACGCCAACAGCAGCCACAGCGCGCGCGGCTGCAGCAGCTCGATGCCGCTCACACCGTCACCCGCCGGTTGTAGGTCCACCACTCGATCAGCGCCAACAGGAGCGCCGCGAACGCCAGATAGCCCCACAGCTCCCGCCGCACGCCGACGCGTCCGATCTCTGGAGCCAACAGCTCACGGCTAGCGGCCAACAGCTGCTTTTGCGGCGCGATGTTCGATTCGCGCGCGTCGGCGAGGTTGGCGGCGACGAGGCGATCGGGCGCGCCCGCCGCCTCCAGCGTGTAGAAGCCGACGCGGCCGGCT
>JAQBQH010000413.1 GCA_028287105.1 Myxococcales bacterium
AGGACGTGGCATTCCTCGACGGCCTCGGTCTTCACTGGGAAGCGCTGCGCGAAGCCAACCGGCTGTGGGTGATCATCTACGATGTGCCCCTGCCCCGCGGCTTTCAGGTGGCCACGTCGAATGTCGCGATCGAGATCGCGGCCGGCTATCCCACCAGTCAGTTGGATATGGCGTATTTTTGCCCCGCTCTGCACCGTCAGGACGGGAAGACCATCGCCTGTGTGGAAGCCATCGAACAGGTCGATGGCAAGGGCTGGCAGCGCTGGTCCCGGCACCGCACCGGCACGTCGGTCTGGGTGCCGGGTGTCGACAACCTCGAAAGCCATTTCGCCTATGTCCAGGATTGGCTGGCGCGGGAGACGGAACAATGAGCGCCCTGGTTGCGCTCAGCCTCACCGAACAGCAACACGGCACGCTTCACGGCCACCTCTTTCCCGGTGACGGGAAAGAGGCGGCGGCGATTGCTCTGTGTGGTCGCCGGGACGGGCTGGAACGTCATCGTCTGCTGGTTCGGGAAATCCATCCGATCCCTTATGACGTATGCAGCTTGCGTGCGCCCGATGCGATCCGGTGGCCGGTCGAATGGCTGGACCCCCTTCTCGATCGCGCCGCCGCCGAAGGCCTCAGTGTGGTCAAGTTCCATAGCCACCCAGCCGATTACCGCCGCTTTTCGGCGGTCGATGACCAGAGCGACACTGCGCTGTTTCCCGGCATCCATGGCTGGGTTGACCGTCCCATCATTCACGCAAGCGTGGTGATGCTTCAGGACGGAACGCTGTTTGGTCGCAGTGTTGACGCCGATGGCGGCTTCGCCCCGCTGCACATGATCACCTGCGTCGGCGATGACATCCGGACCTGGCACGCGCGTGATCCGGTGCCGTCGGCGCGGGCGCTTCGGGTCGGGAGGCCTACGCCCGCCTTCGGTCATCGCATGACGGCGGAGTGCGGTCAGCTGTCCGCCGCCGTTGTCGGCGCCTCCGGCACGGGCAGTATCATCATCGAGCAGTTGGCGCGCCTTGGATTCGGGCGGCTCGTGCTGGCCGATCCCGAACGGGCCGAGCACAAGAACATGAACCGCATCGTCAACGCGACCTGGCAGGACGCGGAAGACGGGGTGCCAAAGGTCGAGATCGCCCGGCGCGCGATCGAAGCCATGCAGCTTGGTACGAAGGTGGAAATCTATGCCGGCAACCTGGTGCGTCGCGATATCGTCGAGGCGGTTGCCGGGTGCGACATCATCTTCGGCTGCGTCGATTCCGCCGAAGGCCGGGACGTGCTGAGCCGCATCAGTTCCTACTACCTGCTGCCATACATCGATGTCGGTGTACGGATTGGCGCGCTCATGGATGGTACGATCGACCGCATCGATGGCGTCGTGCATTACATCAAGCCAGGCGGCTCCAGTCTGTATTCGCGGCAGGCTTATCGGCAGTCCCAGGTTGCAGCCGATGCACTCCGGCGCAGCAATCCGTTGCTCTATGCCGAACGGCAGCGTGAAAAATATATCGACGGCGTCGAGGAAGAGGCGCCGGCGGTGATCAGCGTCAACATGACGGTCGCAGCCATGGCCGTGAACGAAATGCTGGCGCGCCTTTACCTCACGCGGAACCAGCCCAACCGGAGCTTTGCGACGCTGCGGATCAACCTCGCCGAGATGGAAATCGAGGCTGTACCCGAAGGCGATCCGTGTCCCCTGTTTGGCCCGGTGGTGGGCGTCGGTGACATCGAGCCGCCGCTCAACCTGCCGGAGCTGAGCGGCTGAAGTGATCAAATATCTTTGGTCCCTCCTCCTCCGTCTTTATGCCTGGGTTTTTCGGCGGCCTGTTGTCTACCGCGGGCAACATGTCGCCGATCTACCCGACACGCTTGCGCAGGGCATCGTCTACATCGTCGGCGCGGACGGCCACGACTGGTCGGCCGCGATGTTATGCCCCGGCGGGTGCGGCAAGACGCTTGAGATGAATCTATTGCCGGACGCCAAGCCCGTCTGGACCCTGCAAGAGCACCCCGATCGATCCATCACCTTGCGCCCGTCGGTGTGGCTGAAGACGGGCTGTGGCTGCCACTACGTGCTGACGGAGGGCCGTGTCCGCTGGGCGTGACCGTCTCACGCGGTGCAGAACATCTATGCGGCATTGACGACAGGAATCTGAGGCGGCTCGATGGGCATACGTGGCGGCGCTGTTTCCCAAAGCAGCGCTTCCTCCTCAGGGTTCAGACCATAAGCGCGGTTCACCAGGGCGGAGAGAGTCATCTCGTGCCGGGTGGCCTCAGCTAGCCGTATCGCCATGGGCGCGATGGTTGCAGCATATTCTGTGCGGATGGCGCCGATCGCGGCGGCTGCGGCGGCCGAACAGCAGCACTCTGTTCGGCCGGCGCTCGCCGCTGGCCTTCATGGTCGGGGAGGGCCGGGGTGGGATCGAGGCGGTGCTGCGCCACCTGCACAAGTTGGCTTTTGGCGGGTCGGTGACGCCCAAGCCGCGCCGCCGGTAGCTTCAGCCATGTGTGGCCGCTACGCCAGTTTCCTGCCCGCTGAGGCCATCGCGCGGTTCTTCCGGACGGGTGAACCCGTTGCCCAGCCTGGCGCCGTCCTGGAACGTCGCGCCGACGCAGGCGGCCATGGCTGTCCGGCGGCACCCGGACACCGGCGATCGCCATCTCGATCTGCTCAAGTGGGGCCTGGTGCCGGCCTTCAAAAAGGATCTGAGGCAGGGTCGGTGGTCGATCAATGCCCGCGCCGAGACCGTGGCCACGGTCGGCATGTCCCGCGCCGCGCTGGCCCAGCGCCGATGCCTGGTGCCGGCCGGCGCGTTCTATGAGTGGAAGGCCGAACCCGTCGGCAAGCAACCTTTCGCCATCGCGCGTGCTGACGGCAATCCCATGGCATTCGCCGGCCTATGGGAGGCCTGGAAATACCCGGATGGCGCGATCCTGCGGAGTTTCGCCATCATCACCACCGCGGCAAACGCCACCATGGCAAAGC
>JAQBQH010000065.1 GCA_028287105.1 Myxococcales bacterium
CCGCCGTCGGAATCCGTCGCAGTCGCCGCTTCGCGGCGTGCTCCTCCATCGTTCGGCCTTACGTCGCGCTGCGCGCGACGAGCCTCACTCTACGCCGTCGGGATCGGCCCCACTGCGTGCCGCCTCGTTGCCGAGGTCAGGCGCCTCGTCGCGGCGAGCACATCAGCTGAGCCACAGCCAGGTGCAGGCGACTTCGTAGCGGCTGGCGACGGCGCGGAAGCGCTTGAGGTCGTGGAACAGGCACTCGACGCGGTAGCGACGTCGGTACAGGCGGCGGTCGAGTCGTCGACGGCGGTGTTTGCGCGTCGGGTGGCAGCAGATGACGGGCTTCATGCCGCGATAGCGAATCTCGCGGACCAACGCGTCGGAGTCTTAGCCGGTGTCGCCGATGAGCGGTCGACCCTTGCCGTCGGTGATCGCGTGAATCTTCGTCGAGAATCCTCCTCGACTACGACCCAGACAATTGGCGTCGATTCCCCTTTTCCGCCGGACGCGTCTTGGTGCGCCCGGGTCACGCTGCCGTCGACGATAGAGCCTGTCTTGTCGACTCGCACTTGCAGCGCCTTGTAGATTTGCTTCCAGACTCCTCGCCGCGACCAGTTGGCGAAGCGCATACCCATCTTTGATCACGCGTTGGCAGGCTGCACAAACTCTCTGCCGCTCGAACGCGCAAACGATCGAAATGATCGCGCTTTCAGAAACGCCCGATTAGCAACGGCCCCTAGGCGCCAACCGAGGGCCGCGTGCCGTCGCTGGCACGCTCTCCCCTTGACAGTCTACAGGAGCGTCCGCTACCTTCCCCTAGACGCTCTTGGGGAGACGCAATGGCCGCGAAGACCGACCTGTTGCAGGGAACGCTCGATCTCCTCATCCTCAAGACGCTCGCTCTCGGCGAGATGCACGGCTTCGGCATCGCGCGCCGCATTCAGCAGATCTCCGATTCGGTGCTGTGCATCCAGCAGGGCTCGCTCTATCCGGCGCTCCATCGCCTCGAGGAGGAGGCGTGGATCGCCGCGTCGTGGGCCCCGTCGGAGAACAACCGGCGCGCCAAGTTCTATCGGCTGACCGCCTCGGGCAGGAAGCAGCTCGAGGCCGAGAGTCGCTACTGGGAGCGCATGGCGGCCGCCATCGCGCGTGTGCTTCGGACCACCTGAACAGAGGAGCCAATGGCCATGCGCATCTGGCGACGGCTACGCGGGCTCGTGCTCAAGCGCCGGCGCGAGCAGGAGATGGACGAGGAGCTGCGCTTCCACCTCGAGATGCAGACGCGCGAGAACGTCGCCGCCGGCATGTCGCCCGAGGAGGCACGGCTGGCCGCCCTGCGCGCCTTCGGCGGCGTCGAGCAGGTGAAGGAAGAGTGTCGCGACGTGCGCGGCACGCGCGTCGTCGAGTGGCTGGGGCAGGACGTGCGCTTCGGCTGGCGTGTCCTCCGTCGCGCGCCCGGCTTCACCGCCGTCGCCGTCGTCACGCTGGCGCTCGGCATCGGCGCCAACAGCGCCATGTTCAGCCTGGTCCACACCGTGCTCTTGCGACCACTGCCGTTCCCCGCGCCGAATGAGCTCGTCGTCGTCAGCACCAGCCATCCGGGCGCGCCCATCGACTACGTCTCCTATCCCGATCTGCGCGACTGGCGCGCGGGCAGCCGCTCGTTCAGCGATCTCGCGGGCGTCGTCGGCCAGACCGTGAACCTGACTGGCCGCGACGAGCCGACGCGGGTGCGCGGCTCCTTCGTCACGGCCAATTTCCTCTCGATGCTGAGCGTACAGCCGGCGTTGGGCCGCGGCTTCTCCGCGCACGAGGACGAGCCGGGTGCCGAGCGCGTCGTCCTGGTCGCGCACGCGCTCTGGAAGTCGATGTTCGTGTCCGATCCCGCGCTCGTCGGCAAGCGGCTGGCGCTCAACGGCCAGCTCTTCACCGTCGTCGGCATCCTCCCCGAGAGCTTCAAACCGTGGATGGAGGCGGAGGTGTTCATTCCGCTCTGCCACTATCCCAACTTCTCCCTCGACCGCGCCAAGACCTCCGCCGAGGTGATCGGCCGGCTGCGTCCCGGCGTCACCGCCGACGCCGCGCAGGCGGAGCTGGCCACCGTCGCGCGCGGCCTCGCGCTCGCCTATCCCGCCACCAACCGCGACCGCGGCGTCGTGGTCCGCCCGCTGCACAGCGTCCTGGTCGAGGACGTTCGTCCCTCCTTGCTGCTGCTCTTCGGCGCCGTCGCGCTGGTGCTGCTCATCGCCTGCGCCAACGTCTCCAACCTGCTCCTGTCGCGCGCCGTGTCGCGGCAGCGCGAGATGGCGGTCCGCACCGCGCTCGGGGCCGGCAAGGCGCGGCTCGTGCGCCAGCTCCTCACCGAATCGCTGCTCCTTTGGGGCCTCGGCGCGGTCGCCGGTCTCGCCGTCGCCCGCGTGGGCACCGATCTGCTGGCCGCCTCGCCGCTATTGCCGCGCTCCGCCGGCCCGGTGCTGGTCCTCGACTACGCGGTCTTCGGCTTCACGCTCGCGCTCTCCTTCGTCACCGGCCTCTTCTTCGGCGCCGTCCCCGCGATGCAGGCGGCCCGCACCAACGTGCAAGAGGCCTTGAAGGAGTCCGGTCGCGGCGCGGGGCAGACGAGCGGCCGCCGTCGCATGCAGAGCCTGCTCGTGGTCTCGCAGATCGCGCTCGCCGTGGTGCTCGTGACCGGCGCAGGTCTGGCGACGCGCAGCCTCGTTCGCCTCAACGCGGTCGATCCCGGATTTCAACCCGACCATCTGCTGACGCTCGAATACCGGCTGCCGCGCAACAAGTATCCGACCGGCGCCGGTCAGTGGGAGTTCCATCGCGCCGTCGTCGAGCGCGTGCAGGCGCTGCCGGGCGTGCGCTCGGCCGCCGTCGTGCGCGCGCTGCCGTTCAGCGGCAACGGCAACAGCACCGCCTTCGTGCTGCCCGACCGCCCACGGCCGCCCGCCGGGCAGGAGCCGCAGGCCGAGATCAACGTCGCCCATCCCCGCTACTTCGCGACCATGGCCATTCCGCTCCTCCGCGGGCGCGTCTTCTCCGACGAGGATCGTGCCGACTCGCCGGCGGTGGTCGTGGTCAATCGCTCCCTCGCCGAGCGCTTCTGGCCCGGCGCCGACCCCGTCGGCAAGCAGCTGCGCCTCGTCGGCGGCCTCGTCGATGGAGAGCGGCAGGTTTCGATCATCGGGGTCGTCGGCGACATCAAGCATCAGGGGCTCGACGATCCGCGCGTGCCGCAGATCTACGCCCCGCAGTCGCAGGTCCCGTTCATCTTCGCGTCGCTGGTCGTGCGCACGGAGCTCGAGCCGCTGGCGCTCGCCGATTCGGTGCGCTCGGCCATCTGGTCGATCGACGGCGATCAGCCGGTCTGGAAGGTGCGCACCCTCGATTGGCTGATGGACTCTTCTCTCCGTTCGCGCGCGCTCACGGCGCGGCTGCTGGCGGCCTATTCGGCCTTCGCGCTGCTTCTGGCGGCGCTCGGCATTTATGGAGTCATCTCGTACGTCGTAAGCCAGCGCACGCATGAAATCGGCATTCGAATGGCCCTCGGCGCTCCGCGCGGGCGGATCGTCCGCTCGGTGTTGCGCCGCGGTTTCGTGCTGGCCGGCTGGGGCCTCGCGCTCGGCGGCGCCGCCTCGGCCGCGTTGGCCCGCCTCATCCGTAACCAGCTCTTCGAGGTCACCGCCAGTGATCCCCTGACCTTCGCCGCCGCGCTGGCGCTCCTGGCGAGCGTCGCGCTCTTCGCCTGCTGGATCCCCGCCCGCCGCGCCACCCGTATCGATCCCGTGACGGCGCTACGCGCGGACTAGCGGCCCCGAGTCCCGGCTTCCGAATCCCGTCCAAGGGGTGAAACGCGCTCCTGCGCGTCTACATTCTCGATGCCGGAGGGTCTGGGTGAGCGGGGACGCTTCAACGGACACGCAGCAGCCACCGCGCTTGTGCGATTTTCTGCGGAAAGATCGCGAGCGAATCATCCGGCAATGGAAGAGTCTCGTCCGCGACGTGCCCGCTGCCAGCACGTTGTCCGGGCCGCCGCTCGTGGACCATTTTCCCGAGCTCCTGATGTCGATCGCCGAAATCCTCGAGACGTTGCACACCGGCGAGGTCAAGAGCCTGGCGGATCTTCCGAAGCTCCACGCGCTCGATCGCCTCGATCGCGGCTTCGATCTCAAGGAGGTGACCGCCGAGTATGCGCTCCTACGCCGCTGCGTCCTCGACATCTACGAAGCCGACTTCGGACCCCACATTCGCATCGACGAGGTCCGTCGCTTCAACGAGGCCGTCGACGAAGCGATCCGCGAGTCGGTCCACTACTTCTCCGAGCAGCGCACGCGCGTCCTGACCGCGCTCGACAAGGTGGCGGCCTCGGCTGCCGGCCGCCGCAGCCTGGCCGACCTCCTCGACAACCTCATGCGCGTCTGTGTCGAGACGATCCCGGCCGCCGACGAGTCGACGATTCTCTTGCTCGGCGATGATGGGCGCCTCCACGTGCGCGCTTCCATCGGCGTCGAAGGTGGCGTCGAGCGCGCCTGGACGTTGGCGGCCGACGAGGGCTTCGCGGGCAAGATAGCCATGACGCGCCAGCCGATGACGCTGCGCAACGCCGCCGAAGATCCGCTCGTGAAGAGCCCGCACCTCAAGGCCGCCGGCATCCGCGCGCTCCATGGCGTGCCGCTCGAGCTCAACGGCGCGCTCGTCGGCGTGGCGCACCTCGGCTCGCGCACCGCCTACGAGCTGTCGGACGAAGACAAGGCGCTGTTTCGGGCGCTGACCACCAAGGCGACCATCTTCATCTACGAGAGCGTGCTGCGCACGCAGGCCGAGCGGCGCGCCGCCGAGCTCGACGCCGTCTTCGAGGCCATCCCAGACGGCGTCTATATCGGCGATGCCGGCGGCATCCACCGCGTCAATCGCGCGGGCCTGCGCGTGCTCGGTCTCGAGCAGTCGGAAGTGCTTCACGCGTCGCTCGAGGAGCTGGTCACGCGCATCGATACGCGCTGGCCCGATTCGAACCGCCAGATCAGCATGGAGGAGCAGGTGTTCAGCCGCGCGCTCGCCGGCGAGGTCGCCGAGTACGAGGTCGTAGTGCGCTGCGCCTCGACATCCGAGGACGTCATGCTGCGATCGATCGCGGCGCCCATCTTGCTGCACGGAAGCATCGTCGGCGCCGTCGCCGTGAACACCGACATCACCGAGCGCAAGCGAATCGAGCGCGCGCTGGCCGAGGAGCGCGCCCGCATCGGGGCGGTGCTCGAGAACATCCCCGTCGGCGTGCTGCTCGTCGCCGCCGACGGCGAGGTGGTGCTCGCCAACCAGAACGTCGAAGAGCTGATCGGCAGCTCGCCCGAGACGCGCGCCGCCATGCCGCTCGCGCGCGCGCTCGGGGGCGAGAGCGTGCGCGGGGAGCAGCTCTCGCTCGTGCGCGACGGCGAGCGCCGCTTCATGGAGGTGAGCGCGGTCCCGATCTACGACCACGATCGGATCGTCGCGGTGGTGGCGGTCATCGCCGACATCACCGACCGCAAGCGCGAAGAAGAGTCCGCCGCCGCGCGGGCCGGCTTCGAGCAGCAGCTCATCGGCATCGTCAGCCACGACCTGCGCAACCCGCTCGGCGCCATCACCATGGCGCTCACGATCGGCCTCCGCCGCGTCGAAGATCCGCGGGTCCGCACCATCCTCACGACCGCGCTGGCGGCCACCGACCGGGCCACCCGGCTCATCGCCGACCTCCTCGACTTCACGCGGGCGCGACTCGGCTCGGGGCTGCCGGTGGCGCTGCGCGACGTCGACGTGCACGAGGTGGCGCGGCACGTCGTCGAAGAGGTGATGGTCGCGAACCCCGGCCGGCGCGTCACCCATGACGCCGTTGGTGAAGCGACCGGCCAGTTCGACGCCGATCGCGTCGCGCAGATGTTGAGCAACCTTCTGACGAACGCGGTGCGCTACAGCCCCGACGAAAGCGTCGTCGAGGTCTGTACCCGCGGCGTCGAGGGGGCGGTGCGGATCGAAGTGGCGAACCTCGGCGAGCCGATCCCACCCGAGCTCACCGCGCGCATCTTCGAGCCGCTGCAGCGTGCGACGGGCCGGGGAGGCGGCATCGGCCTCGGCCTCTTCATCGTGCGCGAGATCGTGCGCGCCCATGGCGGCAAGGTCACGGTGCAGTCATCGGCGGCGCAAGGAACGCGGTTCACGGTCGAGCTGCCGCGCCTGCCGCCGCGGTAGCCGGCGTCGCGCGTCCCATGGCACCTCGTTTGCGTTCCTTGGCAGGCATGCGAAAACGACGTGGCAAGGGCGTTGTTTCACTTCTCGCCGAGGGCCTGTTCGTCGGGCTGGCGGCTACGCGGGCGCTCGACTGGTTGAGCACCATCCTCTACGAGCGCGAGGATGCGCTCGAGCGCGCCGAGGAAGATCGCGCGCGCGGGGGGCTGACTGCGTACGAGCGTGCCGTCGAGCAGATGACGACACGGCTCGGCAAGCGGCTCGACACGCGGCAGCTCGGCCGCTGGGGCTGGCGTTTCCACGAGAGCTTCGGCGTGGCGGCGGGCATCGGGTACGTGGCGCTGCGGCGCCGCTATCCGCGCGTCGGCGCCTCGTGGGGGCTCGCCTTCGGCGCCGCCTTCTTCCTCGTCGCCGACGAGCTCATGATGCCGCTCTTCGGCTGGACGCCCGGGCCGCGCGCCTTCTCGTGGAAGGTGCACGCGCGCGGAGCCGTCTCGCACCTCGCCTACGGTGTGGCCGCCGAGGCCGCCGCGCGCGCGTTCGAACGCGGACGAGAGGCGCTCGCGGGCACGCTCGATGCACGGCACTGACGCCGTGCCCACCGACGAGAAGAACGCAAAACCAAAGGCCCCGCCCGACCAGCCCTCGGAGCCGGTCGACCCCGCCTTTACGGGCATGCCCGCCAAGGAAGGGGGCGGCAAGCTGACCGAGCAGGAGAAATACAAAGATCACGATCGGTGATCCAGCGCAGCGAGACCCGTGATCTCGTGGAGCGGCTCAGCGCCGCCCACGATCGGTGGTACGCTGCCGCCACCGATGACCGGCTATACCGTCTTCCGATTGATCCACAGCTATTGGCGCTGGGTGGTGCTGGCCTGCGCCATCGTCGTCCTCGTGCGCTCCATCTCGGGCCTGACGAGCCGGCGCGGCTGGACGGGCGGCGACGCGCGCGCCTCGCGCCTCTTCGTCATCGCCGTCGACGTTCAGCTGCTGCTCGGGCTGATCCTGTACTTCGTGTTCA
Organism: Myxococcales bacterium; assembly: GCA_028287105.1. Lineage (GTDB taxonomy): Bacteria > Myxococcota_A > Polyangia > Palsa-1104 > Palsa-1104 > JAQBQH01. Next base: position 7,232 of record JAQBQH010000065.1, read on the forward strand.
GCCCCTTCTGGAACGCGATGCACGGCTCGTTTCACGCCGCGATGAAAGATCCGATCACGCGCTTCTTCGGCATGGAGCACGGGGTCGCGATGCTCTTGGCCCTCGTCGCCGTGCACGTGGGTGCGGTGCGCGCCCGACGTGCCACCGACGCGGCTGCCAAGCACCGCGCGCTCCTCATCACCACGGTGATCTTCTTCGCGCTGGCGCTCGTGGGGATGCCCTGGCCCTGGCGCCCGATGGGCCGCCCGCTCTTCCGCCTCTCGCTCTAGTCATTCCCCGCCGGGGACCTATCTCATCGCCACAGCAGATCGAGGAGGATCGCAATGGCCAAGATGCGCGCCGTTCAAGTGACCAGCCCCAAGGGAGCATTCCAGCTCGTCGAGCGCGACATTCCCGAGCCCACCGCGAGGCAGGTGCGCATCAAGGTCGAAGCGTGTGGCATCTGCCACAGCGACTTCTTCACCAAAGAGGGGTACTGGCCCGGGATCAAATACCCGCGCACCCCCGGCCACGAGATCGCGGGCGTCATCGACGCCGTCGGTGACGGCGTGCCCGAATGGAAGAAGGGGCAGCGCGTCGGCGTCGGCTGGCACGGCGGCCACTGCGGCTATTGCGATCGCTGTCGTCGCGGCGACTTCGTCACCTGCCAGCGCGGACAGATTCCCGGCATCACCTACGACGGCGGGTACGCCGAATTCGTCGTCGTGCCGTTCGAGGCGCTCGCTCGCATCCCCGATGGGCTCTCCGCCGTCGAGGCCGGTCCGCTCCTGTGCGCCGGCATCACCACGTTCAACTCGCTGCGCCATAGCGGCGCGCGCGCCGGCGACCTGGTCGCCGTTCTCGGTATCGGCGGTCTCGGCCACCTCGGTGTCCAGTATTCCGCGAAGATGGGCTTCCGCACCGTGGCCATCGCGCGCGGTCAGGACAAGGCGCCGCTCGCCAAGGAGCTCGGCGCGCAGCTCTACATCGACAGCACCACCGAGAACGTCTCCGAGCGGCTGCAGAAGCTCGGCGGCGCCAGGGTCATCCTTGCCACCGCGACCAGCGGCGAGGCGATGACCGCGACCCTCGGCGGGCTCGGCGTTGGTGGCAAGCTCGTCATGCTCGGCGCCTCGCCCGATCCGGTCACCGTCAATCCGGGCGAGATGATCGGCGCACGGCGCAACGTCGCCGCCTGGCCCTCGGGCACCTCGATCGACTCCGAAGACACGATGGCCTTCAGCATGATGACCGGCGTCCGCCCCATGACCGAGACCTTCCCGCTCGAGCGCGCCGCCGAAGCCTACGAGCGCATGTTGAGCAACAAGGCGCGCTTCCGCGTGGTCCTCACGATGGGGCAACCACGGTAGCGTGCGGGCGCCGGCGGAAGCGGTCGAGGGCCAGATAGATCACCGGGGTCGTGAACAGCGTCAGTATCTGCGACAGTAGGAGGCCGCCGACGATGGCGATGCCGAGCGGACGGCGCAGCTCCGAGCCCGAGCCGCCGCCGAGCGCCAGCGGCAGCCCGCCGAGGAGCGCTGCCATCGTCGTCATCATGATCGGCCGGAAGCGCAACAGGCACGCCTGGTAGATCGCCTGCTCGGGCGTCATCCCGTGGTCGCGCTCGGCCTCCAGCGCGAAGTCGATCATCAAGATGGCGTTCTTCTTGACGATGCCGATGAGCAGGATGATGCCGACCAGCCCGATGACGCTCAGCTCGACGTGAAACAGCATCAGCGCCAGGAGCGCGCCGACGCCTGCCGACGGCAGCGTCGACAAGATCGTGATCGGGTGGATGTAGCTCTCGTACAGCATCCCGAGGACGATGTAGACCGTGAGCAGCGCCGCCAGGATCAGCATCGGCTCCGACGCCAGCGAGTCTTTGTACGCCTGCGCGGTGCCGGAGAAGTCGGCGTGGATCGACGCCGGCGTGCCCGCGTCGCGCTCGGCGCGGTGTATCGCCGCCACCGCGTCCCCGAGCGCCACGCCCGGCGCGCCGTTGAACGACAGCGTCACCGACGGGAACTGCCCCTGGTGGTTGACCGACAGCGGCACCGCGTCCTCATGCAGCGTGACCAGCGCCGAGAGCGGGACCGGCGCGCCCGAGGCCGAGCGGACGTAGAGCGAGTTGATCGCCGCGGGATGGCGGCCGAGCTCCGGCAGGATCTCGAGCACCACGCGATATTGGTTGAGCTGCGTGAAGGTCGTCGCCACCTGCCGCTGCCCGAACGCGTCGTAGAGCGTGTTGTCGACGTCGCGCATCGACACGCCCAGGCGCGCGGCGGTGTCGCGGTCGACGTCGGCGACGATCTCGAGCCCCGCGGTCTGCTGATCCGAGTTGACGTCCTTCAGCTCGGGGAGCTTGCGCAGCGCCGCCACCATGCGCGGCCCCCATTGCAGCAGCTCCTCGAGGTTGGCGTCCTGCATCGTGTACTGGTACTGCGTGCGCGCCGGACGGCCGCCCATGCGCACGTCCTGCACCGCCTGCAGGAAGAGCTGGATGCCGGAGACCCGCGCCAGCTTCGGGCGCAGTCGATTGATGATCTCGTCGGCGCTCGATTTCCGCTGCTCCTTCGGCTTGAGCGCGATGAACATGGTGCCGGTGTTGAGCGTGCCGCCGCCGCCGCCGCCGATGAACGAGATCACGTGCGCCACGTCGGGGTCCTCTTCGACCACCTTCTCGACGGCGTACTGGCGCTCCTTCATGGCGGGGAACGAGATGTCTTGCGGCGCGTCGGTGAAGCCGCTCAGGAGCCCGGTGTCCTGCTGCGGGAAGAGCCCCTTCGGCACGATGACGTAGAGCCACACCGTGAGCGCGACGGTGCCGAAGGTGACGAGGCCGACGACGAAGCGATGGCGCAAGACGAAGCGCAGGCCGCGGCCGTAGCCGTTCTGCACCGACTGAAAGCCGGCCTCGAGCCAGCGCTCGAACCGCCCCGGCTGCTCCTCCTTCTTGTGCGCCAGCATGCGCGCGCACATCGTCGGCGTCAGCGTCAGCGAGATGACGGCCGACACGCCGATGGCGATGGCGAGCGTCACCGCGAACTCGCGGAAGAGCCGCCCGACGATGCCGCCCATGAGGAGGATCGGGATGAAGACGGCGAGCAAGGAAGCGGTGATGCTGACGATGGTGAAGCCTATTTGCTTGGCGCCGCGGAGCGCCGCCTCCTCGGGAGGGACGCCGGCTTCGACGAAGCGCGTGACGTTCTCGGTGACGACGATGGCGTCGTCGACCACGAAGCCGGTCGAGATGGTCAGCGCCATGAGCGACAGGTTGTCGACCGAGTAGCCGCACAGGTACATGACGCCGAAGGTGGCCACCAAGGAGAGCGGCACCGCGATCGACGGGATCACCGTCGCCCAGACGCTGCGCAGGAAGAGGAAGACGACGAAGACCACCAGCGCGACCGAGATGACGAGCGACGCCTCGACGTCGGCGACGGCGGCGCGGATGGTCTGGGCGCGGTCCATCGTCAGGTGCACGTCGATGGCGGGCGAGATCGAATGCGCCAGCTGCGGAATGACCGCCTTGACCCGATCGATGACCTCGAGGATGTTGGCGCCGGGCTGGCGGCGCACGATCAGCATGACGGTGCGCTCGCCGTCGGACCAGCCGGCGACCCGCTCGTTCTCGACGCTGTCGACGACGTGGGCGACGTCGCCGAGCCGTACGGCCGCGCCGCTCTTGTAGCTGACGATCGCGTTGCTCCACGCCTTGGCGCCGACGAGCTGATCGTTGGCCGCGATCGCCTGTTGAGTCATGGCGCCGGAGATGGAGCCCTTGGGGCGGTCGACGGTCAGCGTGCCGAGCGAGCCGCGCACGTCCTCGAGCGTGAGGCCCGCCGAGGCCAGCGCCGCCGGATCGGCCTGCACGCGTACCGCCGGCTGCTGGCCGCCGCCGACGAACACCTGCCCCACGCCGGCGACCTGCGCGATCTTCTGCGCGAAGATGGTGTTGCCGGCCTCGAAGATGTCGGAGAGCGGCAGGGTCTTGGAGCGCAGGGAGTAGATGAGGATCGGCGCGTCGGCCGGGTTGACCTTCTGGTAGCGCGGCCGGAACGGCAGGTTGGGCGGGAGATCGCCGCCGGCGGCGTTGATGGCCGCCTGCACGTCGCGCGCCGCCGCTTCGACGTTGCGATCGAGATCGAACTGCATGGTGATGCTGGTGGTGCCGAGCGTCGACGTCGAGGTCATCTCGGTGACGCCGGCGATGCGGCCGAAGCGGCGCTCGAGCGGCGTGGCCACCGCCGAGGCCATCGTCTGCGGGCTGGCGCCGGGCAGCGACGCCGATACCGAGATGGTGGGAAAGTCGACGCGCGGCAGCGGCGCCACCGGCAGCTGCGTGAAGGCGGCGGCCCCGGCGACGAACATGGCGCCGGCGAGCAGGAAGGTCGCGGTCGGCCGCTTGATGAACGGCGCCGAGATGTTCACGGCGCCGGCTCCGTCACCGGCTGCGCCCCGCGGAAGCGCGCGGCCAGACGCTCCATGTAGAGGTAGATGACCGGCGTCGTGTAGAGCGTCAGGATCTGCGAGAGAAGGAGGCCACCGACGATGGTGATGCCGAGCGGGCGGCGCAGCTCCGAGCCGGTGCCCGAGCCGAGCGCCAGCGGCAGCGCGCCCAGCAGCGCCGCCATCGTCGTCATCATGATGGGGCGAAAGCGCAAGAGGCAGGCCTGGAAGATCGACTCCTCCGGCGTCATGCCGCGGTCGCGCTCCGCCTCGAGCGCGAAGTCGATCATCATGATGGCGTTCTTTTTGACGATGCCGACGAGCAGGATGATGCCGATGAGCGCGATGACGCCGAACTGCACGTTGCACACGATGAGCGCGAGGAGGGCGCCGACGCCGGCCGACGGCAGCGTCGACAAGATCGTGAGCGGGTGGATGTAGCTCTCGTAGAGCACGCCGAGGACGACGTAGACGGTGAGCAGCGCGGCCAGGAGCAAAAGCGGCTCCGAGGCCAGCGACTCGCGAAAGGCGGCCGCGGCGCCCTGAAACTCGCCGTGGATGCCGGGCGGCGGATCGAGCTCCGCGACGGCCTTTTCGATCGCCTTGACCGCCGCGCCGAGCGATTGGTTGCGCGCGGTGTTGAACGACAGTGTCACCGTCGGGAACTGCCCCAGATGGCTGAGCGACAGGGGCGTGTGCTTGGTCTCGTAGCGGGTGAACGACGAGAGCGGCACCGCGTCGCCCGTCGCCGAACGGACGAAGACGCGCGACAGGGAGTCCGAGCTCTTCTGATCTTCGGGGCGCACCTCGAGGATGACGCGGTAGAGGTTGAGCTGCGTGAAGATGGTGGAGACGATGCGCTGGCCGAACGCGTCGTAGAGCGTGTCGTCGATGGCCTGCGGCGTGACGCCGAGGCGCGCCGCGGTGTCGCGGTCGATGGTGAGCGCGAGCGACAGGCCGCCGGTCGCCTGATCGGAGGCGACCTCGCTGAGGACGGGCAGCGTCTTGAGCTTGGTAAGGATCTTCGGCGCCCACTCGTCGAGCTCCTTCGGATCGGCGTCCTCGACGGTAAATTGATATTGCGTGCGTGACAGCCGCGTCTCGATTTGCAGATCCTGCACCGACTGCATGTACAGCGTGATGCCGTCGACCTTGGCCACCGCCGGCTGCAGGCGCGCGATGATCTCGCCGGCGTCGGCGCGGCGGGCGTCGCGCGGCTTGAGCGTGATCGACAGCCGCCCCTGGTTGGTGGTGACGTTGGTGCCGTCGGCGCCGATGAACGAGGCCACCGAGGCGACGTCGGGATCCTGCAGCACGACGTCGGCGAGCGCCTGCTGCCGCTCCATCATGCGCGCGAACGAGACATCGGGCGCCGCCTCGGAGACGCCGATGATGAGGCCGGTGTCCTCGACGGGGAAGAAGCCCTTGGGCACCAGCACGCCGAGGAGCGCGGTGAAGGCGACCGTGGCGATGGTGGCGTAGAGCGTGGTCTTGCGATGGGCGAGGACCCACAGGAGCGTGCGTTCGTAGAGCGCCGCGGTCGCCGCGAAGCCGCGCTCGAACATGCGCGCGAAGCGGCCGGGATGCTCCTCGCCGTGAGGCTTGAGGAGCCAGCCGGACATCATCGCGGTCAAGGTGAGCGACAGGAGCGCCGAGACGCCGATGGCGATGGCCAGCGTCACCGCGAACTCGCGGAACAGCCGCCCGATGAGCCCGCCCATGAAGAGGAGCGGAATCAAGACCGCGATCAGCGACACCGTGAGCGACACGATGGTGAACCCGATCTGCTTGGCACCCTTGAGCGCCGCGTCGAAGGGGCGCTCGCCCGCCTCGATGTAGCGAGCGATGTTCTCGACCATGACGATGGCGTCGTCGACCACGAAGCCGGTCGAGATGGTGAGCGCCATGAGCGACAGGTTGTTGAGCGAGAAGCCGGCCAGGTGCATGACGCCGAACGTGGCGATGAGCGACAGCGGCACGGCGACGCTGGGGATGAGCGTTGCGCGGAAGCTGCGCAGAAAGACGTAGATGACGAGGACGACCAGAAAGACGGTGAGCGCGAGCGTGATCTGCACGTCCCTGACCGACGCGCGCACCGTCTCGGTGCGGTCGGAGAGGATCGAGACGTCGATCGCCTGCGGCATCGACGCCGACAGCTGCGGCAGGAGCTTCTTGATGCGGTCGGTGACCTCGATGATGTTGGCGCCCGGCTGGCGCTGCACGTTGAGGATGACCGCGCGCTTGTGGCCGGCCCAGCCGGCGAGCTGGGCGTTCTCGACGCCGTCGACGACGTTGGCCACGTCGGCGAGGCGGATGGGCGCGCCGTTCTTGTAGGCGATGACGAGCGGGCGAAAGCCGGCCGCCTTGGCGATCTGATCGTTGGTGGCGATGGTGAAGTCCTGGCGCGCGCCGTCGACGTTGCCCTTGGGCTGATTGACGTTGGCCGCGGCGAGCGCGAGGCGCACGTCCTCGAGCGACAGCCCGCTGCCGGCGAGCGCCAGCGCATCGACCTGCACGCGCACCGCCGGCTTCTGCCCGCCGTTGAGCGACACCAGGCCGACGCCGGAGACCTGCGAGATCTTCTGCGCCAGCACCGAGTCGGCGTAGTCGTCGACCTGCGACAGCGGCAAGGTGTCGGAGCTGACCGCGAGCGTCAGCACCGGCGTGTCGGCGGGGTTCGACTTCGAGTAGGTGGGCGGCGCCGGCAGCGTCGGCGGCAGGAGGTTCGAGGCGGCGTTGATGGCGGCCTGCACGTCCTGCTCGGCGGCGTCGATGTTGCGATCGAGCGAGAACTGCAGCGTCACCTGCGACGTCGCGAACGACGACACCGACGTCATCTGCGTCAGCGACGGCATCTGCCCGAACTGCCGCTCGAGCGGCGTCGTCACCGCCGACGCCATGGTCTCGGCGCTCGCCCCCGGCAGCTGCGTGGCGACGACGATGGTCGGATAGTCGACCTGCGGCAGCGCCGCGACCGGGAGCTGCCGATAACCGAGCATGCCGGCGAGCGCCAGGCCGATCATCAACAGCGTCGTCGCGACCGGCCGTCGGATGAACGGCTCGGAGATGCTGCTCACGGCTTGGCTCCGCGCGCCTGCAGCGTCGAGCCGGGGCGGATCTGGTTCTGCCCTTCGATGACGACGCTCTCGCCGGCCTGGAGCCCCTTCTCGACGATGGCGAGGTCACCGACGCTGAGGCCGATCTCGACGGGCCGTTCGACCGCCTTGCCGTCCTTGCCGGCCAGATAGACGAAGGTCCCGTTTGGCCCCCGCTGCACCGCCGACGCGGCGATCACGGTCGCGCCCTTGCGCGTCTCGAGGAGCAGTCGCGCCTTGATGAACTGATTGGGCCAGAGCTTGCGCTCGGGGTTGGGCAGCTTGCATTTGAGCCGGAGCGTGGCGGTCGCCTGGTTGATCTGGTTGTCGATGACGAAGAGCACCCCGCCGCCGAGCTTGACCGACCCGTCGCGGCTCCACGCCTCGACCGGCACCTCGCCGCGCGCCATCGCGGCCGTCAGCTGCGGCAAGACGTCCTGCGGCACCGTGATGAACAGCGCCGTGGGGTCGACCTGCGTGATGACGACCAGCCCGTTGACGTCGGTGGCGCGCACCAGATTGCCGGCGTCGACCTGACGGACGCCGACCACGCCGTCGAGCGGCGAGCGCACGCGCGCGTAATCGAGGTTGAGCTGGGCGGTCTCGATCTGCGCCTCGTCCGCTTGCACCGTGCCGGCCACCTGCCCGGCCTGCGCCGCCTGATCATCGACCTGCTGCTGGGCGATGAGCTTGCCCGCGCGCAGCTCGCGATAGCGGGCGAGGTTGATCTCGGCGTCGTGGAGCTGTGCGCGATCGCGGGCCAGGGCGCCCGCGGCCTGATGGAGCTGCGCGGAGAAGGGTCGTGGATCGATCTGGGCCAGAACGTCGCCCTTGTGGACCACCTGTCCCTCGGTGAAGAGCACCTTGTCGAGCCGGCCGTCGACCTGCGGGCGGACCGTGACCTGCTGCCACGCGGCGACGGTGCCGAGCCCCTCGAGCCAGACCGGGACGTCCTTCTTCTCGACCTTGGCGAGCGTCACCGGGACCGCCCGCGCGGCGGCGGCGCCGGCCGTCTTGGCGGCCTGAGCTCCGTCGCTCGACGTGCGAGCGCGAACGAAGAGGCCGATGGAGAGGATCGCGACGACGGCGATGACGGTAACGAGGATGCGGCGGCGGGGGGCTGGCATGCGGGTCTGGAGGTGCCAATCAGCAATCGCCGCGCCATGTGGGGAGTCGCGATTGCGGCAGCTTCGGACGGACCGGGTGTAACGATTCCAGACAGGCGTTCGGATTCGTTACACCGGCCCAGGGCGGGGGAGGGCGGCGCGGGTCGAGGGCGAGCGCGCGGATGCTGGGCCTCGCTCTTGCTAGTCCCGGCGGAGCGTGGCAACAACTGAGCTCATTCGCTACCGATTGCTCAGCATTGTCCTCCTCGGCGTGGTCACCTCCGCGCTGTCGCTGTTCGCGCTGGAGCGCGCGCTGTCGACGTCGATGTCCGTGCGCCGCCAGAAGGCGCACGAGATCGTGGCCGCCGAGGTCGATCGGCTGGCGGCGACGGTCCCGTCGGCGGCGGCCTTGCGGGCCGGGTCGGTGACCACGTACCTCGGCGTGCGCGGCGGCTGGGTGACGCGCGCGGCCGACCTCCCGCAGGCGCCTGGGCTGCCGGCCGCGTGGTTGCCGGCGCTCGCCGATGCGCTGGACCGCGCCGGCGACGCGCACGGCCGGGTCCTCGTGGAGCTCGATCAGTCGCCCAACACCGTCGTCATCGGGGCGGCGCCGATGCGCGCGGGCGGCTTTGCCTGGGTCACCTATCAGGTCGTGCCGCTGCAGGCGCTGCAGACCTGGCGGCTCATCACGATCGCGCTCGCCATCGCCACGGCGCTCCTGGTGTTCACGGTGGTCTGGGCGACGCTGCTGTTTCGGCGCAGCGCCGCGGCGCTGAACTCGACGTTGACGGCGCTCGGAAAAGATCTGACCACGCCGGTGCCGACGCCGCGCGTGGCCGAGCTCAGCGGCATCGCCGACGGCATCCGCGCCATGTCGCGCGAGCTGCAGGTGTCGCGCGAGGCGACCGAGCGGCTCGCCCGCGAGCTGTCGCAGAAGGAGCGGCTGGCGGCGCTCGGCCGCGTGGCCGCCGGCGTGGCGCACGAGGTACGCAATCCGCTGGCGTCGATCAAGCTGCGCCTCGATCTCACCGCCGCCGGCGAGCTGCCCGAGGCGGCGCGCAAGGCGGTGACCGCGGCGTCGTCGGAGATCGCGCGGCTCGACCGATTGGTGAGCGACCTCCTGCTCGTCGCCGGCAAGCAGCTGGGGCCGCGGCGCGCCGTCGGCCTGGGCGCGCTCGCGCAGGCGCGTGTAGAGTCGCTGCGACCCTGGGCGCAGGCGCGCGGCGTCACCGTCGAGGTCCGCGGCGACATCGACGCCGACGTCGACGCCGAGTCGGTGGCGCGCGCGCTCGACAACCTGGTGCGCAACGCCGTCGAGGCTTCGCCGTCGGGCGGCAGCGTCGAGGTGCGGGTCGCCGCCGCGGCCGCGCCCGGTACGACGCTGGTCGAGGTCGAGGATCACGGCGTCGGCGTCGAGACCGCGCGCACCAGCGAGCTCTTCGAGCCCTTCTTCACGACCAAGGCCGAAGGCACCGGGCTCGGCCTCGCCATCTCGCGCGCCATCGCCCGCGCCCACGGCGGCGACGTCACCTATGCGCGCGCCGGCGACGTGACGCGCTTCTGCCTGTCGCTGCCGCGGGCGCGCGAGGCGAACGTCGCGTGAGCGCGCTGGTCTTGATCGTCGAGGACGAGCCGGGCGTGCGCGAAGGGCTCGTCGGCGCCGTCGAGCGGCTGGGCTACGTCGCCGCCGCCGCCGCCAGTCTGGCCGAGGCGCGCCGGGAGCTGGCCGCGCGCTCGCCCGACTGCGTGCTGCTCGATATCCGCCTGCGCGACGGCGACGGTCTCGATCTCCTGCGCGAGATCCGCGCCGGCGAACAGCACGACGTGCCGGTCATCGTCGCCACCGCGTACGGCGATTCGGAGCGCACCATCCGCGCCATGCGCGACGGCGCGTTCGACTACCTGACCAAGCCGTTCGACTTTCCGGCGCTCCTCGCCACCGTCGAGCGCGCGGTCAAGCAGCGCGCGCTCGCTCAGGCGCTGACGATCCCGCCGCCGCCGCCGGCACGCTCGGGCCTGGTCGGCACGTCGACGGCGATGCTGGCCATCTGGAAGCTCATCGGCCGCGCCGCGGCGTCGTCGGATGCGCCCGTCCTCATCACCGGCGAGACCGGCACCGGCAAGGAGCTGGTCGCGCGCGCCATCCACGATTACTCGGCGCGCGCGCCGGCGCCGTTCGTCGCCGTCAACCTGGCCGCGCTGCCGCCGACGCTGCTCGAGTCGGAGCTGTTCGGCCACGAGCGCGGCGCCTTCACCGGCGCGGCGCAAAGGCGCTTCGGCCGCATCGAAGCCGCCGGCGCCGGCACGCTCTTCCTCGACGAGATTGGCGACGTCGACGCGGCGCTGCAGACCAAGCTCCTGCGCGTGCTTGCCGACGGGCGCTACGAGCGCGTCGGTGGCGACGAGGCGCAGACCGCCAAGGCGCGCATCGTCTCGGCGACCAACAAGCCCGTCCGCCCCGGCGATGCTGGCTCGGTCCTGCGCGACGACCTTTACTACCGCCTCGCCGTCATCGAGATCGAAGTGCCGCCGCTGCGCGCGCGCCGGTCCGACATTCCGCTCCTCGTTGCCCACGCGCTCTCGGCGACGGCCGCGCGCGCCGTGAGCGAGGAGACCATGGCCTACCTCCTCGCCTATCGCTGGCCCGGCAACGTGCGCGAGCTCATCCACGTCATCCAGCGCGCCGCCGCGCTCTGCGCCGGCGAGATCATCGACGTCACCAACCTCCCCGACGCTGTCCGCGAGCCGTCGGAGCGCGTCGCCGGCGCAGGCGACGTTCGAGACGAGGCGGACGAGGGCGTGACGCTGAAGGAGGCGGTGGCGGCGCTCGAGAAGCGATTGATCGTTCGCGCGCTCGAACGAGCCCAGGGCAACCGCAGCGAAGCCGCCCGACAGCTCGGCATCGGGCGCCCGCAGCTCTACGCCAAGATCGAAGAATACGGTATCGGTAGCGACGACGAGTCGTAGCGTCCGTAGGGCGTTCTCGACAATTCCCGCGAAAGGCCCATCCTCTGGCGGCGCAGCGCAGCAGCGGCGGCTCTGGGCCGCACGGGGAGGACACTCATGGCCAAGGAAGCGACGAAACCGGCAGCAACGATCACGGAGCATGAAGCGCAGGAGGTCGAGCGGGCCAACGCGACGGGGAAACAGCCAGTCGTATTCGTTCACGGGCTGTGGCTCTTGCCAAGCAGCTGGGATCGCTGGGCAGCGCTCTTCGAGGAAGCGGGCTACAGCGCGCTCACTCCGGGCTGGCCCGACGATCCCGACACCGTCGCCGAGGCGAACGCGAATCCGGAGGTCATGGCCAACAAGACCGTCGGTCAGGTCGCCGATCACTTCGACAAGGTCATCCGCGGGCTCAAGCGGCGGCCGGCCGTCATCGGCCATTCGTTCGGCGGGCTGCTCGCGCAGATCCTCGCCGGGCGCGGGCTGTCGTCGGCGACCGTGGCGATCGATCCGGCTCCGTTCCGCGGCGTGCTTCCGCTGCCGCTCTCGGCGCTGAAGTCGGCGTGGCCCGTCCTGCACAATCCCGCCAATCGCAAGCGCGCCATCCCGCTCACCTACGAGCAGTTCCGCTTCGGCTTCGCCAACGCCGTCAGCGAAGAGGAGGCGCAGGAGCTTTACAAAACCTTCGCGGTGCCGGCGTCGGGCGCGCCGCTCTTCCAGGCCGCCGCTGCCAACCTGAATCCGTGGACCGAGGCCAAGGTCGACACCGAGAATCCAGAGCGCGGCCCGCTGCTCATCGTCTCCGGCGAAAAGGACAACACCGTGCCGTGGTCGATCGCGAACGCGTCCTTCAAGCAGCAGCAGAAGAACCCGGCCGTCACCGAGATCACCGAGATGGCCAACCGCGGCCACGCGCTCACCATCGACAGCGGCTGGCGCGAGGTGGCGGACACCGCGCTCAACTTCGTGCGGCGCTTCGTCTAGCGCCCGCTTCGGCGCGCTTCGCTCAGGGCTCGCACTTCCCTTCACCGCCGCCCGCCGGGCCCTATATAACAAAGGTCGCGATGAGCCCCGAAGACCGCGCCAAGCTCGGATCGCTCGGACGCGCGCTCCGCCATCGCAACTATCGGCTCTTCTTCATCGGCCAGGGCACCTCGCTCATCGGCACGTGGCTCACGCGCGTCGCCATGAGCTGGCTCGTCTACCGTCTGACCGGCTCCACGGTCCTCCTCGGCCTGGTCGCCTTTGCCGGCCAGCTCCCCACGTTCCTGCTCGCGCCCCTCGGCGGCGTGCTGGTCGACCGCTGGAACCGCCACCGGGTGCTCGTCGTCACGCAGGTGCTGGCGATGCTCCAGTCGGGCCTGCTCGCGTTCTTCGCGCTCACGCACACGGTCACGATCTGGCACGTCCTGGTGCTGGCGTCGGTCCAGGGGCTCATCAACGCCTTCGATACGCCGGCGCGCCAGTCGTTCGTCGTCGAGATGATCGAGTCGCGCGACGATCTGCCGAACGCCATCGCGCTCAACTCGTCGATGGTCAACGGCGCCCGGCTCATCGGGCCGTCGGTGGCCGGCGTGCTCATCGCCGCCGTCGGCGAAGGCTGGTGCTTCGCCATCGACGCCATCAGCTACGCCGCCGTCATCGCCTCGCTCGTCGCCATGCGACTGCGGCCGACCGCGCCGCGCGCAGGGGAGCGCAAGCATCTGTTCGTCGAGCTGCGCGAAGGGTTCCGCTACGCCGCGTCCTACGGGCCCATTCGCGACATCCTCATCCTCCTCGCCGTCGTGAGCCTCACCGGCATGCCCTACACGGTCCTCATGCCGGTGTTCGCGTCGCAGGTGCTGCACGGCGGCGCGCACACGCTCGGCTTTCTCATGGCCGCGTCCGGCATCGGCGCCCTCGTCGGCGCGCTGTGGTTGGCGGCGCGCACGACGGTGCTCGGCCTCGGGCGCGTCATCGTCTTGTCGGCGCTGCTGTTCGGCGCCGGCCTCGTCGCCTTCGCCCTCTCGCACTGGCTCGCCCTGTCGCTCGCGCTCATGGTGATCGTTGGCGCCGGCATGATGGTGCAGATGGCGGCGTCGAACACGGTGCTCCAGACCGTCACCGACGAGGACAAGCGCGGACGCGTGATGAGCCTCTACACCATGGCCTTCTTCGGCATGGCGCCGTTCGGCAGCCTGCTCGCGGGCTGGCTGGGCGCGCGCATCGGCGCCGCCGCGACGGTCGCCGGCGGCGGGGTGGTGACGGTCGTGGCAGGCTTCCTCTTCGCGCGGCGGCTTCCGGCGCTGCGCGCCGCGGCGCGGCCGGTCTACCAGCGGCTCGGCATCCTGCCCGAGATCGCCACGGGCCTGAGCCTCTCCACCGACGTCACGTCAGCTCCGGAGCCCTAGAGTCCTTCCGTCGGTCGCGGGCAACAAATATCCCAGCGCCGCCGGGAATCGTGGTCACCTTATATCCGGAGTCCAATTGATAGAACAGACCGCACCGACCGCGACCGTCACCATCGAGCCCGAGGACCATAAAGACAAGAGTCCTCGCGAATACCTGATTCGGGTCACGCTCAAGGGCCCCAACGTGATGACCATCGCGCGCGACGCGCTCGCCCGGTTCGCGCCGGCCGGCGATCAGCCGGATCGGCGCCGTTTCGACCCGATCCTGGCCAAGCCGATCCACATGCCCAATCGCGATCGCGATGCGCCGCCCAAGCCGCCCGCCGTCGTCGGCGTCGAGGCGACCGTGATCTGGGACGGCCGCCCCGACGAGGAGCTGGTCGCGCAGCTGCGCGCCGCGCTGCTCGGCCGTTGCCAGAAGGCGAGCGTCCGCGAGATGCGCGAGTGCGGCGAGCCGGAGTGCACCACGACCGCGCCCGTCGAGTGGAACCGGCCGCAGGAGATCCCGCAGGGCTGGTACAACGCCTCGGTCTGCGGCAAGCACTCCTACAAAGAGTGCCCGCGCTGCAAGAGCCTGTACCTGATGACGAGCACCAACTCCGGCGGTCAGGCCGAGTCGGTCAGCTGCGAAGTGTGCGGCAGCGTCATGATCGAGTGGGGCGGCACCAAGCACTGGGAAGCCCAGCTCGTCACCAGGGTCGAACCCTAAGCTCGCCCGCCGTTCTATACTGCGCCCAGATGACGCTCGGATTGCTACTCCCGCTGCTCGTGTACGCGTTCGTCCTCGTCCTCCACCTCGTCATCCCGGCCCGCTGGGTCGACGGCTACGTGACCGATCCGGCGACGGGGCGGCCGCTGCGCTATCGGCTCAACGGCCTGCGCGTCTTCGTCGTCACCATCGCGCTGTACGCCCTCGGGGCGGAGCGCGGGCTCATCCCCTGGGATCTGTTCTGGGTCCATCGCTGGGCCATGGCGGCCGGCGCCTGCGCGCTCGGCCTTTTGTTCACGCTCGCCATCGTGCTGCCGGCGCGTCCGCGCGGCGGGCTCGGATCCGATCTCTATCTCGGCCGGCTCGACAATCCGCAGTGGGGCGGCGGCCGCATCGACGCCAAGATGTTCCTCTACCTCGTCGGCGCCGTGATGCTCGAGCTCAACGTGCTGTCGTTCGCCGCGCATCACGCGCTCCGGCATCCCGACGATGTCTCGCCGGGCGTCTTGCTCTATGTCGTGATGTTCACGTTCTTCCTCGCCGAATATCTGAACTTCGAAGAGGTGCACCTCTACACCTATGACTTCTTCGCCGAGCGGGTCGGCTTCAAGCTCGGCTGGGGCTGTCTCGTCTTCTATCCGTTCTTCTATTGCGTCGGGCTGTGGGCGGTCGCGGAGCGGCCCAACCCGCACACGCCCAAGCCGCTCCTCGCGCTCGCGCTCGTCCTCTTCTTCGGCGGCTGGCTCCTGGCGCGCGGCGCCAATCTGCAGAAATATTTCTTCAAGACCGCGCCGGAGCGCAGCTTCCTCGGGATCCTTCAGCCGGTCACCGTCGCCGGCGGCGGCAAGCAACTCCTCTGTAGCGGCTTCTGGCGGCTGTCGCGCCACATCAACTATCTCGGCGAGATCTCGATGGCGGTCGGCCTGACGCTCGCCCTCGGCTGGCCGCTGTCGCCCGCGCCGTGGCTCTATCCGCTCTATTACCTCGTGCTGTTGGTGCCGCGACAGCACTTCGACGACCAGCGCTGCGCGGCCAAGTACGGCGCCTTGT
This sequence comes from Myxococcales bacterium, assembly GCA_028287105.1. GTDB lineage: Bacteria > Myxococcota_A > Polyangia > Palsa-1104 > Palsa-1104 > JAQBQH01. The sequence continues at coordinate 22,956 of JAQBQH010000065.1, forward strand.
GGCAGGAGTATTGTCGTCGCGTGCCCTATCGCATCGTGCCCTGGATCTACTGACCGTCGCCCGGCTCTAGCCGCAATGCCTTGGGGACGGCTGGGGTCGCGGACGCAGTGAGGCGACCTCCCGGCGTCGGAATCCGTCGCAGTCGCCGCTTCGCGGCGTGCTCCTCCATCGGGGCCGCTGATGTCGCGCTTCGCGCGACGCGGCCCCTCTACGCCGCCGGGAGGTCGCC
>JAQBQH010000360.1 GCA_028287105.1 Myxococcales bacterium
TTCGCCGCGCCCGACTCGTCGCAGTCGATCCTCCTGCCGACGCGCCGCGAGATCTCGCACGCGGGCCCGCTGCCGCGCGGACGCGCCGGCGACCACTCGACGACGCGCGACATGGCGGTGCCGACGCCGCCGCCCGATGTCCCCGACGACGAGCCGATGACCGAGTCGCAGCTGCGCGGCGAGGTCCTGCCGCGCACCTTCGGGCGCAACGTCGCCCTCGGCCTCGGTGGCGTCGCCGTCGCTGCCGCCGCCTTCGGCTTCGTGTTCATGGGCCGCGCGCGCCGCCACGCCATCCCGACGATGTCGCCCGTCGCCGCCGCGGCCGAGTCGCCGATCGTGCGCGGCAAGCGGCTGCTCTCCGAGGGCGATCTCGACGGCGCCGACAAGATCCTGCGCACCGCGCGCGAAGGCAGCGACTCCTCGGAGCTGCAGGAGGCGATGTCCGAAGTCGCCGAGCAGCTCGGCAATCGACTCGGCGCGCTCGCGCATATGCATCGCGCCGTCCGCATCGCCCCCGATGACCCCGAACCGCGCGGCCGATTGGCTGCGCTGTTGCTCCGCCTCGGCCAACCGGTCGAAGCCTGCCGCCAGGCAAAGAAGGCGCTGTCGCAAGACGGCGGCGCCCGTTCGTCGCCCGCGCGGTTGGTGCTCGTTCACGCGAAGTGCAAGGAGACCCCATGAAAAAGCCAATGAAGCTCGTCTACGCCGCCGCCCTGGCGATTGCGTTGTGCAGCGCGGGCGCGGCCGAAGCTTCGAACTACGCCTTGGAGGAAATTCCGCAGGCGGTGCCGTCGGCGGAAGCGGCGCGGCTCAAGGCGCAGGGCATCGGCACCACCTTCCAGCTTCTCGAGAGGGCGAGCGACGCCAAGGCCCGGAAGGAGCTGGCCAAAGCGACCAAGATTCCGGAGAAGACGCTCGAGACCTGGGTGCAGATGGCAGACGTCATGCGGGTCAAGGGCGTGGGGCCGGACGTCACCCGACTCCTCGGCGCCTGCGGTGTCCGCACCGTCGCGCAGCTGAAAACCCAAGATGCGACGCGGCTCAACGACGACATCATGAAAGTGAATTCGAAGCAGCACCTCTCCGAAAATCCGCCTTCGGTCGAGCACCTGCAGGCGTGGATCGCCCAGGCGCAGACCCTGCCGATTGTCCTCCATTAATAGAACGAAGCGGGGTAACATGACCCGGTCCAATGGAGATGACGTTCGACGGTCCCAGCCGGGGGGCCGACGTCGCGGCCGGAATGTCAGGTTCGCGACTCGCCAACGGCACTCGCCTCAACGATCGGTACGAGATCGAGGAGTTCCTCGGCCGCACCGCCTATGGCGAAGCCTATCGCGCGCGTGATCTCGCGTCGGGGCAGCTCGTCGCCATCAAGGCGCTGGCCCCACCCCTCATCGCCGACGCGGCGACCATGGAGCGGCTGACCCGCGAGATCCAGGTCGCAGCGCAGCTCGATCACAAGAACATCGCTGCCACGTACGGGCTGTTCGGCGCGCAGGTCGGCGCCGATCCGGTCGCGTACCTGGCGTGCGAGTACGTCGACGGCCAGACCCTGCGCGAGATGCTGGAGAAGAAGCGCGCGACCGGACGCGCGTTTTCGCTCAAGGGTGCCTACAACGTCATCGCGCACTTGTGCAATGCGCTGGTGTACGCGCACGGCGCGACGGTGCATGGCGCGCTGACGCCGGACTCGGTCATGGTCAACTCGGCCGGCCGCGTCAAGCTGACCGACTTCGGCTTGGCTCGGACGCTCAAGCCGCTCGACAACTTCCGCGCGCAGGTCGCGGGCGGGTCGATGGCGTCGCTGGCGCCGGAGATGATGTCGTCGCCCGAGTCGGCCGATGCCCGCGCCGACATCTATTCGGTCGGCGTCATCTTGTTCGAATTGTTGACCGGGCGCATACCGTCCGATTCGTTCGAGCGGCCGAGTGTGGCCGCGCCGGGTGTGCCGACCTCGGTCGACCCGGTCGTCGAGATGTGCTTGCGACCGGCGCCGGACGAGCGCTACGCCGACGCTCAGGCCTTGAAGGAATCGTTGCAGCAGGCGCTGGCGGCGGATCTCGCGGGTCCCAATGCACAAGCAGCCGCGGCGATCGCGCTGCCGCCGGGACAGCGCGGCGCGCCCAATCCAGCCGGCCTGTCGTCGGGCCCGAAGGGCGGCGGCAACGTCAACAAGCCCATGCCGGTGGTCAATACCCCGACCCCGCCGCCGCGCCCCGCTCCGCCGCCAATGGCGTCGGCGCCGAAGCCGCCGCAGCAGCCGCCGCAACCGCAGCAGAAGCCGCCGGGCCAGCCGCCGCAGCCACAGCAGCGCCCGTCGCTGCAGCAGGCCGCCGTGCCCAAGTCGTTCAACGTCGACGCGGCGCTCTCTGCCGTCGACGACACGACCGAGCGCTGGCTCATTCAGAAGGACAAGCTCGACTTCGGCCCCTTCCACATGCGCGAGGTCCGCTCGCAGATCGAGAGCGGCAAGATCGTCGGTGAGCACGTCATCATCGACACCGAGAACGGCGAGCGCCGCAAGGTCAAGGACCACCCGCAGCTTCGCCAGCTCGTGTTCGACGCCGAGGCGCGCCACTCGATGGCGGCCAAGGAGCAGGAGGAGGTCTCGGAGCGGCGCAAGCACCGCGGCCGCATCACGTTCCTCCTCTTGACGCTGGTCCTCGTCGCTGGCGGCGCCGGCGGCGGCATCTTCTGGTACTACAAGAACCACCAGCGCGTGGTCGTGCAGAAGGAGATCGTGCACGACAACGAGTACGACTTCATGAAGGGCGTCGAGATCTCGATGAAGGTCGATCCGCCGGCCGTCAAGAAGTCGCGCCCGAGCGGCGGCCACAAGGTCAGCAAGAACGGCAAGAACGAATTCAGCGACGTCACCAACCTCGGCGACGCGTCGTCCGACGGCGGCGACGAGACGCTCGATCAGGCGGTCGTGCAGCGGGTCATGACGCAGAACTTCAAGGTGCTGGTCGGCTGCATCGCCGAGGAGCGGCGGCGCAACCCGGGCCTGCACGGCGTCGACATGGACTTCATCATCAAAGGCACCGGCAACGTCGCGGCGGTCAAGGTCAACGGGCAGACGTCGTCGCCGCTGGCGGGCTGCATGTACGGCAAGATGCAGTCGGTCGCGTTCCCGAAGTTCAACGGCGCCAAGACCCACGCGTCGTTCTCGTTGGCCCTCAAGTAGCTCATGCGCATTCGCGATCGGCCCAAGGCTGGCGCGTGGCTCGGCTTCGCGTTGAGCGTCCTGTTCGCGGCCGTCATGGTGCCGCTGACGACGTTCGAGCAGTGGCGCGGGCCGCTCGTCGACGTGGGCGGGCGGGCGATCTACACCATCCGCCTACCCGAGACCAGCATCTGGCACGACACGCTCGTGGGGACGCGGCTCGAGCATCGTCGCATCGTCGTCGCCCGCGGCGAGAAGGTGGACGCGGGGGACCGGCGCCTCCTCGACGCCTACGAAACCGGACGGCGCCCGCCGTCGCTGGGTCTCCTGCTCGGCCTCGGCATCGCCTACTTCATGCTCGGGATGCTGCTGACGTCGTACCTGCGCAACTTCGGGTATCGCGGCCGGCGTCTGCGCACGCAGCTGACGATGCTCGGCTGTCTCGTCGCCGCGGCGGTGCTCTACAAGGCGTATCTACTGCTGACGCCCTACTCGTCCTATTGGCTGCCGATCGGCGCCTTCTCGATCGCCGTCGCGGTTCATCACGATCGTCAGGTCGCGTTCGCCGGCACGGTGGCGCTGTCGTTCCTGGTCGGCTCGCTGATTCCGTTCGATCTGGGCTTGGCGATGGTGCTCCTGCTGCAAGGCTTCGGCGCCATCATGTTCCTCAATCGGCCGCGCAAGAGCTCGGGGCTCGTCCTGTCCGGCATCGGCGGCGGGATGTTGGCCGCGGTCGGCTACCTGGCGCTCTATTTCCTCGTGCGCGGCTCGATCCCCGACGAGGACACGACGTCGATGGTGTCGTCGGGTCTGCTGGGCGCGTTCGGCGGCGGCGTGGCGGCGGGCCTCTTGGCCACCGTCGTGGCGCCGCTCCTGGAGCGCGCGCTCGGCGAGGTGCCGCGCGGCAAGCTCGTCGAGCTCACCGACCTCAACCAGCCGCTGCTCAAGCGCATCGCGGAAAAATCGCCCGGCACGTGGGCACACTCGCTGGCGATGGCCAACATGGCGGAGCTGGCGGCGACGGCGATCGGCGCCAACGCTCTCCTGACACGCGTGGGCGCGTACTTCCACGACCTCGGAAAGTCGTCGGCGCCGCAGTACTACATCGAGAACCTGCACGCGGGCGAGCCGTCGCCGCACGACTCGATGGACCCGGACGTCTCGGCCGATGCGATCTTCTCGCACTGCACCGAAGGCGTGCGTCTCGGTCGCGCGGCCGGCATTCCCGAGCCGGTGCTCGACTTCATGCACATGCATCACGGCAATGGGCTGCTCGAGTATTTCTGGCACAAGAATCAGGAGCAGGGGAATCCCAAGCGGCTGACGGAGAAGGCGTTTCGCTATCCGGGATTGCCGCCGCAGACGAAGGAGACGGCGATCCTGGCCATCTGCGACGCGGTCGAGGCGGCCTCGCGCACGCTCAAGACGCCGCAGGAGCGCGACCTCACCAACCTGGTGCAGCGCATCGTCTTCGGCAAGCTGCGCCTCGGTCAGCTCGATCAGTCGGGGCTGACCTCGAGCGATCTCAAGGCGCTGTGCAACTCGCTCGTCGACACGCTCAAGAGCGCGTTCCACGTGCGCATCGAGTATCCGTGGCAGAAGGAGGAGCGCGCCGCGCAGGCCGCCGAGGCGGCCGCGGCTGCAGCGGGCGCACGGGCGAGCGCCGACGGCCAGTTGGGCACCGACGGCCAGCCGGGCGCCAACGGGCCGCCCGCCGACGCCTCTGCGCCGCCCGCGGCGACGGAGAAGACGCCCGAGTCGGCCAGCATCACGCAGCGATTGTTCGTCGAGGAGCGGCTCGACTCGGCCGACTCACCGCGGCCCAATCAAGCGCACAAGACCGAAGCGAAGTAGCTACGCCTTGAAGAAGCCGGCACCGGCGTGGCGATTCTTCGCCTCGACCGCGCCGAAGCGGAAGCCCACGACCTGATCGACGCTGAAGTAGAAGCGCTCGCCCTTGTGCGTGTGGAACGCCACCTCGCTCGAGAGCTCGATCTTCATGAGGCGCGGGATCTGGAGCACCTCCTGACCGAGGGCGATGAACACCGTGAGGTCGGTTTCCTCGGGGATCACGTAGGAGTTGCCGTCTTTTTTGACCGACGGTGCACCGGCCAGAATCTTGTCGATGGGAAGCGCCATAGCCCGGACAATAAGGCCGATTCGGCGTGGCATCAAGATCGCTGGCACGCCCGCGTGGGACGGCGGGTGGCGCGATCGAAATCGGTAAGCCCGCGGCGCTGGCGGCTCCCATGCATGGCGATCTCGCAAGATGGCGTATGGCGCCAGCTTGCCGCACTGAGTGTCGCTCAGCCGCGCCCGCCGCGGCTCCGCGCCCGCGAGTCACGTCGAATCCCCGTCGCGGCGCCGCGCCAGAACTTCCTTCAACAGCCTGTGGATAGCCGTGTGAAAAACCGTGGGCACTCGCAATCGGCGGCGAAGGCTTGGAGATCGCTCGGCGATCAGGCGCCTCCCCGACTGTGGATAACCTGTGTCGTGCTTGCCTCGGAAGCGGCTCGTGTTTAGTGTGGACCTCGTCGGGCGGTACGACGACGAACCAAGAACCTCGAAAGGGGATCGCAGCCTCGGAAGAGGACGCGACCTGCGGCGGCGAAGCAGACTCTGTAGCGCAGCGCGTACGCGGCTTCGGCCGCGAACACGCCAAGCGCACGAGAGGTGACGCGAAGTCGGCGTCCATCGCTGCCACCAGGAAAGCCCTTAAGGAGGAGACGTCGGCTGGCGGTCAGCGCACGAGCTAACTACTCCTGCGTGACACCAACGGTCGGCGAACGGTCCCGCGCGCTGCGCTGAAAATGCGTGGAGGCACGGGGTCGGAAAACCCATGAGAGGCGCCCGTGGAGGCGGGCAAGGCGACTCGGAGCACCCTGTAGGAGGCCCAACCGCAAGAGAGGATCGTCGGCCCATCAAACGGCCGGACGAGGGGCGTCGAGGGAAAACCGTGCAGCGCAGGTAACGTCGGCGACAAGCCGACCGAACGAAGCGCAAGACGGGAGCGGCGAACTCATGAGCCGCTACCTGACGCCACGAAAATACTCTGAAGCGGAAGGCAACTCCACGAGGGGCGCGGAACGGCGCGGGTGACTGCGACGGACTGGCCGGGCTCGCTGAAGTCTCTGAAGGGACGGTTCGTCGTCGTAGCGCGCCGGCATATCGCGGCGTAAGCTTGGCGCGTGAATCGCGCGCTGGCCGCGTGTCTCGTCCTCGCCGCCCTCCCGTCGGGAGCGTACGCCGGCGACCTGTTCTCCTCGATCGATGCCGTGCAGAACGAGCTCAAGGCGCCCGATGCGGCGCGGCGGCGCGATGCCGTCGACAAGCTCGATGCGTTCTCGGCCGACGATGCGCGGGCGTTGCTGCTCGGCGCGCTCGGCGACAGCGACGCCGACGTGCGGGCGCACGCGGCGCTGTCGCTCGGCAAGCATCGCATCGGCGACGCGGTGCCGCGGCTGACGGCGGCGCTCGGCGATCCCGATCTAAAGCTGCGCGCGGCGGCGGCCGAGGCGCTCGGTCTGGTGCTGCAGGGCCCGGGCGCGAATGATCCGACGAAGGACGCGGTGCGCGCGGCCGAGACGCTGGAGCGCGCGCTCGGCGACGGCGAGCACGAGGTGCGCGAGGCGGAGATCGGGGCCATCGGCAAGCTGCCGCCGACGCTGTCCAGGCGCACCGCGGTGGCGCTGACCGGACGGCT
>JAQBQH010000382.1 GCA_028287105.1 Myxococcales bacterium
CCACCGCCACCGCCACCGCCGCCGCCGCCGCCGCCGCCGGTGCCGCAGCCGACGGTGGGGTCGCTCTCGCCTGTCCAGGCGCCGTTGCGCCAGCCGTACCAGGTGCCGGTCTGGTTCTGGTGCGAGACGATGCCGCTGACGTAGGCGAGCTCTTTGACGTTGGCGGTGAAGCCGGCCGCCGCGCCGTTCTCGTCGACGGTCAAGTGTCCGGAGCCGCCGTCTCTCAGCGTCCAGCGATTGCCGGCGCCGTCGGTGACTGCGCCGACGGTGCTGCTCAGGGTCGTGCAGTTGCTGCTCTCGCCCGTGCCGCCGCCGTTGCCCGATCCGCAGCTGCCGGTCGGGTCGGCCTCGGCGGTCCAGCCGCTGCCGCTCCAGAGGTACCACTGGCCCGAGAGGTTTTCGTGCGAGATGGTGCCTCCGACGGAGGCGAGCGTCTTCACCCAAGCAGTGAAGCCCGCCGCCGCACCGTCGAGGTCGACGGTCAGACCGCCGTCAGTGCCGGCCACCAGCGACCAGACGTGGCCGCCCGCGTCGACGATCGTTTCGCCCGTGGCGCTGATCGAGGCGCAGCTGCCGCTGTCCGGCGCGGAGGTCGGGACGACGTCGTGCGCGCCGCGGTCCGCGCCGTTCGAGCAGGCGCAAAAGAGAAGGAGGAACGAGGCTGGCGCGACCAATGGCGGATGTCTCATCGGGCGTCCGAATAGCAAGCGACGTGCCGACGGGAGGGCGCGCGGAACTGCGTGCCATCTCCAACTGTTCGCTCGCCGCATCGGGATCGTCGCTGCTCGGACCGCGTGGTCGAGAACACACTTCGGCGGAGGAGTCCCCATCCGGCGGAGCAAATGGGCTGCATCGCTCGCGCTTGCCGTCTTCTCGCCAGCCACGCGTCGCGCTGGAATGCCCGCGCCCGCTCGTCTTGACTGCGTCAGAGCTGCGATCCCATCATTCGATGAGATGTCGCCCTCCTCCGACGCACCGCTGCACAGCTCCCAATCCGCCGCCCTCCGATATGTCAGCGACTACGCGCGAGCGCGCAAGGCGAACGCAGCGAGCGCGATCGAGGAGGTGTTGCGCATGTCGAGCGTCTCCGACGACGCTTACGAGACATCGGTCGCGAACCTCAAGACCCACGCGCGCGTCGCGCTGCACTTTCACCCCGATCGACCTGACGCGCGCGGTGCCACGGTGGCCCAGTCGCTGCTCGAATGCGGGATCTACAAGAGCCAGTTCGAGACGCTGATTTCGAACGGCAGCGTCTCTGCAATTCAAGGCGGGGCGCGCGACCTTTGGGAACAGAAGATCTTCGGCGGCGCGTACCAACTCGCCGGGACAGTGGCTTCGCACCGCCCGAAGTATGGCGCGCTGAATCTGATGCTGCACCCCGACGGACCAGCTCCCCGCTTCGGATCCTGCTACCTGCTACTGAAGCCGGACGTATCGTGGCGCGCCACGTACACCTATCTCGACTCGCACCAGGATCCCGCGCAGAAGGGCACCTACGAGGAGCTCGACGACATCGTTGCCGCGCTGTTCCTGGAGGCGTTCACGAGAGACTTCGCCATTGGAGAGCGCAACCTCACCCCGACGAGACTCGTCGACCATTTGTCGACCAAGCTACAAGAGGCGCTTCACGATCCGTCAGGCCGATCCGCAGCAAGAAATTTGAATCACTACATCGAGGCGCAGGTACACGGCCAGGTGCTGTTGAGCCGCGATGCGGACCTGCTCGTGGCGGATCCATCCTTCAGAAACAGCGACACCGGGCACGTCCTCCAGGCGATCTGCGAGCGATATCGAATCGGTCTTTTTTGGCACAGCGGCTTCGCGATTGCGCCGGCCGACGTGCCGCTCGATTTTCGTGGGCCGACCATGCCATCCCTCGCGGAGCGCGTCGCCGTCAATGGCCGCGTCGACGCCGCGGCGATTGGTCAGGCCGTGCGAGATCTCGCGCGCAGTCCCGTTGCATGGGCGGACCGCGGAGACCATCCGACGGTGCTTCAGGAGCTGAAGCTGCTTTGGCACGTTCTCGTGAAGTTTGCAGCGCCCTATGAATCGACGTCGTGACTTCGCCATTCGCCGCGCGCCACGTCAGGGAGCGGCGGTAAACACGAACGGGAACGAGACGTCCACCCAGCCGCGTGCCGGGGGAAACCAAGAGTCCTCGACCAGCTTGTTCACGCAGGCGATGACCGCTGCATCGCCGAGCGTGTCCTCCGTGACGCACATCTCGGAGACCTCGCCGGTCGCCGTGATGTTCCAGTGCATGACCACCATGCCCGAGAGCTCGGGATGGACGAGGAGACGCCGCTCGTAGCACTGCTTCAGGTCTCCCATGTGGCTCTCCACCTCCTTGGCGACGAGGTCGAGGGTTCTGTCGGCCGCGGAGGCGGGAGACCGGACGGCGTGCGTAACGCCACTGTCCCTGACGGAGGGTGCACCGACCGAGAGGCTGCCGCGCGGCGCGCGCACGTATTCGTCCACCTGCTTCCGCTCTTCGCCTTCTGCCGCGGGTACGAACTCGGCCGGCGCGAGCGGGCGGCCCAAAGGCGTGCGAAGCGCCACGGCCCTCGACGGAGGCGCCGCTGCGGGTGAAACCTCGAGCGGGGCCGAGGTGCAGGCGAGCGTCACGGCGAATGCGAGGGTCGCTCCTCGCGCCGCCAGTCGGAACCGCGCGCCGAGCGGCCCGCGCGGCGCCGTCGAATCGAGAATGCGGCGGAGGCGCGCCTCCGTCCACGAGAGATCGACCATGCAGACCGCACCCGCGTGCGCCGCCTCGTCGGGCGAGATACAGCGCGCCACCTCCAGGAGGTCGGCGGCATAGCTCGATGGCCGGATGCCAGCGCCAAGCACTAGGTCGTCGCAGGCGTGCTCACGCTCGATCCGCAGCCGCGCTGCCGCCAGCCATGCGAGAGGGTTCCACCAATAGAGGGCGCACCCTACCTGGGCGAGGAGCTGGATGAGGGTGTCGTGACGGCGCACGTGTCCGAGCTCATGCATGAGGACGGCGCGGAGGCGCTGGGGCGACCAGCCGTCCGCCGCGGCGGGCAGGAGCACACGGGGCCGCAGCACGCCGATGGTCATCGGCGACCCGATGGCCTCGCTGCGGCCAAGGCCGACCTCGCCGGCGATGGCGAGCGACGCAGCGGCCTCGCGCCGCGCCGACAACCACGCCTCCGCGTGGGCCGGCTGGGCGGCGCGCGACAGACGGCGCGCCGCGAGGTGGCCACGCAGGAACCGGAGCGACACCAACAGCGCTCCCGCCGCCCAGGCGACGGCGAGCCCGGACGACCACGCTGGCCAGGCCGGCCCCGCGCTGGTCGTGCGACCGCCGGTCACGAAGACGGCGGTCGCGAGAAGCGAGCTGCCGGCGCCGATCGTCGGCGGCCCCAACCACAGCGGCAGCGACGGCAACGCCCGGCAGAGAAGCGGCAGCAGGAGCGCCCCCGCCACGCCGAGCGCCCAGATCTGGTGCCGTGCCGCCGCCGTGCCCCGCCGCAAAAGCGCGGCGCCGAGCCACGAGGCCGCCAGCAGCAGCGCCGCCTTGACGGATGACGAGAGCAGCCACGATATCCCCGCCGTCGTCGGGAGGAGCGCAGCGAGCACGGAGCCCATTACCGCCCCTCCTTGCGGGCGGCGGCGATGAGGCCGGCCAACCGATCCAGCTCGGCGCTGCTCAGCTTCGAGCGCGACTCGTCGATGAGCGCCGCCACGGCCTGCTCCGGCGAGCCGCCGAAGAAGGTCTGCACGAGCGCCTTCATCGCCGACCGCCTCGCCCTGGCGCGCGAGACCACCGGCGAGAAGACGTACCGCGGCCCGCGCTCGTCGTGACGGACGTGGCCCTTCTCCTCGAGGATGCGCAAAAGGGCGCGCACCGCCGAGTAGCCCGGCGGATCGGGCATCCGCTCGCGGACCTCCGCGGCGGTGAGCCCCGCCCCGCCATAGAGGACTTCCATGATCTCTCGCTCGCGACGGCTCAGCGGTGGCGTTGACATGCTAAGAATTTAGCCGCGTGCTAAAAATTTAGCAAGCGACAGATCGGCGGCGGTGGCCCCCGGCGACCGAAAGGGTCGTCAAGAAAAGTTCCAACACTCGCGAAGGCGGCGGCAACAATGCCCCTGGATGTCCGAGAACGACGACGGCTGGAACGTCGATGACGTGCTGTCGCAATCTGCCTGGATCCGGCAGCTTGCGCGACGGCTCGTCGTCCACACCGCCGACCGCGACGACGTCGTGCAGGAGGCGTGGATCCACGCCCTCCGCCATTCGCCGCGCGCCCGGTCGCTGCGCCCATGGCTCGTCGGTGTGCTCCGCAACGTCACGCGCATGGACAGTCGCGCCGACGCACGACGCCGCGCGCGCGAGGCGGTGGCCGACGAGGTTGCCGCCCACGCCACGCCTGAAGAGATGGTCGAACGCGTCGAGATCGAACGCGAGGTCGCCGCCGCCCTGCTCGAGGTCGCCGAACCGTACCGCTCGACGCTCCTATGGCGCTATTACGAGGACCTCTCAGCGGCCGAGATCGCGCGCCGATGCGGCGTCCCTGCCGGAACGGTCCGCTGGCGAATCAAGCACGGCCTCACGCTTCTGCGCGCGAACCTCGACACCCGCTTCAACGGCGACCGCCGACGGTGGAGCCTGGCCCTCGTCCCGAGCGCCGTCGCCGCGCACGGCGGCCCCACCAAGGTCGTCCTTACCACCCTGGGAGGCTTGCTCATCATGAAGGCCACGACGAAACTCGCCGCAGCGCTCGTTCTCTTGCTGATGTTCCTCGCCGGGGGGTTCGCACTCTTCCGCCACGGCTCGACGTCGAGCGACGTGGCACGCGCACGACCGGGTACCGCGTGGCGCGTGCCCGGCGGGCTCGGCGCGTCGGCTACTGCGCCACCGACGGTGGCCGGCGTGGCGTTGCCTTCGTGGTTCGGGCAACGAGGCGCACCCGTGCGGCGCATCGCCGGACGCGTGACCTTCGCCGGAGAGCCCGTCGCCAACGCGACGGTGGAGCTGGCGAGCGACCTGACCGACGCCGGCATGCTCGCGCCCGCGACGCGACGCACCGGGAGCGACGGGCGATTCGACTTCGGCTCGCAGCCGCCGGCGAAGTTCAGCGTCGCGGCGACCGCCCAGGGCCGCAGTCCCGCGATCGTCGAAACCGATACGCGCGACCCGACGAACGCGAGCGAGCATCTGGAGCTGCGGCTCGGCGGTTGCGATTCGCAGCTCTTCGGCCACGTCAACGACTCGTCGGGCGGGCCGATCGCCGGCGCGCAGGTGTGCCTCGCGCCGCCGCGAGCGAGCGCGTGCGTCGCAACCGACACGAGCGGCGCATATTCGTTGTGTCTGACTCCGCGCCAGAACCTCGTCACCGTCGCGGCGCGCGGCTACGGAGCCATCTACGATCATTTCGAGTACACCGGCCGTCGCGTGCAGCGCGACTATGCGCTCACGCCCGAGGCGACGATCGTCGGACGCGTCATTCGCGCCGACACCAATGCGCCCGTTGCGCAGGCCAGCGTGCGCGCGTCCTCGACGGAGCGCGCACTTCGTGTCGGCGCGCCGGGCGCGACGACGACAGACGAGCAGGGTCGATTCACCATCGCCGGCCTCGCTGGCGGCCGCTATCGCGTCACGGCTTTCGCCGAGGGCCTCGCCGCCCCCGAGTCGATCGAGCTGAACCTCGAGCCCGGTCGACCGAGCGGCGAGATCGTCCTGCGGCTCCTGCCCGCCTCACGTTTGAGCGGCACCGTCACCGATGGTCGAGATCCGATCGTGGGCGCGACGGTATCGCTGGGCTTCGGCCAGCCCGAGTCGGTCGACGCCGTGACCCAGTCGGACGGAAGCTTCGTCATCGATCCGGTTGCGCGCGGCGTCGCGACCGTCGCCGTTCGGCCGTATGAAGTTCGCGAGCCGAAGACGATTCGAATCGATCGGGCCAAGGTCAGCGGCGTGCAGATCGTCGTCGACGTGATGGGGTCGATCGCCGGACGGGTCACGCTAAACGGCAAGCCCGTCGCCGGCGCGCGAACCTACGTGTCCTTGCGGCTCGAGCCGACCTATACGGACGCCGACGGCAACTACGTCGTGCACGGCCTGCCGCCCGGCCAGTATCGACCATCGGGCGAGGATCCCTATACGCGCGTCTTCGGCTTCGGCAGCGAGCTCATGCTGGCGAAGGGCGAGCATCGCACCGGCGCCGACTTCGAGATCCTGTGGAACGGGACCATCTGCGGCACCGTCGTCGAGCCCGATGGCAAGCCGGTCGGCGGCGTCTCGGTGATGTTCCAGGCGCTGCACGTCAACGACATGGGCCAGGACGTCACCTCGCCCGACGGCACCTACTGCGCGCGCAATCTCCTCGGCAAGGACGACTACCGCGTCAGCGTTCAGGCCGCGGCGCTGGCGTCGGTGCAGCTCAAGCTCGCCGCCGATTCACCAGCGACGGTACACGTCAACGACGGGAGCAGCGTCGTCGAGGGCGTCCGTCTCGTCGTCAAGCGCGACCACCTGGCAATCTCCGGCACGACCGCCGACGGCGACAAGCAGCCCATCGCCGACGTCCGCGTGGTGGCGTTTCGTACCGACGACATGACCGGAGCGATGCTCGACGACTGGTTCGCCCACGCCAGCGCCATCTCCGGTGGCGACGGCACGTGGTCGATCGGGGATCTCGACGCGGCGACCTACGTCTTGCGCGCCCGCGCCGGCGACGGCAGCGAGGGCCTCGTGCGCGGAGTCGCCGCGGGTCAGAAGAACGTGGTCATCACGATGCAGCGCGCCGGGGCCATCGACGGCACGCTCGTGGGATTCTCGTCGCAGCCGGCGGTACGCGCGGTGCGACAGCTCGGCATGAGCTTCACCAACGTCTACGCCACCGTCGACGGCACGACGTTCCACTTCGGCGGATTGAGCCCGGGCACCTATCAAGTCGCGGCCGTGGGCGCCGAGACCGACGCCAAGTCCGTCGTCGTCGCCGCGGGCCAGACGGCGACGGTGACGCTGCAGAGCCGCGGCACGACGACCATCCGCGGGCAGGCCGTCGATTGGAGCAGCGGCGCCGGCGTCACGGGAATGCGATGCCTTCCGGCGCTGCGGGTAGCGGCTGGCATGCCCATGCCGGTGAGCTCGGTCGTCGGGTTCAGCGACGAGAACGGTGCGTTCGTCCTCGAGGGTGCACCGACGGGCGACATTTCCGTTTGGTGCGTTCCGAGCACCCAGTTCTGGTCGAACGGCAGGGTCGATCTGACCGTCGCAGGCGGCCAGGATGCGACGTGCGCCGTCCCCGTGGTCAAGACGAACCCGGACCTGCCGATGCCCGTCCTCGGCGCGGTCATCGAGCCCGGAGTCATCCCGGCGCGATTCAGCCTCGTCGAGCCCAATGGTGTCGCCGACCACGCCGGCATCCACAATGGCGACGTCATCGTCGCGATAGACGGCGCGAACGTCACGAAGCTGACGCCGATGGGCGTTGCCACCGTCATCATGCAACATCCGATCGGCTCGACCGTGCACTTTGGTCTCGCTCGTGGCGGTCAGACCGCACAGGCAGACCTGGTTCTCACGACGCGTTGACCACTCCGCCGCCTGACGCTGCATCCTGTGGCGTGACGGTCCCCGCGAAATATCGTTGCTGCTGCCTGGCGGTCGATGCGACGCACGGTATCCTGCCTAGACCCTCGGGAGGAGACGATGATGCGCATGATCGGAACGCCGGACGACCAGCCCGTCGAAGACCCGCCCCCCGAGAAGCCACCCGAACGAGATCCTCCGCCGGTCGAGCCGCCGCGCGTCGATCCTCCAGCCGAGCCCCTCGAGCCCGGGCAGGCGCCGCCGGCGATCGACGATCCGGCTCCGCCCGACACGATGCCGGTGCCGCGCGTCGTCTGAGGGCACCCGCGTCGAGGGATGCGGCGCGCGGTGAGCTTCTCGCACACCGAGCGCTCGCTCGAGAGCAGCCTTTCGCCTTATTGCGCGAGCCATCGGCGGCGGCGTCGGCTCGCGACGTGCGCTATGTTGTGCCGAGGGCGAAGCATGATCTCGAAGTCAGCCGAACAAAACCGTCCCATGACACCCTCCTTCCTCGCGGACGGCGGTGAAGCCGGGGCCCTCGTGCGTTCCGTCGATTGGTCCCAGACTCCGCTCGGACCCATCGAGAGCTGGTCGAGCAGTCTCAAGACCACGGTCGGGACGCTGCTCCACTCGCGCCATCCGATGTTTCTGTGGTGGGGCGCGGAGCTGGTTCAGATCTACAACGACGCCTACGTCCCGAGCTTCGGCAAGGGCAAGCACCCGGCCGCGATGGGGCAGCGTGGTCGCGATTGTTGGCAGGAGATCTGGCCGATCATCGCGCCGCAGATCGACGACGTCATGCGGCGCGGCAGAGCCAGCTGGAACGAAGACCATCTCGTTCCGATCATCCGCAACGGCCACCTCGAAGAGGTCTACTGGACCTACGGCTACTCGCCCGTCTTCGACGACGACGGCGCCGTCGGCGGCACGCTCGTCGTTTGCACCGAGACCACCTCGCGCGTCATCGGCGAGCGGCGCGTGCGCACGCTGAGAAAGCTCGCCGAGCAGACGGCGTTCGCCGCGACCCCCGCGGAGGTGATGGACAACGCCGTGACCGTCTTCGCCGATTCGGTCACCGATATCCCCTTCGCGCTCGTCTACGCGTTCGACACCGAAGCGGCGCGGCTGACGCGCGCGACCGGTCTGTCCGACGAGGCGCTGAAGGGCTTCGGGGATCACTACAGTCGCATCACGCCCGTCGAGCTGGTGTCGCGTCCGTCCTATCGAGCGCTGCCTGTCGGCGTCGCAGCATCGCCGACCTCGTCACTGGGCTCGTTGTCCGACGTGGTCTCGGAGGTCTTCGTCGCTCCACTGGCAAACAGGTCGTGCGCGGGAGCCAACGGCTTCATCGTCTTTGGCATCAGCCCACTTCTCCCATTCGACGGTCGCTACAACGACTTCTTGGTCCAGATCAGCGAACAGCTGGTCCTCGCCCAGGCGCGCGTGGAAGCGTTTCGCATTCGCGCGGCCACCGAGGGCGAGCGCAACAACCTGCTCTTGCAGGCGCCCGTGCCGACCGCGCTGTTGACCGGACCGGGGCACGTGTTTCAGCTGGCCAATCCGCTCTATCACGAGATGGTCGGCAACCGTGCGCTCATCGGCAAACGATACGTCGACGCGTTTCCCGAGCTCATCGATACGCCGCTGCCGGGAATTCTCGACAGCGTCTATCGCACCGGAAAGCCGTTCGTGACCAAGGAGCTTTTGGTGGCGCTCGATCGCGACGGCGACGGAATCGCCGAGGATGTCTTCTTCCAGTTCAACCTGGAGGCGATGCGCGATCTCGACGGCAACGTCTACGGCATGATGGCGGTGGCGCACGACATCACCTACCAGGTCACGTCACGGCTCGCGCTGGAGAAGGCACAGCTCGAGCGCGAGAAGCTGCTGGCCGATCTCGAGGCGGCCAGCCGCGCCAAGGATGAGTTCCTGGCCATGTTGGGCCACGAGCTGCGCAATCCGCTCTCGCCCATCGTGACGGCGCTCGAGCTGATGAAGCTGCGCGGCCAGTCGAGCAAAGAGCAGGTGGTCATCGAACGACAGGTCACGCATCTGGTTCGGCTCGTCGACGATCTGCTCGACATCTCGAAGATCACGCGCGGCAAGGTCGAGCTGCGCCGAGAGTGGGTCGAAGTCTCCGACGTGCTGGCCAAGGCGGTCGAGATGGCCAGCTACCTGCTCGAGCAGCGCAGCCACCAACTGTCGATCGACGTCGAGCCGGGCCTGCGCTGGCACGGCGATCCGATCCGGTTGGCGCAGGTCGTCTCGAACCTCTTGACCAACGCCGCCCGCTACACCGACGTGGCAGGCCGCATCAGGCTGGCGGCGGCCAAGGACGGCCACGAGGTGGTCATCAGCGTCAAAGACAACGGCACCGGGCTCTCGGCGGAGATGTTGCCGCGGATCTTCGATCTCTTCTTCCAGGGCAAGCGCAACGTCGACCGCGCCGAAGGCGGATTGGGCATCGGCTTGACGCTGGTCAAGAACCTGGTCGCGCTGCACGGCGGCACCATCGCCGCCATGAGCGAGGGGCTCGGCAAGGGCAGCGAGTTCGTCATCCGTCTACCGGCCGACATGCCGGCGACGGCCGTGAGCGAGGCGAACGCGTCGGTCGAAGTCCCGCGGTCGGCCATCGGCTCGCAGAAGCGCATCCTGGTCGTCGACGACAACGAAGACGCGGCCGAGCTCTTGTCGGAGATGCTGCGGACGGTCGGTCACGACGTCGCCGTGGCCAACGATCCGATCGCCGCGCTCGTCGTCGCCGCACGGTTCAAGCCGGAGATCGCGGTCCTCGATATCGGCCTTCCCGTCATGGACGGTTACGAGCTGGCGACGAAGCTGCAGGAGATCATCCCGAACCTCGAGTGTCGGTTGATCGCGTTGACCGGTTACGGACAGGACCACGATCGCACGCGCAGCGAGGAGGCGGGCTTCTCGGCCCACCTCGTCAAGCCGGTCGACATGACGAAGCTGTTGTCGCTCGTCAGTGCGTAGCCCGCCGACGGCGAGCGCGCATCAGCCTGCAGGCCGCTCTTCGATCGAGTCGACGCGGTTGGGATAGAAGGCGAGGTGGTCCTTGATCGCCGCGACGGCCGCGAAGGGCGACTCGTAGGTCCACACCGCGTTGGTCGCGCGCTCCCCGCCGGCGGGAACGCTGTAGTAGGAGCAGTCGCCCTTGTACGGACAGTAGGTGCCGTGGTCGGTCCGTTGCAGCAGCGACATGTCGACGTCGCTCCGCGGGATGTACAGGACCGCCGGGTAGGATGATTCGCGCAGCGCGAGTGCCGCTCGCGTGTCGGCGACGACGCGCCCGCCGACGGTGACGACGACCCGCGACGGGTGGGGCGCGACGCTGATTGGGTGATCGGCTCCGGGTTGCTTGATCGGCTTGGAGGTCATGATCGATTCCTTCGCCAGCGCGCCGTAGCCGCGCCGGCTCGGCGCTCAGTTGGCGGAGTAGAAGGCGGCGACGTGGACGGCCGTCGGAGGTTTGCAATTCGTCCACCACAGGAAGCTGCTGCATTTGACGTCGACGCTGCCGCTGAACATCGCGCCGCCCTGGACCGCGATCTTCGCGGCGGCGGGATTGCTCGACGCGGCGTAGTCGTAGCCGAAGCCCGACGCTGGCGCGGCGGAGTAGACCTTCTCGTTGACGAGCTGCACGGAGACGTTGCCGTTCGTCGCGAACGACAGATCGAAGAGCGCGTCGCGCTGCTGCACGGCCGACACCGAGACCGGCTGGCTCGGCGTGTAGATCTCGACGACATCTTGGAGCGGGCCGGTCGCGGAGGTGGTGGCGTCGCGAGAGCCGAAGATGGCGATGACGGCGCCCTCGTGGCCGGCATACGGCGTCGCCAACACGCGGTCGAGCGCGGCCTTGCTGGTGTGCGCGTCGCTCGCCAACCGCACGCGCGGCAGGATGGGCGCGCCATAGGTCGAATTGAGCGACGAGGGTTTGGCGTTCGCCCGTCTCAAGGCGAGGGGCGCGGTCGATCCGGGCCCGGCCGGCGTGACGTAGAAGTAGATCAGCCCAGCGTTGGTGCTGAAGAGCGACTCGACCTCGTTGGTACCGGCCACCGCGCTCTCCTCGTCTACCGTCCCACCCACGCAACCACCGGCAAGCAGCGCGGCGGTCAACACCCACGATCCTCGACGCATCATCACGGTCTCCCGGCGTAAGTCTTAGACATACACCGAGGAGGTGCGCAGGTCAACAGAAAACTTAATACTTATAGATAGTTGCAACGACGGTGAGCTACCTCACGCGCATGACCGCGGACGGGCTGCCAACCGCGCGAATTCGCCGGAGCGCGCGACTTCAGCCCTCGGACTCGCGCAGGCCGGCGGCGCGATAGCCGGCGATGAGCGCCGCCACGGCGTCGATCTGCACGGGCTTGACGAGGTGCGCGTCGAAGCCGACCTCGGCGGCGCGCCGGCGATCCGACTCCTGACCATAACCGGTGACTGCGACCAGCCGGAGCCGCTCGCCGCCGGGAGCGCCGCGCAACCGGCCCGCCAACTCGTAGCCATCCATGACCGGCAGTCCGATGTCGAGCAGCCCGACGTCGGGCGCGAACTCGTCGGCGACACGGATGGCTTCGGGTCCGTCGTGAGCGACGCGTGTAGAGTACCCGAGCATTGCCAGCGCATCGGCGAGCAGATCGGCGGCGTCCTCGTTGTCGTCGACGATGAGCACGCGCAGGGCGCCGGGGCTGCGCGGCTGCGGCGCAGAGGCGACGACGGCGAGCGCGCGGCTCGCCAGCGCGGCCGACCGCGGCAGCTCGATGACGAAGGTGCTCCCCTGGCCGCGCCCGCCGCTGCGCGCCTCGACCGTCCCGCCGTGCAGCTTGACCAGGCTGGAGACGATGGTGAGCCCGAGACCCAGACCGCCCTGCGCGCGATCGAGCGCCTGGTGCTCCTGCGCGAACGGCTCGAAGACGCGCGGCAGCATGTCGGACGCGATGCCGATGCCGTTGTCGGCGACCTCGAGCGACACCCGCTCGCCCTCGACCCGCGCCGAGATGCGCACCCGCCCGCCCGACTCGGTGTACTTGGCGGCGTTGGTCAAGAGGTTCGCCACCACCTGCGCCAGGCGGATGGTGTCGCCGTCGACGACGAGGCCGCGCATCGGGACCTCGACCTCGAGGTGATGACGGCGCTGCTCGAGGAGCGGGCTGGCCATCTCGATCGCCTTGGCCACCACCTCGGACAGCTCGACCGGCTCGCGCTTGAGCTCTACCTTGCCGCGCGTGATGCGCGAGACGTCGAGGAGATCGTCGACCAGCCGTGTGATGTGGCCGACCTGTCGCTCGATGATCGAGCGCTCCTTGATGAGCGTATCGCCGCCGCGCAGCCGCATCAGCTGCAGCGCCGTCGTGATCGGCGCCAGCGGGTTACGCAGCTCGTGGCCGAGGATGGCGAAGAACTCGTCTTTGGCGCGATTGGCGGCTTCGGCGTCGCGCCGCGCGCGCGACAGCTCGGTCACGTCGAAGACGACGACGATGATGCTCTCGGTCTTGCCGTCGCTGCCGGGCATGGGCTGATAGACGAAGTCGAAGAAGCGCTCCTCGTCGAGCTGGCCGTCTTCGCCGTTGATGGTGAGCCCGACCGAGCGGCCCACGTAGGGCTGCCCCGTCTGGTACACACGCTCGATCAGCTCGAAGATGCCCTGCCCGGCGAGCTCCGGGATGGCCGCGCGCAGCGGCTTCTGCAAGAGCGCGCGCTTGTTGAGCAGCGCGACGTAGGGCGGATTGGCGACGTCGAAGATGTGCTCCGGGCCGCGCAGAACCGCGATGCCCACCGGCGCATGCTCGAACAGCGACGACAGCCGGCGCGCGTGCGCCTCCTTCGCCGACTCCGCCTCGCGGCGGGTGGTCTGCTCGCGCTCGCGCGAATCTTTCTCGGCCTGCTCGGCGCGCTGCGCGGCGAGGTTGGTGCCGATCTCGCGCGTCACCGACTGAAAAAAGCCGCGATAGCCGTCGTCGAAGCGCAGCCGCGGGCTCTTGCCGAAGGCGATGACCCCGATGGGATCGTCGACAGGCGAGCGGCGCACCGGCGTCAGGTAGAGGCCGGTCACCGGCTCGGGCCACGCCGTGGTCGCGATCGACGCCTCGGCCTCGACCGGCGCGTTGGTGACGAAGGCGCGCGCCACGGCTTCGTTGACCGGACCGAGCCGCGCCTCGCACTGCTCCACGCCGACGTAGCCGGCACAGGCGGCGACGCGCAACCGTCGCTCCGTCTCGTTCCACAGGTACATGCAGGCGAACGGGATGTCCTTCGGATTGGCGGCGAACGCGTCGGTCGCCTGGCGCAGCACCTCCTGCCGCGCCGTGAGCAGGCGCAAGGTCTCGGCCCGACGCTCGGCCAGCACCGAGTCGGTCATCTCGACGACGGGCTGGTAGATGCCGACGATGCGGCCCTCGTCGTCGCGCAGCGGGCTGAACGTGAAGGTGAAGTAGGCCTCCTCGGTGAAACCGTGGCGGGTCAGCGTGAACGGCGCGCGCGCCACCTCGACGGGGCTGCCGCCTTCGAGGACCTGGCGCATCATTGGGATGACGACCGGGTAGGTGTCCGGCCAGGACTCGCGAAGCGGTGCGCCGAAGTAGCGCGGGTGGCGCGGGCCCATGATGACGGCGTAGCCATCGTTGTAGATCTGGGTCTGCTCGGGGCCCCAGAAGACGATGGCGGGCGTCGGCAGCTCGAGGATCATGTGGACGTAGCTTTGCAGGCTGCGCGGCCAGCCATCCATGGGGCCGAGCGGCGTTCGCGACCAGTCGATGCTGCGAAGAAAGTCGGGCGTAATGGCCATGCGCTGTTCGCCCCAACGGTAGCGCGAAGTCGACGTGCGCGCGACGTCTCACCGCCACGAGAAGTTCGCCAGGCGCTCGCTCGTGGGGCGACTGGGCGGGTCTTGCCGTGCGTTCGCGCTGGGGCCATTGACATCGAGCGTGCGATGGATGAGGACAGGGACATGACGAAGCGGTGGCTTTCCCTCGCGGCTCTCCTGTTCCTCGTCGTGACGGCTCCGGTGATGGCGCAGCAGGCGCCGAAGCCGGTGGCACCCTCGGTAAAGCCGCTGCCGCTGCCCGACGGCAACGGCGGCATCGGCTTCGACGACCTGCGCTTCGACACGACGCTCGAGCGGGTGCTGGTTCCGGCGGGACGGACCGGCAACGTCGATCTGATCGACCCGGCCAACGGTGCCGCCACGACCATCGCCGGATTCACCAAGGTCGCGCGCTACGATTCGGGACACGGCCAGAGCGTCACCTCGGTCGACGTCGGCGAGGGCTACCTGTTCGCTACCGACCGCGACGCGCTCCGGCTGGCCGTCGTCGACTTGGCGACGCGCAAGATCGCCATTCAAGTGCCGCTGGCGAGCGCGCCCGACTATGTCCGTTACGTCGCGGCCACGCGCGAGCTATGGGTCACGCAGCCCGGCAAGAAGCGAATCGAGGTCTTCAGCCTGTCGAAGGCGACGCCGCCGGTTCCGACGCACGCCGCGTTCATCGACACGCCGGGCGGGCCCGAGTCGCTGGCGATCGACGGCAAACGCGGCCGCGCGTACACGCACAAGTGGAAGCAGTCGACGATGGCGATCGATCTGAAGACGCGCGCGATCACGTCGACGTGGTCGGCCGGTTGCGGCGATCCGCGCGGCATCTGGATCGACGAGGCGCGCGGCTTTCTGCTCGTCGGCTGCGAAGACGGCACCGCCACGGTGCTCGACGTCGCTCACGACGGCAAGCTGCTCTCGACGGCCAGGAGCGGCAGCGGCGTCGACATCATCGCCTACGACGCCGCGCGGGCGCACCTCTACCTCCCCGGTGACGAGAGCGCCACGATGGCGATCCTCGGCGTATCGGCCAAGGGCGTGCTCACGATTCTCGGCGTGGCACCGACGGTGAAGGATGCGCACTGCGTCACCGCCGACGACCGCGGCAACGCCTACGTCTGCGATCCGCACCACGGGCAGCTGCTGGTCATCCACGATCCGTATCCGCCGAGCGGCGGCTGAGCGATCGGTTCAGGTTCGGGAGGCCCAGCTCGCGGCGGTAGCGCTCGAAGCAGCGCAGGCCGGCCTGGAGGCGCAGGAGAGCGCCTTCGCCGATCGGGCGCGCCAGGGCCGGGTCGGCGGCCACGAGAGGCTCGATCACTTCGCGGTTCCAATCGCGCGAGTGTTGGACGTCGAGCGTGGCGTGGAGCGCGAAGTATTGGCGGGCGCGTCCGCCGACGCCGAGACGCTCGAGCCCGGCGTTGACCTTCGCGGCGCGGCCGGGCGCGGTGAGCTCGACGACTCCGAGCGCGCCAACCGACTGGTACGCGTAGCGCCGGTTGGCCGCGAGCGCGACGAGCAGATTGGACAGCGCCACCGATTCCCAGACGATGTCGTGTGCGTCGGCGCTCTCGATGTCGAGCTCCTGCGCCAGTCGCGCCAGCATCGGGCCGTGCATCGCGCCCGGTTTGCCGCGCCCCATTTCGTCCCAGTAGTTGCGCGCCAGCTCCAGCTTCGCGCGCGTGGGAAAGCGCACCTGGGTCAGCGCCACGAGGTCATCGAAGCCGGCCTCTCCGGCGACCTCCTGACGGAGGAACCAGCGCATCTCGTCGATAGTGGCCGCTTCGGCGAGGTACTCGAATAGCGGATCGTGCTGGCCCGGACCGACGCGCTCGAGCGCCAGGAGCCAGTCCATGAACTGGTCGGGCTGCGAAGGGGCGAGCCCCACCATCGGCGCCACCAGCGCGCGCAACTCCTCGACGTACTCGCCCTCGTCGACGAGCAGCGGGCCATCGGCGGCGAGCTCCGCGCGCCAATTCTCCGTTGGCAATCTCGGACATAAGCGCTGTCGATTGAATCTCGCGAGGGCGTATTGCCGAAGCGCTTCCCGATCTGCGGCGGCGGAGTGGGCTCCGGCGGCGGAGTGGGCGCTCGGGTTCGATTCCAGCATTCCCTCACGTATTGCACGATGCGGACCGGCCCGGAACGTGCTGGGTCTAACACCATGGCAGCGGGTGTGGCTCCACGCAGAATCATGGCTGGCCCCGACATCGTGATGAGCGCGGTCGGATGCGTCGAAGGTCACCGCGAGCGCGAGGGCAATTCGTGTCACTACCGCGTCGCCTGGGCGATCAATCCGCACATGCGCATCGGGGCCGCCAGCCCGATGCGCGCGCGCCTCCAGCTGGGCCGCTTCGCGCAGGAGCTGCGCGCCGCCGGCGCGTCGCTCGTCGAGCTGCCCTTCGTGCACGGCGCGTTCGATTCGGTGTTTGCCAAGGACAGCGCGCTCCTCACCGAGCGCGACGGGATTCGCCGCGCCCTCCTCGCCCGCCCGCGCCGTCGCGAGCGACAGCGGGAGCAGCGCGCCCGCAAGGAGGCGCTGGCGGCGCGCGGCTTCGTCGTCGCCGACGCGCCCGGCGCCTGCTTCGAGGGCGGCGACGTCGTCGTCGCACCGGACGTCGAGGAGCTGTTCCTCGGCTACGGCTTTCGCTCCGAGCGCCGCGCCGCGCGCGCCCTCGAGCGCCACATGAGCTGCCCGGTGCGGTCGCTGCGCCTGGTCCATCCGCTGCTCTATCACCTCGACCTGGCGCTGGCCGTCCTCTCCGACGGGACGGCGCTGGTCTGTCGCGAGGCGTTCGACGAGGCGGGGCTCGCCAGCCTGCAGGCGTCGCCGGCGATCGAGCGGATCGTCTTCGTGCCGCTCGCCGAGGCGCTCTCGTTCGCGCTCAACCTCGTCGAAATCGGCGACCGCGTCATCGCCGACGGCCACTCTCCGACGATGGCGCGGGCGCTCGCGGAGTCGGGTCGCACGCTACGATCGGTGGAGCTGAGCGAATTTCGACTGGCGGGCGGCAGCGCGGCCTGCCTCGTCGCGGTCGTGCATCAGCCCCTGGTGATCTCGAGGCAGACGACGGCGATCCGGTCGATGTCGGCATAGCTCGGCTGCTCGAGCTCCTCACCGAAGACGTCGGGATCGAGCTCTTCGTATTCCATGTGGTAGGCGGCGGGGTCGACGAGCGGGGTGAGCTCTTGCCGCAAGAGATCTTCGCCGTCACGCACCGGCGCGCCGGTGTAGAGGATGAGCTGTCCACCGCGGCGCAGGCGCGGTAGGCCCTCGGCGACGATGCGGCGTGACAGCCCGGTACCGACCGCGCCGCCGCCGTCGCGATACGCGCGTCCGGCGAGATCGGCGATGTACGGCGGGTTGGCCACGACGAGATCGACGTCGCCGTCGACGGCGGCGTAGAGATCGCCGAGCGCGAAGTCGACGCCGGCTGCGCCCGCCAGCGCGGCGTTGACCCGGGCCAGGCGGAGGGCGCGCGGATTGATGTCGGTGAGGATCAGCCGCTCGACGCGCCCGTCGAGCGACAGGCCGCCGGCGCCGCTGCCGCAGCCGAGGTCGACGGCGAGCTTGGCCGGCCGCGCACGCCGCGAGAGCGCGGCCACGAAGCGGTAGGTGTCGGGACCGAAGAAGACCGCGTCGGCGGCGTCGGTGGGAAACGCGCTGTGCACGTACAGCCGCTCGCCGAGCGAGGAGAAGCGGACCGCGCTGCGCGACAGACCGCCACCGGCGTCGACGAGCGCGCCGGCCTCGGCGAGGAGCGCGCTCAGCTGCGACGGAAGGAGCGCGCGGCGGAAGGGACGGCTCCAGCCGAAGACGCCGGCCAGATCGCGCGCCTCGGCGTTGGCCGGTCGCGCATTGATGCGTGCGTGGGTCGCCGGCGTGACGGTGGTGAAGCGATAGCCCGCCGCTTGCAGCTCTAGCCCCAGCGCGAGGAGCGCGCGCGCCTCGTCGGCGCCGTCGTCGCTCACAAGAGCCACCCCAGCCGCCGCAGCTCGGCATGCTCGTGGGCGATGAACGTGTCGGCGATGTCGTTGCGATAGCGCATTCTCGGAATCACCACCTTGTGCGCCAGCTCGTAGGCCTGCCGGCGCGCGTCGACGACGCGGTCGCCGCGACCGGTCGCGACCAGGATGTATCCCGTCGAGCCGGCGGTGATCCAGTGCTCGTCCTTCAGCGCCACTTCGCCGAGCTTGAGGCGGTCGCGCTCGTCGTCGGTCAGCGGCGCGCGAAACAAGATCGGCACGCCCTTGGACAGCCGCTCGTAGTCGTGCGCGTAGGGAAACGGCGGCACCGTCAAGACCACGCCGACCGCCCATCCATCGCGCGTCGGGAACGTCGGCTCCCGTCGCGAGATCATGCGACCGAGGAGATCGCTCCAGCCATCGGGCTGCAGCGCGTCGAGGATGGCGAAGCCGGGATAGCCGAACCGGCAGGTGAACTCGAGCGGCCAGACGCCCGCGTCGTTCACGATGGTGTTGAGGTTGACGTAGCCGACGTGACGGTGCTCGCGTAGGAGCGGCGCCAGGCGGGCGAGCGTCGCCGCGAAGAAGCGGTCGCTGCCCGTGTAGGTCACGAGCGTGCCCATCTCGCCGGTGAGCTCGCCGAGCCCGCCGGGGAAGAACGGCTTGTGCTCCCAGTCGAGGCACGCCGGCAGGAGGAAGCGTTCGCCGTCGAAGTAGGCGCCGACGCCCATCTCGATGCCGGCGACACGCGTCATGAGGATGAAGCTCGGCGGGTGCGAGAAGCTCCAGCGGTCGCGCTGCAGGGTGATGAGCGCGATGAGGTCGCGCGCGTCGTCCAGCTCGCCGACGTAGGTGCGCGACGAGGCCCAGCCTTCGCCGTTCAGCTTGTAGACCCAACGGCCGCGCCGCTCGCGTAAGAAGGCGATGGCGTCGTCGAAGGAGCCGAAGGCGTGGCTGGCGGCGGTCTGAAAGCCGAGGCTGGCGAGCGTCGACTGGCCGAACTCGCGATCGCCTTCGAGCCGATCGCCGAACGCGCCGCCGCCGATGACCTGGAGCCCGTCGCGTCGCAGCTGCTCCTGGACCGCGCCGAAGCCGATCCCTTCGAACAGGATCAGCCCTTCGTCGCCGGCCTCGCGCACCCAGCCGAGCTGAGCCGTCCAATCATCGACGCGCGCGACGCTGCCGGCCAGGACGTCGTGGGCGGAGCGATCGGCGACGTGCACGCGCACCTCGTGGCCGTCGCGGACGAGGCGCAGATACATGTCGCCGAGGTCGTGGGTCTCGCCGATTCCGAGGATGCGCACGGCTGCCTTATATCATCGGCCGATCTTGCGCAGGCGCCAGGCGGCGCCGTCCCACAGGTGAAACGGCAGCTCGCCGTCGGTCTCCACGGCGAAGCCGTGCGCGTCGGCCAGCTGCGCGATGTCGCGACGATCGCGCGCCAGATCGTCGTGATACGAAAAGTTGAGCAGCACGAAGCAGCCGCCCGCGACCAGCACCCGGTGGGCCTCGGCGAAGTGCGTGTCGACCAGCGCCATGCCGGCCTGCACCAGATAGGGAAACGAGTCGACGGCGTAGACCAGCTCGAAGCGACCGGCGGCGAACATCGAGAGGTCGCGCCCGTCGGTGACGTCGAAGGCGACGTTGGGGACCGTCGCGCAGCGGCGGCGCGCGGCCGCGATCATCCTGGCGGAGAGGTCGAGGCCGCGCGCCTCCTGCACGCGCGGCCCGAGCGCCGCCTGGAAGCGACCGATTCCGCATCCGATCTCGAGGCAGCGGGCGTGCGCTTGCAGCAGTGCCCAATCGTCGAGCAGCGCGACCACCTCGGCCGTCGCCGCTGCCAGGAGCTCGGGGCTGCCGAGCGAATAGAGCGCGACGCTCGATTCTTCGGATGCTTCGACGGAGTAGTCGAACAGCCGTCGCGCGAAGGCGAGCCCTGCGTCGACGCTGTCGGCCTCGGCGTCGGAATCGACGCCGCTCGCCAGCATCGCGCAGATGCGCGCGCAGCCGTCGCGATGGGACGCAAGCAGCTCGCGCAGCGGCGCGTAGGGCGCGACGTGGGCCCCGACCCGCTCCACGTCTTCGGCGGCGATGAGCATCCGCATCAGCGCGATCGGCGGCGACAGCTCGCCGCGCACGAATCGGGTCGAGATGTCCTCTAGTAGGGTAGATACCCGACGGTCGACGGCGGTCACCTGCGTTAAGATACGCGGGATGCAACGCAGTACCAGCCGCACGCGCGCCTCGAGAATCGAGACCGCCCGCCGTTGATCGTACCAGGAGCCCACCGCAACAGCGACGTGCGGATCTCGGTGCTGCGCGGCCTGCTGGTCGGCGCGCTCTCGACCGCCGCCTTGACCGCCTTCAAGCTCGCCTACCGCGACTCGATCGGCTTTCCGACTCCGTTCCTGCTCTACTTCGGCGCCGTCGCGGCCTCCGCGTGGTACGGCGGCTTGACCGCCGGCCTCGTGACCACGCTCGTCAGCGGGCTCGGCGCGAACTATTTCTTCCAGCCGCCCATTCACACCTTTTACTTCGCCACGCCGGCGATCGCGCTCCGCTTCGCCCTGTTCGCGGCTGAAGGCGCGACCATCTCGTGGCTGACGGCGATGATGCAGCAGGCGAGGCAGCGCTCGCTCGTCGGTGAGCGCGACGCTCGCAGCGCGCTCGCCCGACTCGACGTCGTCATGGGCAGCGTCGACGAAGGCATCACGGTACAGGACGAGTCGGGACGCCTCGTCTACGCCAACGACACCGCCGCCCGCATCATCGGCTTCCAGAGCGCCACCGCGCTGACCGACGCGCCGGTCGCGGAGATCTTGAGGGCCTTCGACATCTACTACGCCGACGGCCGCCCCTTTCCGCTGACCGAGCTGCCCGGCCGCGTCCTCTTCGCCGGCCGCACGCCCGGGGAGGAGCTGGTGCGCTTTCGCGCGCGCACGTCGGGCGCCGATCGCTGGTCGGTCATGCGCGCCTCGCCGGTGCGCGACGCCGACGGAAAGCTGCTCTACGCCATCAACCTGTTCCGCGACGTCACCGAAAGGCAGCGGCACGAGGAGGCGCTGCGCGTCAGCCAGGAGTGGTTCTCGACGGCGCTGCGCAGCATCGGCGACGCCGTCATTGCCACCTCGCGAAGCGGCGAGGTGACCTTCATGAATCCCGTGGCCGAGCAGCTGACCGGCTGGCCGCTGGTGGAAGCGCTGGGTCGCGCGCTGCCGGAGGTCTTTCCCATCTTCTCCGAGGCGACCCGCGAGCCGGCCGAAGCGCCCGTCGAGCGCGTGCTGCGCGAAGGCGTCGTCGTCGGAATGGCCAATCCCACGCTGCTCCGCCATCGCGACGGCTCGGAGACGGCGATCGACGACAGCGCCGCGCCCATCCGCGGCTCCGACGGCAGCATCGTCGGCGTCGTGCTGGTGTTTCGCGACGTCTCGCTCGAGCGGCGCGAGGAGCAGCGACGCGCCTATCTCGCGCGCGCCACCGAGCAGCTCAACTCCTCGCTCGAATACGAACAGACGCTCAAGACCATCGCCGACCAGGCGGTGCCCCTGTTCGCCGATTGGTGCGCGGTCGACATGGTCGTCGACGGCGCCGTTCGTCGGCTGGCGGCGGCGCACATCGATCCGGCCAAGATCGCGCTCGTCGCCGACATCGAGCGCCGCTATCCGCCCGATCCGAACGCGCCGACGGGGACTCCGAACATCCGCCGCACGGGACGCCCCGAGTGGCTGCGCGACATCCCCGAATCGGCGCTCGAAGCGGGCGCGCGCGATGCCGAGCATCTGGCCCTGATCCGCCAGCTCGAGCTGCGCTCCTACATCGGCGTGCCCATCAAACGCCGCAGCGAGGTCGTCGGAGTCATCACCTTCGTCATGGCCGAGTCGAAGCGCCGCTACGACGAAGACGACGTCACGCTGGCGACGTCGCTCGCCGACCGCGCCTCGGTGGCCATCGAGAACGCGCGGCTGTTTCGCGAGGCGGAGCGGCTCCGCCTCGATGCCGATGCGCAGCGGCAGCGGCTGGAGGCGATGATCATGGCCGCACCGACGGCGATCTGCGTCTTGCGCGGGCCGGACCTGACGTTCGAGCTGATGAACGAGCCCTACCGCCGCCGCCTCGGCCACGGCGCGCAGGCGGGCGCCCGCGTCGACGCCATGCACCTCGATCCGCAGAACGTCGCGATGCTCCGGCGTGTGTTCGAGAGCGGCGAGCCGGCGAGCGCCGTCGAGGCGCCGGTCACCGCCGACTACGCGAGCGGGCGACAGACGCGCTACCTCAGCTACGTCGTGCAGCCGCTCCACGACGCCGCCCTCCGCGTCGATCGCGTCGTCATCTTCGCCGAAGACGTCACCGAGCAGGTCCTCTCGCGCCAGCAGCTCCAGGCGGCGCGCGCCAAGGCGGAGCTCGCCAATCGCGTCAAGGACGAGTTTCTCGCCATCCTGGGCCACGAGCTGCGCAATCCGCTGGCGCCGATCTTGACGGCGCTACAGCTGATGAAGCTGCGCGCGCCCGAAGCGCTCGAACGCGAGCGGACCATCATCGAGCGCCAGGTGCGTCACGTCGTTCGGCTCGTCGACGACCTGCTCGACGTCTCGCGCATCACGCGCGGCAAGGTGGAGCTCAAGAACGAGGTCGTCAACATCGCCGACGTCGTGGCCAAGGCGCTCGAGATGGCCGGCCCGCTCTTCGAGGAGCGCGCGCACGAGGTGCAGCTCTCCGTCGCCGATTCGCTGTTCGTCCTGGCCGATCCGGTGCGGCTCGCGCAAGTGGTCGCGAACCTGTTGAACAACGCGGCCAAGTATACGGAGCCGCGCGGACGCATCGAGATCGACGGCAGGCGCGAAGCCGACAGCATTGTCGTCCGCGTGCGCGACACCGGCATGGGGATCGCCCCCGAAATGCTGCCGCGCGTGTTCGACCTCTTCGTGCAGGAACGTCAGACGATCGATCGCGCCCAGGGCGGGCTTGGGCTCGGCCTGGCGATCGTTCGCAGCCTCGTCGCCGCGCACGGGGGAACCGTGGCGGTACGCTCCGACGGCCTCGGCAAGGGCGCCGAGTTCGAGCTGCGCCTGCCCGCCATCGACGGTGCGCCCGCCACCAGGAGCGCCCCCGCCGAGGAGCCGGAGACGGCAGCAGTGGAACCGTGTCTTCGCGTGTTGGTCGTCGACGATAACGCCGACGCGCTCGAGCTTCTCGTCGAAGGTCTCGAGATGATGGGACACGAGCTGCATCGTGCGCACGACGGGCCGACCGCCCTCACTGTCGCCGGAGAGGTCAAGCCGGCGTTGGCCATCCTCGACATCGGGCTGCCGGTGATGGACGGCTACGAGCTGGCGCGCCGGCTGCGCGCCCTGCCCGGGCTGACCGGCATCAAGCTGGTCGCGCTCACCGGCTATGGACAGGAGACCGATCGCAAGCGCTCCGCCGAGGCGGGCTTCGACGATCACCTGGTCAAGCCGGTGTCGATCGAGCAGGTGCAGGCGAGCGTCGCCAAGCTGCACCGACCCTGAGACGCGGCGCCCGGTCGGTCGTCGAGTGGGCCGCATACGGTCCTGGCCGGACTGTTGCACAAGGTATCGGCATGAAGCGCATATTGCTGGTGGATGATGATGGTGATCTTCGGGACCTCTATGCACGCTATCTGGATGACGTCGGCTACTGCGTCGCCGTCGCCCGCGACGGGGCCGAAGCGGTCGACGTGGCCTCGATGGTTCATCCGCACGCCATCGTGATGGATATCTCGATGCCGGCGATGAACGGCTGCGAGGCGACACGGCGGATCAAATCGGACGTCGAGACCTCCGCGGTTCCGATCGTCGCTCTGACAGGATCGGCGCCGGAGGAGATCGAGCAGGAGATGGAGTCGTCTGGCTTCGCGCGGGTCCTGCAGAAGCCGTGTACGGCACCCGATCTGGCGAGCATCCTCGACGACGAGCTCTCGGTCTAGCGTTCCCGGCGATCAGGCGGCCGCGGTCTGGCAGCCCAAGCGAGCGCCCCCTCTTTGGCTCGCTCGCTCCTCGGCCGAGCGCGCGCCGACGCGGGCGCCCAAACGTAACAAATCGTCAAAGCTCGAGAATTCTGACCACCCGCTACAACATCGCTAAACGATGTTTAACACTCTTTTCATGCCCCCCAGAAAGGAGACGCCGCACACGGAGCACCTGCTCGGCGTGCGCGTTTCCCAGGAATTACTTCAGGCGCTCGACGAAGAGGTCGAGTACGTCCGACAGGACCGTGGCCTGATCGTCAACCGCTCCGATCTCGTCCGTGAGCTGTTGTGGCAGACGCTCAAAAACCGACGCAAAGGAAGGGATGATGGACACGCACACTGAGCGCGCGGCTACAGGAATCGCCGGCCTCGACGAGGTTCTCGGCGGAGGCTTTCCGGTTGGTAAGGTGTATTTGATCGAGGGCGACCCGGGCGCCGGCAAGAGCACCCTCGGCCTTCAGTTCTTGCGCGATGGGGTTGCGCGCGGAGAGCGCTGCGTCTACGCCGTTCTGGCCGAGAGCATCAAGGAGCTGCGCGGCCTCGCGCGCTCCCACGGCTGGTCCATCGACGGCATCGACCTCATCGAATCGTCTGGCCAGTCGGACTCGGACTACACGCTCTACCATCCATCGGAAGTCGAGCTCTCGGAGACCAGCAAGTCGATCTTGAACCAGATCGGCGACCGCAAGCCGCAGCGGGTCGTGATCGATTCGCTGTCCGAGGTACGACTGCTGGCGCAGGATCCGCTGCGCTACCGCCGGCAGATCCTCGCGCTCAAGCGCTACTTCGACGAGCAGGGCGCGACGGTGCTGCTGCTCGACTTCCTCACCGGCACCGACGACCGCCAGCTCGAGAGCTTGTGCCACGGCATCATCCACCTCGGCCAGCTGACGCCCGAGTACGGCGGACAGAGGCGGCGGCTGCGCATCAAGAAGATGCGCGAGTCCGACTTCCGCGACGGCTATCACGACTTCGTCATCACGCAGGACGGGCTCGACGTCTTCCCGCGCATGGTCGCAGCGGCACATCACCGGCGCGACACGTATACGCCGGAGACCTGCTCGAGCGGGCTGCCGGAGCTCGACTCGCTGCTCGGCGGCGGTCTCGATCGCGGCACCAGCACGCTGCTCCTCGGCCCCGCCGGATCGGGCAAGTCGACCATCGCGGCGCAGTACGCCAAGGCGGCGGTCGAGCGCGGCGAGAAGGCCGCCTTCTTCATCTTCGACGAGGTGCCGGCGACGCTGATCGTGCGCGGCGAAGGGCTCGGCATGGGCATTCGCGAGCACATCGCCAAGGGTCGCATCGTCCTCAGACAGGTCGATCCGGCGCAGCTGTCCCCGGGAGAGTTCGCGCAGGCGGTGCGCCGCGCCGTCGAGGTCGACGGCTGCACCGTGATCGTGATCGACAGCGTCAACGGCTACACCAGCGCGATGCCGGAGGAGCACTTCCTGAGCGCGCATCTCCACGAGCTCTTGGCGTTCCTCAACCAGAAGAGCGTGGTGACGATCATGGTGATGACCCAGCAGGGGTTGATCGGCAACATGCAGCAGCCGATCGACCTCAGCTACCTGGCCGACACGATCATCCTGCTCCGCTACTTCGAAGCGCGCAGCCAGATCCGGCAGGCCATCTCGGTGGTCAAGCGACGCACCGGCCGGCACGAGCGCACCATCCGCGAGCTGACCATGGACGGCGATGGTGTTCACATCGGCGACCCGCTCAACGAGTTCCAGGGCGTGATCAGCGGCAACCTGATCTTCGTCGGTGCGTCCTCCGCGTTGCGGATCAGTGATGGCGACCCGGCGCAAGAGTAGCCACGCCGATCGCGTCCTCGTCCTGGCGCCGCGCGGGCTCGACGGACGCCTCACGTGCGACTTCCTCATGGCGGCCGGAATCAGCGCCGAGGTGTGCGCGAGCCTGCAGCGGCTGCTGAATGACATCAGCGACGGCGAGGTCGGCGCCGTCGTGGTCGCGGAGGAGGCGGTTCCGCACCCGCTGCTCAAGAGCTTCTCGGAGATCCTGGCGGCCCAGCCGCAGTGGTCCGACATCCCGGTGCTCCTGTTCACCGGACGCGCCGGTACGCCGGCCATCGATCGCCTGTTCGGGACGCTGCGCGGCAACGTCACCATCCTCGAGCGCCCGGTGCGCAGCTCGACCGTGATCACGGCGGTGCGCAGCGCGCTGCGGGTCAGAGCGCGCCAATACGAGCTGCGCGATCTGCTGAAGCGCATGGAGGAGTCCGACCGCCGCAAGGACGAGTTCCTGGCGATGCTCGGCCACGAGCTGCGCAATCCGCTCGCCGCCATTCACAACGCGCTGCACGTGATGCAGCACTCGCAGTCGCCGGAGCTGACCAAGCGGCAGCCGGTGATCATCGAGCGGCAGAGCCGCCATCTGGCGCGGCTCGTCGACGACCTACTCGACGTCTCGCGCGTCACCATGGGCAAGATCACGCTCGCGCGCCAGTGGGTCGATCTGTGCGACGTCGCCAACCGCTGCGCGCAGGCGCTCGAGTCCGATGCGCAGGCCCAGCGCCACACGCTCGAGGTCGACTCGCCGGGCTGCCCGATCATCGTCGAGGGCGATCTCGTGCGCATCGAGCAGATCTTGTCGAACCTCGTCACCAACGCCATCAAGTACACCGGGCCGGGCGGACACATCGTCATCCGCGTGCGGCGCGAGGGCGAAGAGGCGGTGATGACCGTCAAGGACGACGGCATCGGCCTCGCGCCCGACATGCAGGTCCGCGTCTTCGAGCTGTTCACGCAGGTGCAACAGTCGCTCGATCGATCGCGCGGCGGTCTCGGGCTCGGCCTCTCGCTCGTCAAGAGTCTGGTGGAGCGGCACGACGGCACCATCTCGGCGTTCAGCGAGGGCGAGGGCAAGGGCTCGGAGTTCACGGTGCGGCTGCCGATGGCCGCGGCCTACGCCTCGGTCCCGGTGCCGCCGCCCGACGCCGTTCAGACGGAGCGCGAGCCGTTGCGCATCCTCCTCATCGAAGACAACCCCGACGCGCGCGAGACGATGCAGGCGATGCTCGAGCTGTGGGGCCACAGCGTCACCGCCGCCTGCGACGGGTTCGAAGGCTTGGAGAAGGCGCTGGGCGACAAGCCGCCGGTGCTGCTCGTCGACATCGGCCTGCCCAAGATCGACGGCTACGAGGTGGCTCGCCAGGTGCGCGCCGCCAGCGACGGCTACACCCCGCTCTTGATCGCCATGACCGGCTACGGCCAGCCGGAAGACAAGCAGCGCGCGCTCGACGCCGGGTTCGACACGCACCTCGTCAAGCCGGTGCAGCCGGCCGACCTGTCGCGCCTCTTGTCGGAGAAGCGCGAGCGCAACGCCGACGCGGGCCGCAAGCCGGCCGATCTCAGCGGCTAGGCTCTCGTGGCTCCACGGCCTGGAGCCGCTGCTCGAGGTCGGACGCGTTGATCGGCTTGACCATGTAGACGTCGAAGCCGGCGTCCATGGCGCGGCGACGATCTTCGGGCTGGCCGTACCCGGTCATGGCGACGAGGAGCGGTGCGCGCGACCCGAGCTCCCCGCGGATGCGTCGCGCGACCTCGTAGCCGTCGAGCTTGGGCAGACCGATGTCGACGAGCAGGACGTCGAAGCGATGGCTGAAGGCGTGCGCCACGCCGACGAGCCCATCGGCAGCCCACTCGACGTGATGGCCCCACATGGCGAGCATCGCCTTCAGCGTCTCGGCGGCATCTTCGTTGTCCTCGATGACCAGGACCCGCAGCGCGCTCGAGGAGCGCGCCCGTGCGCTCGGCTCGACGGCCTTGTCGACCGAAGCCGTCGCCGCGACCAGTGGGAGCCGCACGACGAATTCGCTGCCGCGGCCGAGCCCTGCGCTCGAGACGTCGACCCGGCCGCCGTGCATCTCGACCAGGCTGCGCACGAGCGGCAGCCCCAGACCGAGCCCGCCTTGCGAGCGCGACAGCGACTCGTCGGCCTGCGTGAAGAGCTCGAACACGGTCGCCAGCTGCTCGGCGGTCATGCCGATGCCGCTGTCGCGCACCTCGATGAGCGCCTCGTGCCCCTCGGCGCGGATGACCGCCTCGATGCGCCCGCCGGTCGGTGTGTACTTGAGCGCGTTGGTCATGATGTTCGAGAAGGTCTGCTCGAGGCGCACCGCGTCGCCGTCGACGAAGACGGGCGCGGCGGGGAGCGTCAAGCGCAGCTCGCGTGACTGAACCGGCAGGGAGGTGCCGAACGCCTCCAGCCAGCGCTCGGCCACGCCACGCAGATCGATGAGCTGCTTGTCGAGCGTGACCTTGCCCAGGCGCACGCGCGAGGCGTCGAGGAGATCGTCGACAATGCGCGACAGGTGTTGGATCTGGCGATCGATCACTTTGTGGTAGCGCGCCTTGTCGTCGTCGCCGGCGGCGCCGCCACCACCGATGATACGCAGGGCGTTGTTGATGGCGCCGATCGGGTTGCGCAGCTCGTGGCCGAGCAGCGCCAGGAAGTCGTCTTTGCGGCGATCGGTCTCCTGGAGCTGTTGCAGCGCGATGCCGAGCTGGCGCGCGTGGTCGAGCTCCTCCTCGCGCAGCCGCAGCGTCGTCAGATACGAGCCGACCTGCGCGGCGACGATCGAGAGCATCCGCAGGCTGTGCTCGTCGTACGGCTCTTCGAACGGCTCGGTCGCATGCTCGACGAACAGGACCCCGACGATCTGATTGAGCCCGATGACCGGGATGGCCAGGTGCATTCGATCGCTCGGCACCGTCGACGGGGCGGCGGCGCCGTCACCATTGCCGTCGAGGTCGGCGATCAGCTCGCTCTGCTCGTCGCCCATCAGCCGCAGGAGCGCGATCAGCCGCGAACGCAGCGGCGGCAGCTCGTCGGCCGCGAGGTCGGGGACCGTATAGACCGTGCAGCGCCCGCTCCGCGGCGTGACCTCGAGGAGCGCACAGCAGTCGTACGGAATCATCTGCCCGAGCAGCTTCAGCGTCGCGCGCAGGCGCTCGTCCGAATGGTCGGCCGCCGTGAGCACGTGGGCGATCTCCGCCAGGACGCGACCCGCGCGACGGATGTCGTTGGCTTCGGTGTTCAATCGGCCGCTCTTCCGTTCGACGGGACGCCGGTCAAAACGCCACGCAGATCCTTGAAGCGGTCGCGGACCACCGTCATCCCAGCCTTGCCGATGGTCGCGGCGCGCAGCTCGCTGTTGAGGTTGACGCCGCGCGCCTTGATGACGGAGATGGCGCGGTCGAGGCGACCCTCGAGCTCCACATAGCGCAGCTGAATCAGGTTGTCGGCGACGAAGGAGACGCCGAGGCCGGAGAGGTTCGCCTGTCCGAGGAGCTGCTCCGATTCGACCGTCATGAGCAGCGACGCGTCGAGGCTGCGCATGTGCTTGGAGATGGCGTAGACCAGCTCCTTGAAGCGCCGCTCCGACGGAACCCCGAGACCGATGGTGGTCAGGCTGTCGAAGACGACGCGGCCCGCCCCCATGCGCTCGACCTCGTTGCGGGCGTCGTTCAAGAAGCGATCGGTAGAGAGCTCGACGGGCGAGGTGTAGCGGATGGCGAGGAGACCCTGCTCCTCCAGCTCGGCGAGGTCCCAACCGAAGCCGGTGGCGATCTGGCGCAGCTGATTCGGCGTCTCCTCGAGCGTGAAGAGGACGCCCTTCTGGCCCGCGCGCACGCCAGCCATGAGGAAGCTCAGCGCGATGAGCGTCTTTCCCGTGCCGGTGCCGCCCTGCACCACCGTGGAGCTGGAGCGCGGCAGGCCACCGTCGAGGAGCTCGTCGAGCCCGCCGATGCCGGTGCTGATCCGATCGTCGAGCGACGGTGCGGCCCCGAGCGACTCGGGGCTGCGCACGCGCGGATAGACGCGCACGCCGGCGCGGCCGATGTCGAAGAAGTGTCGCCCCGAGACGTAGTTGGCGCCGCGCAGCTTGAGCAGCTCCAGCTCGCGCAACGAGGTCAGCCCCTGCTGCTGCGCGCCGAGGCGGATGATGCCGTCGGCGACGGCGAACTCGGCAAAGCCGGAAAATTCGGCGCGGGCGTATTCGCCGACGAGCAGCGTCGTCGCGCCCCAGCTGGCCATCTGCGTGGCCAGGTCGTAGACGAAGGTGCGCGCCAGCGTCGGGTCGCGCAGGAACTCGCCGATGGCGCGGAAGCTGTCGATGGCGACGAGCGACGGCTCGTGTCGCTCGACCCGCGACACGATCTCGGCGGCGGTGGCGTCGCCGCCCTTGCGGATGGCGCTCGCCAGATCGGTGAAGATGATCTGCTTTTCAAGGAGCTCGACGTCGAAGAAGTCGAACGACTGCATGTAGCGGAGGACCTTGATGGCCGGCTCCGACAGCGTCGTGAAGTAGAGACACTTCTGGCCGCGTCGCGCGGCGGCGAACAGCATCTGCAGCGTCAGGATGGTCTTGCCCGACCCCGGCTCGCCGGCAATGACGGTGACCGATTGCGACGGAATGCCGCCGCCCATCACGACGTCGAGGGCCGCGTCGCCGGTCGTTTCCAAGGTGATCGTCGGTTTGATCATCACGAGATCCGCTCTTCGAAGAGGATGTGGCAGCGGGCCAGGTCGCTCGACGCCACCAGTCGGCGAATGAGCACCGGGCCGGTGAGCTCGACCAGCAGCGGCGAGAGCTCGTGGGCGAGCGCCTGGAGCGCCGCCAGCGCGTCGCCGCCGCTACGACGCCAACCTTCGGGAACCGTGTAGTTGAAGTCGATGCCGTCGCGGTTGACCGAGACGCAGTCGATCTGCGCGTTACGCTGCGAAATGCGCCGCGAGCTTCGCCGCACGAGCGTGGCCGTGGCGGCGGTGCCGATCACGTCGACCATCGTCTCCCAGACGATCGCGAAGAGCTGCTCGGCGGTGCACGACAGATCGGCGGCCACTTCAACCATTGGCGCGCCCGCCTGTCGGCGACATCGGGATGGAGCTGTCGAGGCAACCGTCCACGAGACGGTTATAGGGATTGAGTTGTTAACTTCAACTCGGCGCTACGAACGTCAGCGCCCGCGCGGCGGTTTCCCCCACGACAACGACTCGTTGGTGAGCTCGTGCTCTACCAGCGTCGCGAGCTTGTCGGTGACGCCGGGAATTTCCTGCGCCTGTCGCAAGAGCGCGCGCACGACGGCCGAGGCGCTCGACTTCCGTCCTGTACGCGTGGCGATGGCGGCCGCCAGCTGTTCGAGCGCTTCGAGGGCCGCGGGCGTGAACGCGATCGAGCGCACCACGACGTTCGGCGACGATCCGGCCGACCGCTTCACGGGCCCACGCACCGTCCGGCTACGCTCAGTGTCGGTTCTATGTTCCATCGGTCTCCAGTCATACGCGGATGGCCCGTGGATGTAGTTGTTTGCGCGGGTCGTGCCATGTCAACCGTCTGCTATTCGCTGCTAACAGCGTAGAATTTGCGCTTGACGCGGTTAAGACACGGATATATTTGTCGTAGTACGTCGACAGTCGAGGGCACGATGGCATCGTCGAATGACTACCAACTTGCGTTGCGCGTTCCGGCTGAGCTGATTGCCGCGATCGACGCCGAGGTCGAGCGCGTCAAGAGCGAGCGTCCGGGCGCGCGAGTTCAGCGCTCCGACGTGGTACGCGAGGCGCTCATGCGCGCCTTCTTCCGTCACCCGGACAAGTCCTCGACGATCGTGAAGCGGACGCCGGTCGACGACGCCGGTCACGCCAACGGCAGCCAGCAGCTTGCCGCGCGTCTCGACGACGACGACGACGAGCCGCCCAGCTCACACTGATTTAGCTAGGTTCCGGTCTTGGCGAGCGCCCAGACGACGCGCGCCAGCTCGTTCGGATTGACCGGCTTGGGCAGATGGCGCTGGAAGCCGGCGGCCAGGGCGCGCGCGCGATCTTCGTCGGTGGCGTAGCCGGTGAGCGCGACGGCGGGCGTGATGCCGCCGCGGTCGGGAGCGAGCGCGCGCACCTGGCGCATCAGATCGAAGCCGTCTTCGCCGGGCATGGCGAGATCGCTGATCAGCACCTTCGGTCGGACGGCGCGCAAGAGGGTCAGCGCTTCCGCGGCCGAGCTGGCACCGAAGGTCTCGGCGCCTTCGCGCTCGAGGACGTCGATGAGGAGCGTGCGCGCATCGTCGTCGTTGTCGACCACGAGCACCGTGACCCCGGAGAGGTGACCATGCGGCGCTACCGCCGACGGCTCGACCACCGCCGGAAGATCCGGCGCCGGCTCGCTGTGGATGAGCTCGGCCAGGAGCCCGTCCGAGCCGAGGTGCAGCCGCAGGTAGCGATAGCTGATCGAGATCACCGCCGTCACCGGAATGGCGAGGAAGAGACCGAGCAGCCCGCCGATCGTCGAGCCGCACAGCACCGCCAGGATGATGGCGAGCGGATGCAGCTTGATGCCGCGGGCGATGAGGCGCGGATAGACGGCGTAGTCGTGCACCATGCGCAAGATGACGAGGAACGTCAGGACGCCGACGGCGAGCGCGACCGATCTTGTGCTCGCGAACAGCACCGCGGCGACGAGCGCGGTGATCGGTCCGACGACCGGAATCACCTCGAGGACGGCGGCCGCACCGCCGAGGACGAGGCCGTAGGGTACGCCCATGGCCAGGTAGCCGATGGTGCAGACGGTGCCGATGAACGCGCACGCGGTCAGCTGCGCGCGAATGAAGAAGGCGAGCGTCGTGTTGACCTCGGTCAGAAAATCGGAGCCGCGCCAACGCACGCGGCCCGTCGGTAGCGCCAGCAGCGCGGAGCGGCGGAAGGTTTCGGCGTCCTTCAGAAGGAAGAAGGCGATCACCGGGATGAGGACGAGCCAGGGCAAAAAGCGCATCCCTGCCAGGAGGTCGGAGCTCAGCTGCTCACCGTGGCGCGACAGACCGTCGAGAGCGTGGCCGCCGACGGTGGCGAGCGCGGCGCGAACGCCGGGCGGCAGACGCGTGCGTTGGTACCAGCTGTCGAGGCTGCGCGCGTGCTCGCGCTGCTCCGCGATGTAGGACGGCATGGTCCTTCCGAGCTCCGTCAGCTGCACGCCGACGCGCGGGAGCAGGAGGTAGGCGCTGACGGCGATGACGCCGAAGAAGAAGAGGTACACGAGGACGATGGCAGCGGCGCGCGGCACCTGGACGCGACGGCGGGCAGGACCGAGCGGTGCGTGGACGAGCTCCACGATGGGCGCGAGCAGGTAGGCGAAGAACACGGAGAAGAGGACCAGGAGGAGGATGCCGCGCAGCACGAAGAGCAGCCAGCCGGCGGCGGCGGTCACGAGGACGAGGAAGATCACCTTCAAGATCACGCGGGTCTGTCGCCAACCGGCGCTGGTCTCGTCGCCCCTCGCGGGTTCTCGCGTCGCTCGCTCTTCGGTCCGGCTCGATTCCTGGGCCATCGGCGATCCTCGCAGACACGCGCGTTCAAGACAAACACGCGTTCAAAGCAACACGCGTTTCAAGCAGTGGATGTGCCAACCGGCCCTTTTCGCTCGCGCCGCTACAAGTCGGCGACTTTGCAGCGGCGTGCCCTTTCGAGACGCCGCGGCAGGGCTGCGGGCGGAGCCTGAATGGAATCACGCTTCCTCTGCGCGGGAGAAACAAAGTTCCACGGCGGATGTCGCCACGGCGCTTGTGGGTGGGAAATCTGCGCCTACGACCCTGGGCGCGGTACCCCTCTCTACAAGGAACGACTCATGACAAAGACCCTGCTTCTCGCACTGTTCGTGGTTGGCTTCGCGCTTCCGGTCCAGCTCGCGAGCGCCGACGAAACCACGAAGACGACGACGACGACGACCAAGACGACGGGCGACGACACGACGTCTGCCAAGGTGAAGCGCAAGAGCGCGGCCGCCGAGCAGAAAATCGAGGACGGCGCGAACGCCGGCGCGGACGCGACCGGGCGCGCCGCGCGCAAGACGGAGGACGCGGCCGACCGCGCCGCCGCGAGCACCGAGCGCGGGGTCCACAAGACGAAGCGGAAGGCCAAGGCCGCCAAGGACGCCGCCGAGACCACGCCGTAATCCCGTCGCATATCGCCGCCACCGCGCGGCGAATGCCGAAAATTACAGGGAGGCAGCTGTAACCGGCCGCCGGGCGGCGTATCATCTAATGATGGATGATCCCTGCAAGCGGATCGTGCTGGTCGTCGACGATGACGAGGACATCCGCGAGAGCGTCTCGTACGCGCTGGCCGACGAGGGCTATGACGTCGTCACGGCCAAGGACGGCCGCGAGGCCATCACGATCCTGCGCTCGACGCCGCGGCCCTGTGTGGTGCTGCTCGATCTCATGATGCCGGTCATGACCGGATGGCAGGTCGTCGAGTGGGTTCGTGCCGACCGCACGCTCTCGGATCTGCCGGTGGTCGTCGTGTCGGCCGTCGCGGCGACGGCACCTGCCGCGGCCACGTGTGTCCTGCAGAAGCCGGTCGCGCTCGATCCGCTGCTCGAGGCGATCGCGCGTCACTGTCCGCACGCCTCCTGATTCCACGCAGCTGATTCCACGCAGCTGATTCCACGCAGCTGATTCCGCGGTTTGCACGAAAGGGCGGTGTCGTCGTACGGTGACGGCGCCTTGACGCCTCGCCGTCTCGTCCTCGTCTTCTGCCGCTCGCCGCGCGATGAGAGTCGCGTCAAGCCGCTCGCCGCGCGCAGCCGGCCGCAGGCCGAACGGCTGCATCGCGCGCTGCTCGAGCGCGCCCTCGCCGCCGCCGCCGAAACTGGCGCCGACGTCCGCCTCGTCACCACGCCGGCGGTCGATGACATGCGCGCGCTCGCCGCCCGCTACGTTCCGGCGGCCCGCCTCGAGGTCACGCTGCAACGCGGCGACAGCTTCGG
Source organism: Myxococcales bacterium (assembly GCA_028287105.1). Classification (GTDB taxonomy): domain Bacteria; phylum Myxococcota_A; class Polyangia; order Palsa-1104; family Palsa-1104; genus JAQBQH01. The sequence continues at coordinate 35,134 of JAQBQH010000382.1, forward strand.
CGCGCGCCTCGAGGCGGCCGTGCGCGACGCCTTCGCCGATGGCTACGGTCCCATCGCGCTCCTCGGCGGCGACACCGCCGACCTCACCGGCGCGCACCTCGCCGGCGCCTTCGCCGCGCTCGACCGAGGCGCCGGCGCCGTCGTCGGCCCCGCGCGCGACGGCGGCTATTACCTCCTCGCGCTCGCCGCCTTCACGCGCGCCCCCTTCGACGGCGTCGCCCTGCAGACCAGCGCCACCTTCGCCGCGACCGTGGCCGCCCTCGCCGCCACCGGCCTCGACGTCGCCACGCTCTCGCCGCTCCGCGACGTCGACGATGCCGAGGGCGTCGTCGCGCTCGCGCGTTTCGGGAGCGCGCCCGAGCGTCGCGCGGCGCTCGCGCTCCTCTCCGCGCTCGTCGCTCCGCTCGCGCGCCTCGCCCTACCCCGCCTGCTCGCCTCTGCCGTCACGCACGAAGCCCGCGGTCCGCCAATCCTCCGCTGACGCTGTCTCGTACTGCCCAAGACAACCAGGAGGTAAGGCATGCGTATTGTCGTCATGACGCTCGCCGCGATGCTCGTTTGCGCACAAGCACAAGCGCACGCGCAAGGCACCGCGCCGCCGACGCCCGACTCGGCCCCGCCGCAGTCACCGGCGCCGCAGGCGGAGATGTCGGAAGTGAAATCGAAGATGCACTCGATGTACGAAGACTTTCGTACCTTCAAGGAGCGCCTGCCGTTCAGCCTCGGCGCCGGCGTCTACCTCTTCTATTATCAGCCGCTCGACAACACGACCTTCTCGCCCACCGACAAGAACGGCTACTTCCAGGTCTACGCGTTCTATCTCACGCTCGACAAAGAGGTGCTCACGCGCCACGGCGCCATCGGCGGCCACGCCGAGATCCGCATGCGCGACGGCGGCCACATCGGCGCGGGCGGCGCCAACCAATATCTGCGCGGCTTCTTCTCGTCGAACATCTGGTTCCAGGAGCTCTACGCCTACTACCGGCCGACGTCGTGGCTCAACCTCAAGGCGGGCAAGGTCTATCGCAAGGTCGGCATCTTCTGGGACGACTCGTTCTTCGGGAACCTGCAGTACTTCGACGGCAACAAGCTGGCGCCGCACTGGGGCCTCTCGCTCGAGGGACAGCGCGACTTCGCGGGCGGCAAGCTCGGCCTCGACTACTCGGTCCAGTACTTCTACAACGGCAGCGGCACCAACGGCTCGCTCGACTATGGCCGCACGCTCGGCTCGCCCGAGACGGCCACCAGCGTTCAAGCCGTGCGTGACTTCAGCCCGACCGCGGAGGGCGCCGTCGACGCGACCGGCACGCGCATGGCGGAGCTCAAGCACGTCATCGACGCGCGCGTCGCCGCGACCCTCCATCCCGCAAAGGCGCTCTACGTCACCGCCGGCGTCTCGGGGCTCAACGGCCGCGTCGCGCGCGTCTGGAAACAGGGGCTCACCATGACCCCCGCCACCGACGAGAGTCAGTTCTCGCAAGTGGCCGGCGAGCTCACCGTCGGCGGCACCGTCGGCCCGGTCGGCTGGCGACTGCTCGGCGAATATCTGCACCAGTTCGGCCCCGCCATGCGCGAGACCGACTACGTCCTCGCCGGCGCCAAGGCGACCTGGCGCGGGCTCGCCGCGTACGTCAACTGCAGCTACGCGCGCTACGACCTCGCGCCCGCGATCCAGGAGCTCATCATCCAGCCCGGCCTCACGTACACGATCGGTGGCGGCCTGGCGGTGCTGGTCGAGTACGACGAGTGGCAGCGCAGAGATCCGCGCGGCGTCGCCTTCCCGCTGCAGGCCGCCAACCCGAGCGGCACCACCACCGGTTTCTACGCCATCGACCGGTCCCTCAACGTCGTCCTGGCGTACAGCTACTAGGAGCCCGTCATGCGCGCATCGATCTTCGTTTTCCTGTGCCTCGCCGGCGTCGCCCACGCCGCCGACGACTCGGTCATTCAATACGACTGCATTCCCAACTACGCCAACTGGGGCGGCGTCACCGCGCTCTACAAGCAAAAGAGCGGCGTGACCGTGCCGCCCGATCCCAAGGGCTCGTCGGTGGCGATGGCCGCCCTCGAGCGCGAAAAGGACGCACCGCGCGCCGACTGCGCCTACTACTCGGGTGCGATCGGAGTCGCGGCCTCGCAGAAGGGATTGCATCAGCCGTACAAGCCGACCGGCTGGGACAAGATCCCGGCCGGGCTCAAGGACAAGGACGGCCAATGGTGGACCGTGCACACCGGCACCATCGCGCTGGTGATCAACACCAAGGCGCTCGGCGCCGTGCCGATGCCGAAGACGTGGGACGACCTCCTCAAGCCAGAATACAAAGGCAAGGTCACCTACGACGACCCGACGTGGGGCGGCACGGGCTTCACGTTCGTGTACGGCATCAACGCGCTCAAGGGCGGCAGCGCGACCAACTGGAAGCCGGGGCTGGAGTGGCTCAAGAAGCTCGACGCCAACATCAGCCGCTACCCGCGCGAGAGCATCTATAACGACGTGCTGCGCGGCGAGGTGGCCATCTGGATCAACGCCGACGGCAACGGCTACAAGATGAAGTGGGTGGACAAGGGTCCCGTCGAGGTCGTGGTGCCGAAGGACGGCACCGTTTCCATGCCGCTCGTCATGGGCATGGTCAAGGGCGCGCCGCACGTCGCGGCGACGAAGAAGTACTTCGATTGGCTCCTGTCGGCCGAGGCGCAGGCGGAGTTCGCCAAGAGCTTCTTCCGGCCGGTGGTGCCGGGCGCGCTGCCGGCGGAGCTGCGCGACAAGTTCCTCCCCGACGCGGCCTACGCGGGCGTCAAAAATCTGCCGCTCGCCGAGATGGCGACGGCGTCCGAGGGTCTCAAGAAGGCCTGGCTTGCCGAGATCGGCAAGAAATAGCGCGCTCCTGCCGGCGCTGCCGGCGGCGCTGGTCGTGGCGGGCGGCTTCGTGTGGCCGCTCGCCCGGCTGTGCGTGGCCGCGTTCTCGCGCGGCACCGAGTCGCACAGCGGCCTCTATCGGCTGTTCGCAGACAGCTACGCCCGGCGCGCGCTCGGCCACTCGCTGGCGCTGTCGCTCGTGGTAGCGCTGGCGTCGGTGGCGATCTGCCTGCCGGCGGCGCTGTCGCTGGCACGCGGGCGCTTCGTCGGACGCGCGCTCCTGCGCGGCGTGTTCGCCATTCCGCTGGCGCTCTCGGGTGTGGTCGTCGGCTTCCTCGCCGTCGCCATGCTGGGCAACGCGGGCGCGCTCCCCGCGCTGCTCCACACCGAGTGGCTGCGCGGCACCGCCTACGGGCTCGGCGGGCTCGGCATCACCTACCTCTACTTCGAGATCCCGCGCGCGACGCTGACGATGGAGGCGGCGCTCGCCACCGTCGAGGATGGCCTGCTCGAGGCGGCCCGCACGCTCGGCGCCCGCCCTCGGCAGCTGGTGTGGCTGGTCTTCTGGCCGCTCTGCGCGCCGGCGCTGCGGGCGGCCTTCGGCGTCACCTTCGCCGCTTCGTTGGGCTCGTTCGGCGTCGCGCTCATCATCGCCGGTCGCTTTCCGCTTCTGCCCGTCGAGCTGTATCGATCGTTCACCGGAACGCTCGACGAGCCGCTCGGCGCGGCGATGGCGCTGACGCTCGCGCTCCTGGCGATCGCGGTGCTCTGGGTCAGCGGACGGAGGGCGCGTTGAAGCGCCGCCGGCCGCTCATCATCTTCGGCGCCGTCGTGGCGCTGCTGCTGGCGACGTTCCTTTTGGTGCCGCTGGTCGTCGTCGTGGTGTCGGCGTTTTCACCGTCGGCGGCGCTCGGCGTCAGCTCCGAGCAGTGGGCGGCGGGCGCGGGCGCGGGTCGCGCGTTCCGCTACGTGCTCGCCACCTACGGCGCGCACCTGCGCACGTCGGCCCTCTTGGCGCTCTTGTCGGCGTCGGCGGCGCTGGCGCTCGGCCTTCCGGCGGGCCTGTCGCTCGGCGTGGCGCCGCGCACGCGCACCGCCGGCGCGCTCGAGATCCTCCTGACCCTGCCGCTGGCCATGCCGGGCCTGACGGTGGCGCTGGCGCTCCTGACCGCGTACGGCGCCTACGCCGGCGATCTCGGGCTCCTCGTCCTCGGCCACGTCCTCTACACGCTGCCCTTTACGGTGCGTACCGTCGCCGCGGCCGCGCGCATGAGCGCGATCGCCTCGGCGCTCGAGGCGGCGCGCACGCTCGGGGCCACTCGCGTGCAGCGCGCGCGCTACCTGCTCTTGCCGTCGCTGCGCCGGGCCGCGCAGACCAGCCTGCTCTTGGCGCTGGCGGTGTCGTTCGGCGAGTTCAACGTGACGTTCCTGTTGGCGACGCCGGCGCACGGCACCTTCCCGACGGCGCTCTATTTGACCTATACGACCAACAGCTTTCCCGTCGCAGCGGCGGCCACCACCATCTTCCTCGCCGGCCTCGTGCCACTGCTCGCCGGAGCGCTGTGGCTCGGCGGCGAGCCGCAGCAGGGCGCCTGATGCGCATCGACTTCGAGCATCTGACCGTCGAGGTTTCCGGCCATCGCGCGCTCGACGACATCAGCGGCGCCTTCGCCTCGGGCGGCGTCACCGCCGTCATCGGTCCGTCGGGCGCCGGCAAGTCGACGCTGCTGCGCGTGCTGGCCGGCCTCATCGCCCCCGACGCCGGCCGCGTCCGCTTCGACGGCGCGGACGTGACGTCGCTGCGCCCCGAGGAGCGGCGCCTCGGCGTCGTGTTTCAGGATCTGCGGCTCTTCGATTTCCTCTCGGCGCGCGACAACGTCGCCTTCGCGCCGCGGGTGGCGCGCGTGCCCGCTTCGTTGCAGCTCGAGCGCGTCGACGAGGCGCTGCGACTCGTGCGCGCCGGCGCCTTCGCCGACCGCCCCGCGCGCGTCCTCTCCGGCGGTGAACGGCAGCGCATCGCCATCGCCCGCGCGCTGGCCGCCCGCCCGCGCGCGCTGCTCCTCGACGAGCCGTTCGCCTCGCTCGATGCCGAGCTGCGCCGCTCCATTCGCGAGGAGCTGCGCGAGGTGGTGCGCGCGCTCGGCGTGACCGCCGTCGTCATCACGCACGATCGCGACGACGCCTTCGCGCTCGCGTCGCACTTCGTCGTCCTTTCGGCGGGCCGCATCGAGCAGGTCGGCGCCTCGAACGAGCTCTACCTCCACCCCGCCACCGAGTACGTGGCGACCCTGCTCGGCGAGGCCAACCTCGTCGCCATCGACGCGCGCGAAGGCGATCGGGTGCGCGTGAGCGGCCTCGTGCGCAGCGCTACCGGCAACGGCCGGCGCGTGCTGATCCGGCCCGAGCAGCTGCGCGTCGCCGGCGCCGCGACCGTCACCCCCACCGACGGATGGGCTGCGCGCGTGACCGACCTGCGCTGCTCCGGCGCCGGCTGGCGCGTGCAGCTCGACGCCGGCTCGCTCGGGCCGCTCATCGCCTACGTCGCGACGCCGCCGGCGGGCGAGAACGTCTGGCTCGTTCCGCCCGAGGAGGTACACACGGTCTGATTACAGAAGACACTCGATACCGCGCACGAGCGGCCGGCCCAGATAGAACGACGACCCTTTACAGGAGGCGCTCGTGACTCTGGACCTCACCGCTCAGCGCGGCACACCACTCGACCAGCAGCGCTTCACCTGGCGCGAGATCGCCGGCGCGCTGCCCATCAGCAAGCTCGACGACGACGCCTTCACTCGCGTACGCGTCATCCTCATGAACGGGATCATGTCTGACGCGCTGCGCTTCAAGCACATCGCCAGCCGCCTCAATGGCCCGTTGCGCCGGCCGCTGGCCGAAGTGCGGCGCGTCGAGCAGCACATGCAGACGATGATCAACTGGCTCTTGCCCGCGGATCAGTCGCCCCTCGAGACCACCATCGGCTACGAGCAGGTCGCCATCGAAGTGACGGCCGCCATCGCGCAGCACGAGCCGGATCCGTATCTCGCGCAGGTCTACCGCTTCGGCCTGCTCGAAGACTTCGACCACCTCTATCGCTACTCCGCCCTCCTCGATCGACTCGAGGGCAAGGACGCGAACAACATCTTGCAGAGCTACACCGATGTGCGCCCCGGCCGCCCGACCGCGGTCGAGCACCGCGCGCCGGTCGACGATCTGCGCCGGCACTACGACCGCAAGATCGCCGCGCCCATCACCAAGCTCCACGCCATCACGCTCTTCGCCGGCGAGTATCAGACGCACGACTACTACATGCACGTGGGGCCGCTCTTCTCCGATCCGGTCGCGCGAATGCTCTACGCCGAGATCGCGTCGATCGAGGAGCAACACGTAACGCAGTACGAATGTCTCGCCGACCCCACCGAGTCGTGGCTGGAGAAGTGGCTGCTCCACGAGGCGACCGAGGTCTACAACTTCTGGGGCTGCATGCGTCAGGAGTCGAACCCGCGCCTCAAGGCGGTGTGGGAGCGCTTCCTCGACTACGAGCTGGGTCAGCTGTCGATGGTCAAGGATCTCTTCGAGCGCATCGAGAACCGCGACCCGTTCAGCGTCATTCCCAAGAAGCTGCCGGAGCCGATCGACTTCTCGAGCCAGCGCACCTTCGTACGCCAGGTCCTCAAAGACGAGGTCGACTTCCGCGCCGTCGGCACCGAGATCGTGCCGCTCGAAAAGGAAACGCCGCGGTCGCCGTCGGTCTTGTATCGCGACCACATGAATAGCGAAGGCTCGCCGACGCAGATCGTCGCCGCGAATTACGAGTGGCGGCCGGGCGGAGAGCTCATGGATCAAGCCGCCGTGCAGGCCACGGTTCACTAGGAGCGACGACGATGAAGACGCCAAACGATACGGGAATGAATCGCACCGGCATCCAGACGTCGCCCATCGACAGTCGCGCCACCGAGCGCGGCGCCGAGGAGGGGCAGTCGACCTCGCTGGGGGGCGAATCGCGCATCGCCGAGGTGCGCCTCGAGATGGCGCGCATGGGCGAGACCGTCGGGTCGATGCCGCCGCCGGCCACCGTCAAGGGCATGGCCAAGACCGCGGTCACGATGATGAAGGGCGAGAGCCCGACGCTGCTCCTCAACAAGCTCGGCGAGCGGCTCGCGTTCGAGCGCTCCGGGGTGCGGCTGTACGAGGCGGTCATCGACAAGCTGCCCGCCTTCACCGTCGACGGCGCGCTCGCCGGCCCCGGCGTCGCCGATCTGCGCAAGATCCAGGAGGAGGAGCTGCGCCACGTCGACGTCTGCCGGCGCGCGATCGAAAAGCTCGGCGGCGATCCGACGGCGATGACGCCGGCGGCCGACGTGACCGCCGTGGCGACGATGGGTCTTTTGCAGGTCGCCTGTGACCCGCGCATGCAGCTCGCCGATTCGCTGCAGGCGCTGCTCGCCGCGGAGCTGATCGACAACGACGGCTGGGAGCTGTTGATCCAGCTGGCGCGCGGCTTCGGACAGGACGAGATGGTTCAGGCGTTCACCCAGGCCAGCGACGAGGAGCATGTCCACCTGACGCTGGTCCGCACCTGGCTGGCGTCGATGGTCATGCACGAGGCCGGCATCGAAGAGGCCATCGCGGCGCCGCTCGCGTAGCGCCCGCCTGCCCGGCGATTACTGTAACCGCGGTACTTGATGCGCTTGGCGGGCCATCTTAGGTTGCACATGACATGGCAGTGACCGACGAAGTCATTCTGGTACAACGCGCCGTCGCCGGTGACGAGACCGCCACGCGAACGCTTCTGGAGGGTCTCCGTGCGCCACTTTCCCAGCTCGCCGACAGCTGCGCCGCCACCGGCCTGGCCGAATGGGACGTCATCGAAACGATGGCAGCGGCGATCTCCGGCGCGCTCGCCTCGTTCGACGGCGCCTGGGGTGTCACTTTTACGGAGCATGCGTCGCGCTCGATCCGTCGAGCCCTCGACGAGCTCATGAGCCGTCGCCCCGCCGCTCCGCTGAACTGAGCTGATCCTGCCCCGCTGAGCCGAGTCACTCCCGCACCCGGGTCAGGTGCGTGTGGTATTGCGCCTAACGCGGCCGCGACGAGATTCGTCTGGGTGCCTTCTCCGCGCGAACGAGTCGTTACCGGCATCGCGGGTCTCGATGCCGTTCTCGAAGGCGGCCTCTTGCGAGGGTCGTCGACGCTGATCGTCGGGCCCGCCGGATCGGGCAAGACGGTGTTGACGAATCAGATCAGCTTCAACCTGGCGCGACGCGGCGGGCGAGCCATCTACGTCACCCTCCTCACCGAGTCGCATGGCCACATCGTCTCCAACCTCTCGACGCTCGACTTCTTCGATGCCAACGCCGTCGGCGACGCCGTCTATTACGTGAGCGGCGCCGCTCCACTGCTCGAGACCGGCGGAGCGGCGCTCCTGCAGATGATCACGGAGCTGGTGCACGAGCGCCGGCCGACCGTCCTCACGATCGACTGCCTGAACACCGTGCAGCTGCACCTCGACAACGAGCAGGCCTTTCGCACCTTCCTCCGCGACCTCGACGAGGTCCTCGCCATCCACGGCTGCACCGGCCTCTACGTGGGCCACCTCGAGACCGCTTCCATCGCGGGCGCATTCCCGGTCGTCGACACCATCCTGCGGCTCGATCACGAGCGCGCCGGCACCAACGCGATGCGTCGGCTGCAGGTCACCAAGTCTCGCGGCAGCGGCGCGCTCGAGGGGCAGCACGCCGTCGTCATCTCGCGGGCCGGGCTGACCGTCTTCCCGCGGCTCGAGTCGATGGCCGCGGCGGAGGCGCCCTCCGAAGAGAGCTCGCGGCCGCGGCTGTCGTTTGGCATCCCGTCGATCGACGATCTCGTGGGCGGCGGATTGCCGCAGCGCACGAGCACCGTCCTCCTCGGTGCGCCGGGGAGCGGCAAGACCCTCTTGGCGACGAGCTTCCTCGCCGCCGGCGCGGCGGCCGGCGACCCAGGGCTCTATTTCGGATTTTTCGAGTGGCCGAGCCGCATCGTCGAGGGCGCGGCGCGAGTCGGCATCCCGCTCGCGCGCGAGGTCGAACGCGGCGCCGTCGAGATGCTGTGGCGCCCGCCATACCGCGGCAACGTCGACGCGCTGGCGCTGGAGCTGTTCGCGGCGATTGAGCGGCGCAAGGTGCGGCGGCTCGTCGTCGACGGGCTGATCGGCCTGGTGCGGTCGGGTCTGTTCGAGGAGCGGATGATGCCCTTCTTCGCCGCGTTCACCAACGAGCTGCGCCGCATGAGCGTGACGGCCATCTTGACCGACGAGACCGCGAACCTCGCGCCGTCGGACGTGACGGTGCCGTATGAGACCGCGTCGCTGCTGGCCGAGAACCTCGTAGCGATCGGATATCGCGAGGTCGGTCCCATGCTCGAGCGGGTGATCGCGGTGCTGAAGCTGCGCTACGGCAACTACGACCGCTGCGTCCACCGCTTTCAGATCGGCGCCGAGGGCCTTTCGGTGGGCGACGCGATCGCGACCGAGGCCGGAGCGGGTCCGGCGGGAGGTCGATAGTGGCGGTCATCCTCGTGGCGGACGACGAGCTGGCGATCGTTCAGACGCTGACGCTGCTTCTGAACATGGAGCAGCACCACGTGATCGGCGCCGCCAACGGCGCCGATGCGCTCGACGCCGCGCGCAAGGCCCCGCCCGACATCATCGTGACCGACATCATGATGCCGCGGCTCAACGGCCTCGATCTATGCCGTGCGCTGCAGTCCGACGAGCGGCTGCGCCACATCCCGGTGATCCTGATGACGGCGAGCCCGACCCACGTCGGCAACGGCGCGGGCTGTCGCTACGCGGGGCTGCTGATCAAGCCGTTCGAGTTCGACGATCTCATGCGCACTCTCGCCACGGCGCTCGGGGACGCGCACGTCGACTAGTGAGCGTAGCGGCCGGGAACGCGGAGCGTCAGCCGCCGGCGCTCGCCCGGTCGGCACCGCGCGCGTGCTGGCTCGAGCGATAGGCCGCCCGCCGGAGCGCGTGCACGAAGCCGCGCGGCTCGATGCCGCGCGCGGTCAGATAGGGCCAGAAGCGCAGCGCCTGCTCGTCGATGGTCACGGGGCCGATGAGCTCGATCGTGACGATCGGCTGCCAGCTGCTGGTGCCGCGCCGCTTGGCCTCGAGCGTGAAGCGCGCCGCGCCGTCGGCCACCGCGCGCGCGAGTCGCTCGGCACGCCCGCCCTCGGACGCGCGCGGCGGCGATGGCACCGCGCGCAGATAGACCAGACCCACGCCCTCGAGCATGAACGGCGACACCCCGTAGTAGTCGTTGGCCAGAAAGTCGTGCACGTGCGTGCTCAGTGGCGCGAACGGCATCGTCCACGGATGGCGGATGGTGGCGAGCAACAGATCCTGATCGCCCGGCTCGGCCTCTGCCGACGGCTCGGCGCGCCGGCGAAAGCGAATGGCCACGCCGAGGACGTCGGGCAGCTCCTTGCGTCCCCGCCACCACGCGCTCGAGAGGCGCATCAGGGCCGGTCCCGCCAGGCGCGCCGCCACCTCGGGCATCGCCGTCGCCGTCGCCGGCGCGACGCGCGCCTGGTAGATCACGCCATCGGGGTGGAACATGCGCGCGTGACGCACGGCGCTCACGGCGCCGGTGATGGGGGCCAACAGGGCACCCATGGCGCGACCGATCATCTCAGAAGCCGCCTTCCTCATTCACTTCAACGTAAGCCGCTCGGGCGCGGCGGCATGACGCCGCCCTCGAGGCCGCCGTCGAAGAGGAGCAGCGTGCCGGCGTTGTCGACCCGTGGTAGGCGAGCAGGCGCCGGCGCGAAAGGCGAGCAGCGACAGCAAGCACAGGGTTGGCCGCCTGCGCGCGGACGTACCGCACCGGCCCGCTTGCTGTCACACTAGACTGGAATGATCGCCGCTGCCGCCTGGCTGCTCCTGTTCTTTGGTGGAGGCGGCCTCGTCTTCGCCTTCAACGCGCTGCGCCCGAGGTACGCGCCGGCCGCCGTCGCTGCCGCCAGCTTCTTCGCGGGCTGGCTCACCGCCGAGCTCTCGCTGCACATCCTCGTCTTCCAGACCTTCGCGCTCGGGCTCTTGTGCTGGGAGGGAGCGCTGACGTCGTGGGTCGGGCGCGTCGGCGCCGTCGCCACCTGCAGCACCATCGTGCTCTTACTGGTGTCGCTGCGACAGAGCCTGGCCTCGGGCGGCGTCGTCGACGCGGCGCTCGTCGACTTCATCCATCACGATCCGCCGCCGCCGGGCCTCCGTTGGAAGCCGCTCTTGATGCCGCTGCCGGTGCGTCACGACAAGGTCGAGCGGCTGCGCAATCGCGTCTATCACGACGACGGCACGCTGCGCCTACGCCTCGATGTCTTTCGCCAGCGCGACGCCGACCACGGCCCGACCGCGGCGCGCCGCCCGGTGCTCATCTATGTGCACGGCGGCGCCTGGGTCATCGGCAACAAGGAGCATCAGGGGCTGCCGATGCTGCACCACTTCGCCGCGCTCGGCTGGGTCTGCTTCAGCATCAACTATCGCTTGAGCCCGCGCGCGACCTTTCCCGACGCCATCATCGACGTCAAGCGCGCCATCGCCTGGGTGCGCGCGCACGCCGCCGAGCATGGCGCCGATCCCGACTTCATCGTCGTCAGCGGCAACTCCGCCGGCGGACATCTCGCGTCGCTGGCGGCGCTGACGCCGGGCACGCGCGAGTGGCAGCCCGGCTTCGAGAGCGCCGACACCTCGGTGGCCGCCTGCCTCTCGTTCTACGGCATCTACGACTTCGGCGACCGGCACGGCCACTGGCACAACCGCGGCCTGCAGGAGATCTTGCAGCGCTACGTGATGAAGGCGCGCCTCGCCGACGCGCCCGAGCGCTTCGAGGCCGCCTCGCCCATCGCGCACGTCGGCCCGCACGCGCCGCCCTTCCTGGTCGTCCACGGCGAGCGCGACAGCCTGGTGCCGGTGGCCGAGGCGCGCGCGTTCGTGAGGACGCTGCGCGCGGCGACGTCGGCGCACTGCGTGTACATCGAGGTTCCCGGCGCACAGCACGCCTTCGAGGTCTTCCCGTCGGTGCGCACGCTGCACCTCTTGCGCGGGCTCGAGCGCTTCGCCGTCCACGTGCATCGCGACTACCTGGCCGCGCGCGTCCGCTAGCGGTGTGACAACAACTGTTGTCTACCCGGGCAGAACGGCCAGCATACCCCCGCCCACATGTGGTTTCAGGGCGACCCCGGGCGCCGACGCCGCCGCACAATGGCGAGCGATTCAGGCTGGTTGTTGGCGTGGCCGCCAACGCCACGCAGGCGCGCGAGTTGGCCAGCGACTTGCTCTTGTTCGGCGGCATGCGTCAAATCATCCAGGTCGTCGAAAGTGATTGGGCGGACGCGGCTACCAACATCGCACCGTCCCAGATCGAAGCGCTGCTCGCTCGTGCCGAGCTGGCCGCCGATCCGATCGTCCAGGCGACGTACCTCGTAGAGGCCGCGACCCTCTGTGAGGCCGAGGCCGCGACCGATCACGCCTTCCTCGTCCGCTGCACCGCCTATCGCGTCGCGCCGAACGCCGGCGCGCGTGTGGAGCTCGAGCGGCTCGCGACGCTCACCGGCCGCCTCGCGGAGCTCGACGAGCTCCTGACCGAGACGACCCCGGGCCTGCCGCCCGACGAGCGCGCGCAGGCCTCGTGCGATCTCGGTCGGCTGCGGCTGCGCCGGCTGCGCTCGCCCGACCGCGCGCTCGAGGCGCTCGATCTCTCGCTGGCGCTGCACGACAGCGGCGAAGCGGTCATGCTGCGCGCCGACGCCCTCGAGGAGCTGGGCCGCTGGACCGAGCTCGCGACGGTGCTGGCCGGCCTCGCCGAGACGGCGCGCTCCGCCGAAGAGGCGTGCCGCATCCTCATGCGCCTGGCCGATGCGCTCGAGCGCGGCGCCGGCGACTCGAACGGCGCCGAGGAGGTCTGCCTGCAGGCGCTCGGCCTCGACCGCACCCACGCCGGCGCGCGCGCCCGCCTCGAGCGCCTGTGCCGCGCGCGCGGCGACCTCGGCGCGCTCCTCGCCCTCGTCGAAGATCGCGTCGCCATCACGCCGCCCGAGCAGCAGGAGCCGCTCCTGCGTCAGGCGGCGGAGCTGTGCGTGGAGCTCGGACGCCACGCCGAAGCCGCCGACCACTACGAAGATCTGCGCGCCCGCCATCCGGGCGACCTGGCGCCGCTGCGCGCGCTCGAGCGCATCTATGCCACCGACGGGCGGCTGCGCAAACAGATCTCGGTGCTCGAAGATCTGGTCGGGCTCGTCGAGAGCAAGCGCGAGCACGCCGCGTTCCATCGCAAGCTGGCGGCCGCCTGGAGCGAGGTCGGCGAGCCGGCGCGCGCCATCGAGTCGTTCGAGTGGCTGCTCTCCTATGATCCCACCGAGCCGGTCTTCGACGCGCTCAAGCTCCTCTACGTCGCCGAGAGCCGCTATGGCGCGCTCGCCGACGCCTACGCGCGCCATCTCCGCGCCGCCGAACCGTCGCGCCGCCGCACGCTGCGCCTCGAGCTGGCCATGCTCTACGAGCAGAAGCTCCACGACATCGGCCAGGCGATCGGCTGCTGGCAGGCGATGCTCGACGACGACGAGCGTGACGCCGAGGCGCTCGAGTCGCTGGCGCGGCTCTACGAATCGCTCGAGGACTTCGATCGCGCCAGCCAGATGGTCGAGCGCTGGGCGGCGCTCGCCGATGGCCACGAGCGGGCGCTGCGGCTGTCGCGCGCCGCCGAGTTCACCGCCCGCCTCGACGACGCGACGCGCGCCCACCGCCTGTGCGAGCGCGCCTTCGCGGCCGATCCGAGCTGCCTGCCGGCACGACTCGGGCTGGCCGCCTCGCATCGCCGCCGCGGCGAGCTGTCGCGCGCCGACGAGCTGATCGCGGCCGCCCTCGCCGGCAAGGACGCCGGCTCGACCGAGCTCACGTGCGAGCTGGCGGCGCTGCGCGAGGCGGAAGGCGATCTGGCCGGCGCGCTCGCGCAGCATCGCGCCATCCTCGCCCGCACCGCCGACGACGGCGCCGCGCGGCGACGCGCCTGCGCGCTGGCGCTCCGCCTGGGGCTGTTCGCCGAAGCGCTCGAGCTGGCCGCGCCGCTACCCGACGACGGCCCCACCGAGCTGCGCCTCGAGCGCTGGCTGCTCGTCTCGCGCGCCGCGCACGCCAGCGGCGATCGCAAGCTCGCCAGCGACGCCAGTGCCCGCGCCGCCGCGCTGGCGCCCGATCGGCTCGAGGTGCGCCGCCTCCGCGCCGAGCAGCTCCTCCTCGACGGCGCCGCCGGCGAGGCCGAGGCCATCGTCACCGGCCTCGACGCCGAGCGCGACCGCATGTCGCTCGCCGATCGCACCGCGCTCGCCTATCTGGCGGGTGAGTGCGCGCGCGCCCGCGGCGACGCCGAGACGGCGCTGGCGCGCTTTCACGAAGCCGTGGCGCTCGATCCGGCGCACCGTCTGGCGCTCCGTCAGTCGCTCGATCTGTCGGTGGAGCTCGAGCGCTGGAACGACAGCGTGACCGCGCTCGAGACGCTCGTGTCGATCGAGCGCGATCGCAAGATCCGCGCGCGCTACCGCCATCTGGCCGGCCACGTCTGCGAGGAGAACCTCGGCGACGACGACAAGGCGCTCGCCCACTATCGCGCCGCGCTCGCCGACGACGCCGACCATCCGCGCTGCGCCGAGCGCATCGAGTCGCTCTTCCGTCGCCGCGGCGACTTCGCCGGGCTGGCCGAGCACGCTGCGCGAGCGCTCGAGCGTCTCGGCGAGCAGGGCGACGTCGCCCTCCGCGCGCGGCTCTGGTCGGTGCTCGCCGATGCCGCCACCGGGCTCGGCGATCGCGACGGCACCATCGCGGCGCTCGAAGTGGTCGCGCGACTCGACCCGCGCCACTACGACGCGCGCCGCCGGCTCGCGTCGCTGCATCTGCAGGCCGGTCCCGACGCGGCCGACAAGGCGATCCTCGCGCAGCACGAGCTCCTCCGCCTCGATCCGGCGTACGTGCCGTCCTATCGCGCGCTGGCCGCGCTCTACGAGCGCACGGGGCAGATCGCCCGCGGCGCCGCGTGCGAGCGGGCCGCGCAGCTGCTCTCGAGCCGCGACAGCGACACGGCCGGCGGCGCACGCGCCTGGTCGCCGGCGCCCGAGCTGGCGACGCGCCCGCTGACTGCCGCCGATTGGACGCTGCTTCAGCACCCCGACGAAGATCGCTACGTCTCGCTCCTGGCCGGCCTGGTGGCGCCGCTCCTGGCCGCCACCGCGGCGCTGCCGATGGATCGCGCCCGTCGCTGGCCCGGCGTTCCGGTGCCGCGCAACGACATGCGCCCCTTCGTGCAGGCCGCCAACCACGTGGCACGCATCCTCGGGCTGCCGATGCCCGAGCTCTTCGCCTCCAACGATCAGATGGCGCCGATGCGCTTCGTCTGGGGCAGCGTCAAGCAGGCGGTGCGGCCGGTGCTCGTCATCGGCGTGCCGCTCCTCGGCGATCGCCGCCGCATGGCCGACCTGGTACCGGCGGTGGCGCTCGACATGGCGCAGCTCCGGCCCGAGCGCAACCTCCGCCTCTTCGTGCACGATCCGGACGTCCTGGCGCTCATCATGCGCGCCGTGATGGCGGTGGCGCACGACGAGGAGCCGGCTCCCGAAGCGAAGGTGACGGCGGCGGCGCTCGAGCGCTGGCTGCCGCCGGTGGCGCTCGATCAGCTCAGCGTCGTCGGACGGCGCCTGCGCGAGGAGGGCCACGACGTCACCCGCCTGGCCGCGCAATGGCTGCGCGCCGCCGACCTGACCGCCGCCCGCGCGGCGCTGGTCTTGACCGGCGATCTCGAGCGCACCATGGCCGCCGTCGAGGCGCGCGCCTCCGACGAAAACGCCGCCCGCGGCGCCACGCGCGAGCTCATCTGGGCCAGCATCACCGACGCGCTGTGGACCGTGCGCGATCGCATCATCGCCGCCGGCGCGCCGATGGCCCCCCGCACCGCCGCCTCGGTCTGACCCGCTTTGTAACCTTTTCGCGCCGCCGCGCTCCATACTCGTGGATGCGTGAGGCCAACCCGATGAACAGCGGCCGCCCCGTCGTGGTCGACAACCGCCTGCTCGACGACCAGGAGGTCGTGACCCGCGTCCTCGCCGGCGAGAATGCGCTCTTCGAGATCCTCATGCGCCGCTACAACCAGCGGCTCTTTCGCACGGTGCGGTCGATCCTCCGCTCGGACGCCGAGGCCGAGGACGCGGTGCAGCAGGCGTACATCTCCGCCTACACCAAGCTGGCGCAGTTCGCCGGCGCGGCGCTCTTCTCGACGTGGCTGACGCGCATCGCCGTCCACGAAGCGCTGGCCCGCACGCGCCGCCGCAACCGCCTGGCCGAGGTCGACCTGGAGGAGCTGGAAGCCATGAAGCCGATCGTCTCCCCCGAGCGCAGCCCCGAGGAGCAGCTCTCCGGCCGCGAGGATGCGGCGCAGCTCGAGGCGGTCATCGACGCGCTGCCCGAGGGCTACCGCGTCGTCTTCATGCTGCGCGAAGTGCAGCAGCTCTCGGTCGCCGAGACCGCCGAGTGCCTCGAGCTCTCCGAGGAGAACGTCAAGGTCCGCCTGCATCGCGCCAAGGCGATGCTGCGCGACGCGCTCTACGCGCGCTTGGAGAGCGCGGCGCCGCGCAGCTATCCGTTCCTCGGCGCGCGCTGCGATCGCATGGTCGCCGCCGTCATGGTGGCGATCATCGCGATTCGCGACAACCCTGTCGTGAATTAGAGCGCGTTCTCCGCGGCGCTGGCCGCTGTTCGAATCCGTCGGAGTCGCTGTCGCCGCTGCTGCGCGCGGCGGAGCTGGTGGTGCGCGTCTTCTGCGTCGGCGAGGCGATCTCGATTCCGCTCCTGCGCGGCACGGCGCGCGCGACCACCCACCACCCGCTCTTGCGCGCGGTCTTGCACCGCATCGTCAAAGACGAGGCTGCTCATGGCCGCTTCGGCTGGATCTTTCTCGACTGGGCCATCGACTTCCTCGACAGCGACGCGCGCGCCCACCTGGCCGCGATCGCGCGCGACGAGATGGCCAAGCTCCTCGAGAGCTGGGACCAGATGAAGCCGCAGCCCGCCGCCGCCGACGACGTCCACGCGCTCGGCTGGATGGAGTCCCAGGCCTACGTCGACCTGGCGCGCCTCACGCTCGACACCGACGTTCGCCAGCCGCTGCGCGCGAGCGGCTTCTCCGTCTGACGCCGCCGCGGCCTAGGTGATTCGCGCTTTAGCGCGGATTGATGCGGCGCTGCAGCGTGCGCCGGTCGATGCCGAGCAGCCGCGCCGCCTTGGTCACGTTGCCTTCGGTCTGCTCCAGCGCCCGCTCGATCTGTCGCCGCTCGGTCACGTGCAGCGGCGGCGTCGGCGGCCGCGCCCCGTCGCTGTGCCGCCAGCCGCGCACGATCGACAGATGGAAGCTGCGTCCGTCGTGCATGAAGCGCTGCCACACGCACGCCTCGGGCGCGCCGCCGCTCGCGGTCAGCTCCGAGATGTGCCGCCCCTGAATCGCCGGCAGCGGCAGCTTCCAGCGGTCGCACGCGGCGCGATTGGCCGCGACGCAGCGCCCGCTCTCGTCGGCGACCAGCATGGCGTCCGGGGCATGATCGAAGAGCGCGCGAAACAGGTCCAATCCTCCAGCGATGCCCCCCACACTTGTGAGACACCGCTCACGCGCGCACGCGGCAACAAGATCGTCAAACGCGGTCGACGGTCTCCAACAGACGCTCGAGATCGAACGGTTTGCCGAAGTGCTCGCTGAACCCCGCTTGCTGGGCTCGTGCCCGGTCGGCCGGCTGCACATGCCCGCTCAGCGCCAGGAGGGTCAGCTGCTCGAGACCGCTCTTCTGGCGCAGGCGGCGCGCCAGCTCGTAGCCGTCCATCGCCGGCAGCCCGAGGTCGACCAGCGCCACCCGCGGGCGAAAGCGAGTCACCGCCGCCAGCGCGCTCGGCCCGTCATACGCGACCCGAACGCGATGCCCGTGCATTCGTAACAGCCGCGCCAGCACATCGGCGATGTCGCGATTGTCGTCGACCACCAGGACCGGCGTCGCCTTGGTCCGCGCGCCGCTCTTGATTCGTCCCCGCCTCGTGTCAATGTCCATGATGCATGTCCCCCCGCCCCGTTATCAGGACCAAGCGTAGCAACACAACCCCCCGCCGGCCCTCGCCACCACCACCACCACCACCACCAGTCGACACGTTACATGATCTCTTGAATGCCGTCGCTGCGCTAAAGCTCCATGCGACCGTGGTGGCCCGCGAAGGATGCGCTGCTTGCCAGGCCGCGCAAGCTGAATCGATCGACGCAATTCGCCGTCTCGCCGACGAGGCGCGCCGCCTGTGCGATGCGCTGCAGCCCGCCGCTACCGCGAAGACCCGAACTGCTGTTTCCAAATCGTAAACAAGCGCCCGGCGATCACTCGACCATCGCCAGGAGGGCGCGGGCGGCGGCGCGGGCCTCGCCGCGCGGACCGTGGAGCACCTGGGCGCCGCGGGTCACGCACGCCAGACGCGTCAGTCCGTCGACGGCGCGGACCCGCGCCGCCACGGTGTGCTTGAACAATCCGAGGACCGCGCGGCTGGCCGAGAGCGGCCGCGGCCGAAACTCGGCGCCCTCACGGTAGCGGCACAAAAGAACCAGGCCGACCGGGAGCGCACGCCGTCCCACGCGACGGGGACGCACGCGGCGCGGGCCGCTCTCCCCGCGCAGCCCGATGGCGCGCGCGAACGGATGCACCCAGCCGCGCTCGTCGATGGCGGCGTACTCGTCGGAGTAGTAGGTCGCGCCCGCACGCACCAGCGCGTCGACGAGCGTGCTCTTGCCGGCGAGCGATCGCCCCGGCACGACGATGGCGCGGCCGCGCCAACCGACGACGCCGGCGTGGACGAACAGATGATCGCGCGCCGCGAGCGCCACCCAGCGCTCGAGCTCACCGCGCAGGCGATCGCACAGCGCCGACGGCGTGCCGCGCGCCACCGTGCGCCCGCGCCGTCGCAACACATGCTCGTCGCCTTCGCGCCCGACGGAGAGGACGAGATCGGCGGCCGGGGTCGCGGCGGCCGGCCGCGCCACCCGACGAAATCCCGGCGGCACCGTCGACGACACGCGGCGCACGAGTCGCGCCTCCGCGCTCAGCTCGAGCGTGAGCCCGTAGCCGGCGAACGCGCAGCGCTTCAGCGCGCGCTCAGAGGCAGGTCTGACCGGCACAGGTCGACGACGTGCCGTTGCAGCCCGTCGCCGTACAGGTCCCCGCCTTGCCGCTCGAGTTGGTGCAGCAGCCGGGCGGATTGTTCACGCCCATGCAGATGCCCGCCGGATTGCACGCGATGCCGCTGGCCGCGTACGCCGGCGTCGGCGCCAGGATCGACCAGACCGCCGGCAGCGCGATCGACAGGCCCGCCGTCAGCGCCATCTTCCGCAAGAGGCGACGCCGATCGAAGTCGGGCGCGCCCTCGAGCGGCGCGGCCAGGAGCTCCTCGCCGGCCAGCTTGTGCAGCCCCATCCAGACCATCTCTTCATCGACGCCGGCGCCGAGCTGCTTCGACAGCTCCTTGGCCATTTGCGCGGGCGTGCGCGTGCCGTCGCATAGCCGAAATACCGCCAGCGCCGTCGCGTTCAAGCAGTGCGCCTTGTGCCGGCGAAAGTCGTAGACGACCGCTTCGTCGTCGACGTCGCGCAGCGCCAGATCGGTGCGAGCGGCGGGCTTCATTCGAGCTTCATCGTTGCACGCCACCCCGTGGCACGCAACCGCCGCCGCGGGCGGGCGGCCACGCGCACATGCTACGCTCGCCGCATGCTGCGCCACTACCGCGCCATGGCCGACGATCCGCGGCTGGACGCGTTTCAGCGCGCCATCGCCGCCGCCGTCCGACCGGGCGACGTCGTCGCCGACGTCGGCTGCGGGCTCGGCATCTTCAGCATCTTCGCCTGCCGCGCCGGCGCCGCGCGCGTCCTCGCCGTCGAAGAGGGCCCCATCGTCGAGGTCGCGCGCGAGGTCGTGCGCGCCAATGGCTGCGCCGATCGCGTGCAGTTTCTCGTCGGACGCTCGACCACGCTCGCGCCGCCCGAGCGCGCCCGCGTGGTGCTGTTCGAGGACTATCGCCTCGAGCTCTCGACGCCGGCGGTCGTCCGCACCGTCGCCGATCTGCAGGCGCGCTGGCTCGCCGAAGACGGCGTCATGCTCCCCGGCCGCGTGCGCCAATACCTCGCTGCCGTCGAGGATCCGGCCGGGCGAAAAGAGATCGATCGCTTCGCCGATCGCGGCGACCTCGTCAGCGGCGTCTCGCTGCTCCCGACCCGACGCCGCGCCTTTGCCGAGCCGTTCCCGCGCCGCCTCGCCGCCGGCGCGCTGCTCGGCGAGCCCATCGTGGCGCGCGAGGCCGCGGTCGCCGACCTGCAAGCAGCCTTCGCGATCGATGCCCACCTCACCGCCACCCGCGACGGCCAGCTCGACGGCCTCCTCTCCTGGATCGATCTTCAGCTCGGTGACACCTGGCTCTCCAACGCGCCGGCCGCGCCGCGCAGCGCCTGGACGCCGCTGCTGTTCCCCTTCGAGACACCGCTAACCATCCGCAACAACGACGTTTTACAGGCCACCTTCGAGGTGGCGCCGTTCGACGAGGCGCTGGTCTTTCGCTGGAGCGCCGCCGCCGCCGGCGCCCGTGTCGCCGCGCACTCGCTCGACAGCCTCCCGCTGCTCCGTCCCCCGTCACGGTCCTGACGTTTTGGTTGCAAATTCGTCGTAATTTTCGTTACAATAACGTCGCAACTCATGTTCTATCCAAAACTACCGATTTCCGTGTTGTGTCTGCTCGCCTGGGCCGTGCCCGCGCGTGCCGCCACGTTCGTCGTCACCATCAAGAACACGTCGACCGCCTATATGGCGCAAGGCGTGCTCACCCTGTCGCCGCTCATCTCGGTCGGCCCTTCGCCCAACCGCGGCACCCCGCAGTGGGCGACCTACGAGTACAGCCGCAACGATTGCAATGACCCCGACTCCAACTGCGCTGCCGGCGCGAACTTCACCTGCTGGTTCGGCAACTCGCAGACGCTCGTCAACCGCTGGGGCCTGACCCCGAACGTCAACGCCTGGATCCCGCAGCCGCCGAGCAACCTGTTCGGCTACACCGTCTTCGCGCCCGGTGACAGCGCGACGATCACGTTCAACGCGAGCCCCGGACAGACGCTCTCGTACATCACCAAGGCGGGCGACTTCAGCACCTATATCGACGAGATCGTGATGATGCACGCGCCGGGCAGCGCCGGGACCCTGGGCGTCCCGCTCTTCGACGCCGCCGGCAATCCGCTCTCCAACATCGCCTTCGAGCTGGGCGGCTACGACGTCTCCAGCACCAGCCCCACCGACGGCACGTCGCCGCAGTGCGCGAATTTCTGCCCGGCCACCGGCAACCCGACCGGCTGCTACGTCGCGCTCGGCTCGCCGGCGACGGGCGCGCTCCTGCCCGCGCAGCCCGCCACGGGAACGTTCACCAATCCTTGGACCTACGTCGCGGCCGCCGGCTACACCACCGACGGTCTCGCGCTCGGCAACCTGGCCTCGGCCACGGGCAACGAGCTGGTCGTCTCCCAAGAGGGCGCGGGCGCGATGACCAACCCGATGGGCTTCGGCCGCGCGGTCGTGCTCAACGGCAGCACCGGCGCCGCGCTCTCCACCTTCAACAACACCGTCGTCAACCACGACTTCCTCGGCTTCCCGATGATCGAGAACGTCGCGGCCACCACGCTCAGCCAGTACTTCGTGTCGGAGTTCGCGCAGGCGACGCCGGCGCCCGGCGCAGCCGTCTACGCGCGCAACGGCGACTCGACCTCGTTCAAGACGTCGACCAACTACGGCTTCCCCGGCATGTGGAACATGGGTCCGTCAGCGGGCGACGTGCGCAGCGACCAGACCGGCAACGAGGTCGTGATCGCCGACTACAACGGCGACATCCAGGTCCTCAAGAACAACACCTTCGCCCCGCTCAACGCGTACAACCTCTTCGCGCAAAATAGCGACCACATCTATGGTCACGCCGCGATCGGCAACGTCCACTCGACGGCGGGCAACGAGATCGTCGTCGCCGGCGCGAACACGGGCAAGATCTACGTCTTCTCGGCCCCGCTGACGACCGGCGCCGCGCTGACGCTGCTCTACACCTCGGCCGCCCCGCTCAACGGCGGCGTCGCCTTCGGCTCGGGCCCCGCCATCGGTGACATCGACGGCGACGGGGTCGCCGAGGTCGTCATGGCCACCGGCGGCGGCAAGGCCGGCGTCTACGCCTACAACCCCAACGGCGCCGCGACCTGCAAGTACAAGTGGTCCACGCCCGGCGGCGCCGACTACTCGTGGACCTCGCCGGTCATCGCCGACGTCGACGGTGACGGACGCAAAGAGGTCATCGTCTTCTCGTCGAACTCGGTGCTCTCGGTGTTGAAGGCGACGGCCGGCGCGGGCTGCGTCGAGTCGCAGGTCGCCTGGACCTATACCGTCGGCACCGGCGGGCCCGCCTGGTTCACGCCGGTGGTGGCCAACCTCGTCGGCTCGTCGGCGCTCGACATCGTCGTCGCCAACTACACGACGCTCGAGGTCGTCGACTTCGCGCAAAAGGGCCCGCCCCTCAGATTCACCGATACGAGCGCGCAGTTCTATCCGACCGCCGTGGTCGAAGCGGGCGCCAACAACGCGCCGGGCGCCTCGCTCTACGTCTCCGGTTGGTCCAACGGCAAGGTCTACAAGCTGCAAACGCCGACCGGCTTTCCGGTCGCCGCCGACTGGCCGACCTTCATGGGCGGCAACACCCGCACGGGAGCACGCTGATGCGTCGTCTGGTCACTGGATTGCTCGCCTGCCTCGCGCTCGGCGCGCTCACCGTCGCTGGCGGCGGTTGCGGCGATACCAAGGAAGCGCCGCAGCTGATCCCGCACGAGCAGGAGAACGTCGTGCCGGCGAACCTCGATCCCGACCGCCCGCGCCCGCCGGCGCCCGGTCAGGCAGAAACGTTGCGCGTTCCGCGCCAGCAATAGATCCTCTTCCCATGCGCTCCTGGCGCGCGCTCCTCGGCAAGACGATAACGACGGTCGTGGCAGTGACGGCGCTCGCCTGCGCCGGCTGCGACGACGACACGACGTCGCCCGCGCGCGATCTCGCCGTCGCCGCCGACCTGGCCGTCATCGCGGAGGACCTCGCCTCGCCCGCGGACCTCGCCGTCGTCATCGCCGGTCCCGACATCGCCGTCGCCTGCGGCGAGCCGCAGATGCAGTGCTGCGGCAGCTTCGGCGGCACCTGCAACCCGCTCACCTCGGTGTGCAATGCCTTCGGGGTCTGCGTCGCGTGCGGCGTCTATCCGCTGGCGTGCTGCCCGGGCTCCCAGTGCAGCGTCGATCAGACCTGCATCGCCGATCCGAACGCGGGGAGCTTCTGTCTACCGTGCGGCCACAGCGGGCAGCCGTGCTGCTACCTCGGACCGGCGTGCGTTCAGCCGGGCACCTCGTGCGACGTCCCCGACGGCGGCGGCGGCACCTGCGTGCCCTGACCGGCGGCCGCGCGTCACCGGCGGCCGCGCGTCACTTTTCCTCGCCGTACGGATTGTTGGTGTCGATGCCTCGACGCTTCGGCGCTTCCCACTGCCCGCGCGGCGCGATGTCTCCCGACGAGCGTGACGGCGGCGGCGCCGACGGCGGCGGATCTTGCGACGCGCTGGGCGCGGCGGTCAGGATGCGCGGCGCCGGCTCCAACCGGCGCGCCGGAGCGCTCGACTCGCGCCGCCAGCTCGACGAGCCGCGCGAGCTGGAAGACGGCGACGGCGGCGGCGTCGGATTGGGCGTGAGGCTGAGATCGATCATGACGTTGTCGTCGAAGCTGACCAGCCGCTCCTTGGTTTGATAGCCGGACGCAGACGCGCGCACGCGATGCGATCCGTTGGTCCGCGTGAAGTGGCCGATGAACGGATTGGACGGCATGAGCCTGCCGTCGATGTAGATCTGCGACGTCGACGGCGTGACGCCCATCGAGAAGACGATGGTCTCGTCGGCGCGCGGCGCGGCGCGCGCGTCACCCGCGGCGCCCGGAGCAGCGATCGCCGAGGCGGCCTGAGGCGGCTGGTTGGTCCCGACCCCGGCCGGCAGCGTCGCTGTCGTGGTCGCGGCCGCCAGCGGTGGCGGCGGCGGCTGCGGCTGCGCATCGGGCGTGTGGTGCAGCGCCACCGCCATCGTCGTCAGGACGAAGACGACCGACAGCGCCAGCCCGAGCAGCCACGGGCTCTTCATCTTCAGCGACGCGGCCCACGAGTCGGGCGCCAGCGGCTCGAGCAGCACCGGCTCGGCCGACGGCAGCGTGCCGCCGGCGCGCACCACCGACGAGAGCGCGATGCCGACCTGCGACTGCTCGGCCATGCGCTGCATCGATCGGTCGCCCGGGAACGACGGCTGCGATCCGCTGCGCCCGCTGCCGCGCCGCGACTCGCTCATCGCGTCGCGCGGATCCTGAAGCTGCAGCGCCTCGAGCCGGCCGCTGTCGCCCGACTGCAGGCGGAACAGCGCCGCCTCGACGAGCCCGCGCATGCGCTGGCGCTCGACCTCGAACTCCTGCAAGAGCACGTCGCTGACATCGCGCAGGCGCGGCGCTCCGCCCGTCGACCACAGGTGCTGGTCGAGCGCGTCGCGCATCTCGGCGGCGGTGGCGTAGCGCTCCTCGACACGCGCCGCCAGCGCGCTCTGGCAAATGCGCACGAGCGTCGGCGGCGTATCGGGGCGCACCGCCTGCAACGACGGGATCTCGCCGCGCGTGAGCGCCGCCAGGATCTCGATCTCGCCCATGCCCTGCCACAGCCGCCGCCCGCTCAGGATCTCGAACAGCACCGCGCCCA
>JAQBQH010000391.1 GCA_028287105.1 Myxococcales bacterium
CTCCCGGCGGCGTAGAGGGGCCGCGTCGCGCGAAGCGCGACCTGGGCGGCCCCGATGGAGGAGCACGCCGCGAAGCGGCGACTGCGACGGATTCCGACGCCGGGAGGTCGCCTCACTGCGTCCGCGAGCCCAGCCGTCCCAAAGCTGAAGTGGCGCTAGCGACGGCGCGCCGGCTCAGTCGGCCATGCGGCGCGTGACCGGGGCCAGGCTCGGCGTCAGCTCGAAGCTGGCCAGATCGATCTCGACGCGGTTCTTGCCGGCGGCCTTGGCGCGATAGAGCGCGGCGTCGGAGCGCTCGACGAGACGGTCGGGATCTTCGACGCCCGACTCGGTCCAGCCGGCGACGCCGAGCGAGGCCGTGATGTGCGTGCCGTCGAAGTCGTGCGCGGCGATGGCAGCGCGGATACGCTCGGCGACCGCGTGCGCGTCGGCGAGCGAGGTGCGCGGCAAAAGGAACGCCAGCTCTTCGCCGCCGTAACGCGCCGCCAGATCGACACCGCGCAGCTGCTGCGACGCGACCTGCGCGATCTCGCGCAGCGCGCGGTCGCCCACGAGGTGGCCGCGCGTATCGTTGAGCCGCTTGAAGTCGTCGAGGTCGAGCATGACGAGCGCGAACGAGGTGCCGAAGCGGCGGGCACGCTCGATCTCCTCCGCGATCCGCAGATCGAAGTAGCGACGCGAATAGAGCCCGGTCAGCCCGTCGACGTTGGCGAGCGCGTAGAGCCGCGCGTTCTCGACCGCCGCCGCCGCCTGCCCGCCGATGGCGTCGAACAGGCGCAGCTCGTTGCGACCGAACGGCTCGTCGTCGTCGCTCGACTCGGCCACGAGCGCGCCCGTGGTCTCGCCGTACATCGTGAGCGGCACGGTCATGCGCGCGCGCAGCTCGGGCCGGCCGGCCTCGCGCACGTCGTCCTCGAGCCGCGCCTCGGTCGCGAGCGCCGCCGCCCGCGCCGGCGCATCGGCCGGCTGCAGCGTCAGCTCGCCGCGCTCGAGGCGGTAGCGGACCAGCTCCCCGTCGAGCTCCACGATGGCATCGATGCGATCGGCGCGCGGCAGGGCTCGCGCCATCTCGCGCAGGAGCGCCGCCAGGAGCGCAGGCGCCTCGAGCGACGCCCCGAGGGCGTGCGCCGTACGATTGAGCGTCTCCAGCTCCGCGACGCGCAGGCGCAGATCCGACGCGAGGTCGGCGAGCCGCTTGAACCCGAAGTTGACGAGCAGATACGTGCCGCCGAGCAGCGCGAACGGCACCGGGTGGCGCGGATCCCAGATGAGCACGATCGCCGACGCCAGTGGCAGGAGCGTCGCCTCGGCCAGCATGCTGAGGCCCTGACGGCGGATCGCCTGACGGAGCGGCAGCCCGCCGATGATCTCCTGCAGCGCCTGCAGGCCATAGTGGGAAACCAGGAACGCGCCGCCGAGCGCCGGCACGAGCCAGACGTCATGCTCGCCCGCCGCGCCGACGCCGAAGACCCGCGACCAGGCGAAGAGGAGGGCGCCCGCCACGCCACCGTGATAGAGCGCGTACGGTAGGCGCGCGCGCCGCATGCCGTCGACTGCGAGCACCCACGCCACACCGACGGCGGTGATCGCCGGACCCAGGCACGCCGCCGCGGCGACGAAGATCGCGGTATCGAGCGAGACCTCGGCGCCGGCCGGCAGCGAGAAGCCGAGCGCGCGCGAACCGGCGATGACCCCGAGGAAGAGCGCCGCCGCCTCCAGCTCCGCGACGGGCGGCACGCGCAGCTCGCGCGATGCATATACGAGCGCGGCCCAGCCGATGAGGCCGGTCACCACCAGGAACGCCGTATGAATCCGCCGTCGCCCGCCCGTCATGCTTCACCCACGAGAACGCCCCGCATCCACGATCTCGTCCTACGGGCGGACACTAGGATCTCCGCCGCGCCGCGTCAAGTCCAATTGCCGTTTGATACCGCTTGCCAATGACCGATCGGTCATTCTACGCTGCCCGCTCGCCAATTATTCACCCACGGAGGAGCGAACATGGGTCTGCTCGACGGTAAGGTAGCCATCATCACCGGCGCAGGCGGCGGAATCGGCCGCGCTCACGCGCTTTTGTTCGCCAAGGAAGGCGCCAAGGTCGTCGTCAATGACCTCGGTGGTGACCGCGCCGGCGGCGGCAAAGGGTCGGAGCTCGCCGATCAGGTCGTCGCCGAGATCAAGAAGGCGGGCGGCGACGCGGTCGCCAACTACGACTCGGTGTCGACGCGCGAAGGCGCCGACGGCATGCTGTGGAGCGCGCTGTCGAAGTTCGGCAAGGTCGACATCCTGGTCAACAACGCCGGCGTCCTGCGCGACCGCTCGTTCCTCAACATGACGGACGCCGACTGGAACGTCGTCTTCGATGTGCATATGAAGGGCACCTACTTCTGCGCGCAGACCATCGCGCGCCAGCTCAAGGTTCAAGGCAAGGGCGGCCGCATCATCAACACCACGTCGGTGTCCGGGCTGATGGGCAACTTCGGTCAGGCGAACTACTCGGCGGCGAAGGCGGGCATCTACGGCTTCACGCGCACGCTCGCGATCGAGCTGCGCAAGGCGAACGTGACCGTCAATGCGCTCGCGCCGGTCGCGTACACGCGCATGACCGAGGACCTGCCGATGCTCCAGGCGGTCCCCAACGCCAAGGAGATGCTGGCGCCCGAGCACATTTCGCCGGTGGCGCTGTTCCTCGCCTCCGACCTCTCCGCGGACATCACGGGGACGATCGTCGGGGTTCAGGGTCCGAAAGTTTCGCTCTACAAGATGATCGAGACGAGCGGCACGACGCCGAAGGGAGCCGCCTGGACGGCGGAGGAATTGCGCGAGCGCTGGGGCGAGATCGGCAAGTAGCCGGTCGTGACCTCCCCGGTCACACGCTGAAGTCGACGATCACGACTCCGCGCTCTTCACCAGGCTGAGGTCCCGGAGGCGTCCCGCCGTGGTTCGGATAGACGGGCATCTCCATGGGGATCTCCAGCACCGGCTGCTCGCGATGCTCGCGCTCTTCCTCTTCCCTGCGACGGATCTCTTCGATGATCCACGGGTCGAGCATTTGCGTCCTCCATATCGATCATACGATCGACAGTGCCCACTTCTTATGAGATGCAACCGATGCGCCACGGAGTCAAGAAAAGTTCGGTGACGCTGAACCTGCGAAATTCCTTCATATCGCACGTCCGCCCCACGTGTAGGCGCCGCTACTGACTGGGACTCCAGGCCACGGCAATGGTGTCGGATTCCCGCCTCTCTCCGCACTTTTTGCAGACGTGCTAACGGGTGGAAACTGGTTGCCTCAGGAATTCGACGAGGATGTCGTTGAATTGTTCAACCGATTCCTGATGCACGAAGTGTCCGCCCGGTAGGCGGTGGATGGTGACGCCGTCGCGATACGCGCTCTGGACGTCGTCGCAGAGCTCGACGCCGACGCAACCATCATCGATCCCGTGCACGTACAGAGCGCGGACGCGCGTTGGCTCGAGGACCACGCGCGCGGCGCGTGAGGTGACGCCCGCGAGGATGGCGCGGTAATAGGCGAGGACGTCACGCTCGCGGCCGCGAATGGCGTCTTTGACGGCGGCGAGCTCTTCGGGCGGCGCGTGAAAGCCCGGCGACCAGTCGCGCCACAGGCGATCGATGAAGGCGTGGTCGTCGGCGGCGAGCTTGCGTTCGGCCAGACCGCGCAGCTGAAAGAGCCCGATGTACCAACTCCGGCGCAGCTGCGCCGGACGGAGGAAGCGCGCGCCGGCGGCTTTGGGATGCGGCACGGCGACGGTCGCGACGTGCGAAAAGGCGCCGGGCGCCAGCGCGGTGGCGGCGTAGGCGGCGAGCGCGCCCCAGTCGTGGCCGACCAGGCGTGCGGGCGCGCCGGGCGAGAAGTGGCGCGCCAGCGCGACGAGGTCGCCGCCGATGGCGCCGAGGTCGTAGCGACCGTCGCGTGCCGGTGTCGACGGAGCGTAGCCGCGCAGCCACGGCGAGACGACGCGGTAGCCGGCGGCGACGAGAGCGGGGACCTGATGACGGAACGATCGCGCGCAGTCGGGAAAGCCGTGCGCGCAAATGACCAGCGGCCCCTCGCCGCGCACGCTGCAGACGAGGGTGGCGCCGCCGGTGTCGACGTCTACTCGAGCGTCTCCACTTTCCATGCGCCCTCCTCGCGGAGGAGCTTGACCTGTTTGCGTTCGCCGACGGGGAGGCGCGCTTCGTCGCCGGAGATCTCCATCGGCTCGTCGAGGTGCGCGCGCACGACCGCGATCTGCTGCTTGAGCTCGGCCGCCTGCGCGCCGTCCCAGCGCTGCTTGAGCGTCTCGGCGGTGATGGTGTTGCGGAACTTGAGCGGGATGAAGCGCAGCACCATCTCCCAGCGCTTGCGCTCGAGCGCGCGCAGGAACGAGCGCAAGGCCTCGTCGGGGGCGCGCTGCGGGTAGAAGTCGAGCGGGTCGCGCGAGAAGCGCCAGCCCTCGGGCTCCTGCACCAGCGCCAGCCGCTCGCCATCGGTGAGCTCGACGTCCGCGCGCAGCTCCACTTTGCCGCGCTGGAGGCGTGCGGCCGCGCGCTGCTCCGACGGGCCGAGGCTGTGTGCGAACGCGTCGCGGTCGTGGCTCTTCTTGTAGTCGGCCGACATGAGCCGGTAGGCATCGTCGGTGCGGCCGCCGCGGACGGCGTCGGCGAAGGCCCGTAGCGTCTCCTCGGGACCGCTCGGCGTCGGGTGGGCGCAGCCGGCGACACCCACGGCAGCGACGGTAGCGACGGCGTAAGAGACTGCGAAGGCGAGCGCGCGCGACACGACGATCGACCATAGCACGAGGCGCCGCGGTCCGCCGTCGTCGGCGAAGGCGCGACGCGATTACGTCAACGCCGCGGCGATCTTGGCGGCGTAGGCGTCGCGCTCGGCGACGTCGGCGTATTTGGTGCGCGGCCAGAAGAAGCCCTTGAGCCCATCGCCCTTGGTGCGCGGCACGACGTGGACGTGCAGGTGCGGCACCGATTGCGACACGACGTTGTTCAGCGCCACGAAGGTGCCTTGCGCGCCGAGGGCGGCCGGCAGCGCGCGCGCGATCTTCTGCACGCCCGCGAACAGCGGCGCCAGCTCCGCGGGCGGTACGTCGGCGAGCGTCACCACGTGCGCGGTCGGAACGACCAGCACGTGCCCCTTGAACAGCGGCGTCGCGTCGAGAAACGCCACCACGCCGGCGTCGCGCATCACGACCGAGGCGTCGGTCTCGCCGGCGACGATTCCACAGAACACGCAGCCCATGTTAGGACTGCAACATGCCCGGACTTCCCGTCGTCGGCAAGGCTCACGAGGACGCGCGCGCCGGTGCGCCGTTCACCTGGTTCATCTACGGCTCGTCGCTGGACCTCGACGCCTTCGCGTTCTGGGCCGGCGAGCACGGCTATCGCGTTCCCGATTTCGCGCGCGCTGTCGCGGTCAAGCTCGAGGGATATCGCCTCGCCTTCAACGTGAGCTCGCGCTTCTGGGGCGGCGCCACCGCCAGCCTCGTGGCCGCGCCCGGCGAAGCGGTCGAAGGCCTCGCGCTGCCGATGACGGGCGAGCAGAGAGGGCTCGTCGATCACAAGGAGGGCGCCATCAGCGGGCTGTACGCGCCGTTCCCCGTCGAGGTCGTGCCGCTCGCGGGCGGCGCGCCGATCGCCGCCGTCGCCTATCGCGCTGCCAAGCCGCTCGCGACCGAGCTTTCGCCGTCGCCGAAGTTCCTCGAGACGCTGGTGCGCGGCGCGCGCGCCTCGGGGCTCAGCGAAGCTTGGCTTTCTCGGCTGACCTCGCTGCGTTGACCTTGTCGGGCCGCTCGCGGAAGACCATCCACAAGGCCGCCGGCAGCGCCGTGAAGTCGGCGAGCATCGACAACAAGAAGGCGATCGCCGACAGGATGCCGAACTGCCGCACCGGCGGCAGCGTCGAGAACGCGAAGGCGAGGAAGCCGCCGGCGTTGATGATCGTCGCGAAGAAGATGGCGCGGCCGGCGATGCCGAGCGTGTGACGCAAGGCCTGCTCGGTCGTCTGCCCCGCGTTGCGCGCTTCCTGGAAGTGATAGAAGAAGTGGATCTGATCGTTCTCCGACGTGCCGAGCACCGTCGAGGCGATCAAGATGGTCGCCACGTTCAAGCTCATGTGCGACAGGCGCATGACCGCGAACATGACCAGGATGGCGAACAGCGACGGGATCATCGCCATCAGGCGCGCCGCGCCCGACCGGAAGACCAGGAGGAAGGTACCGAAGATGATGACGACGGTCAGCGCGAAGCTGTGCGTCAAGGTCGGCACCAGCAGCTTGGAGATCTTCGCCTGCAGCGGCGCCAGCCCGACGATCTCCATCTCGAAATCTTTGAGGACCGGATCCTTCCGGACCGCCTCCTGCCACTTGTCGCGGATGGTCTTGTCGAGCTCCACGAAGCCCTGGTAATCGACCGTCTTCGTGATCACCGACAGGTGCGTCTGCGCCAGCTTCTTGTCGACGAAGCTCTGCAGCATCGGCTCCTTCGGCAGGAGCGTCTCGAGCGTGCCGCCGATCGCCTCGAGCGACTCGTCGTCCTCCGGCAGCTTGTCGCCCTGACCGCTGACGTAGCGCAGCGTCCGCAGCATCACCGTCGGGCCGATGACCGTGCCGATGTGCTTGTCGGCCTCGAGCGCGTCGGAAAAATGCTGCAGCCCGCGCAGCACCGGCGCATCCGAGATTTCGCCCGGCTTGCCACGCAGCCAGACCTCGGTGATCGACAGCCCCGCGATCTGCTCCTCGAGGCGCTTGGTGTCCTTGTAGAGCGCCGAGTCGTGCGGGATGTACTCGAGCGCGTTGGTCTCGAGCGTCATCGGCTTCAACACGCCCGGAAATCCGAAGAGCATGATCGCGCCGACGCCGCATAGGATCAGCGATCCCGGCACCAGGATCCAGCGCCAGCGATACGACCACGGCGGCAGCCACATCACGAAGTTCACGAACCACTGCCCGGCGGTCTTGCGCTCCTTCTCGGTCGGCGTGTTGAGCGCCTTTTGCAGCGCCGGGAAGAGCGTGAAGACGGTGATCCAGGTCAGCACCAGACCGGCCGCGACCCACAGACCCAGCTCGCGAATCGGTCGAATCTCCGACACCGCCAGCGCCGCGAAGCCGACCGCGGTGGCGAAGATCGATGCCGTCGCCGCCACGAACTTGTTGGCCAGCGCGCGCGCCTGGTGCTCGTCGATGTCGGTGACGTCCTTGTCCACCTCGACGTAGCGCGAATGCAGGTAGACCAGCGTCGCCGTCGTGGTGATGAGGATGGTCATCGGTACCAGCGACGACACGATGGTGAACGTGCCGCCGGTGAGCCCGACGAATCCGACCGTCATGGCCGCGCAGACCCCGAGCGTCAAGACGAACGCGCCGAGCGCGCGGAACGAGCGATAGAGGACCCAGTTGAGGACGATGACGAACAGCATGAAGAGCGGGAAATATTTGTAGCCGCTCGTGCGGGTGTCGTTGTCGAGGTAGGCGTTGACGTAGGGCTGGCCGACCTTACGGATGGCCTTGAGCGGCGCCGGGTTCTTCTCGAACGGCGCGAGGGCCGCGTCGATGCCTTCGATGACCTGGGTGCGCTGCTCGCCGGTGCGCACGTCGAGGAACAGCGGCAGCGCCAGCATGTGCTCGCCGACGAGCCCCTGCTTCTTGAAGAGCTCGGAGCCGGTGACGAACTTCTTGAACGCCTCGGCGGCGGCGGGCGAGGCGTCGAAGCCGCCCTTGACGCGACGAAAGACCGAGACCGCGCTATTGGCAGTGACGCGCGGAACCTTGCTGACCGCCTCCTCGAGCTCATTGAACTTCTTCAGCGTCTCGGGCGCGAACGGATCGTCCGCCTCCGCGAGCACCAGCACGTACTCGCCGTGGCCGAAGACCTCTTCGAAGCGCTTGTTGGCGGCGTAGGTGGGATCGGACTGCACCACCAGCCGATCGAGCGAATTGTCCTGCTGCACCTGGAGCGCCAGCCAGACGCTGGGGGGCAACAGGAGGGCGTAGATCACCATGATCAACCGGCGGTGCGCGACGATGCGCCGGAAGATCTTCGTCAGCTTGGCCTCGAAGGGCGGAATCACGACGGGCATCGTAGTGGTGATTTCGTGTTTAGCAAAGTGTCGACTATAAGTAAGCATGCGCTGCGCGATCCTCCACTCCGCCGAGGCATTCGAGGCCCTCGGCGATCGGTGGGACGTGCTAGCCAAGGCCGCGGACGCAGGGCTGTTCCTGTCGCATCGTTGGCTCTCTGCGTGGTGGCACGCTTTTCACGGTGTCGACGAGCTCTGGGTCTTCATGGTCGAAGATGACGCGGGGACGCTCGTGGGCGGATGGCCGCTCCATTTGCGGGCGCCGCGATCGGGGGCGTTGCGCATCGCGGAGCTGCGGGTGGTCGGCGATCTCGGCGGCGCCGAGCGATCGATCTTGTGTGTGCCGGGCCAGGAGCCCGCGGTCTGCGCGCAAATGGTGCAGGCGCTGTTCGCGGCGCGCGGCTGGGATGTGCTCGACGCGCCGACCTCGCGGCGGGAGCTCGGCGATGCGATGGAGCGCGCCGTCGCCGTCGCCGGCGGCAAGGTCGACCGCTCGGAGCAGGGCGGGCGGCCGCATCTCGATCTGCCGGCGGTGCGCGATCTCGACGAGTTCGCGCGCACGCGGCGGCCGCAGCGCACCGTCGGTGGCGCGGTCTACGCCACCGCCGACATCGAGGTGCTGCACGGGCTCGACGAGCTCTTGCGGCTCCTACGCAAGGAGTGGGCGGCGCGCGAGGCGGCCTCGCCGGCGGCCGATCCGCAGGCCGTCGCGTTTTTGCACGCGATGGTTCCCGAGCTGCACGCGCGCGGCATCCTGCGGCTCGGGATCATCGCGGTCGAAGGGCAGGGCGCCATCGCCGCCGATCTCGTCGTCAGCGACGGTGATCACGCGGTGCAACTGTTGCGCGGCGCCGATCCGGAGCATGTGCCGGCCGGCGTCAGCGAGCAGCTGACCTGGAGCTCGCTCGAGGCGTCGGTGCGGGCCGGCGCTCGCACCTTCGACTTCGCCGACGACGAGGGGCCGTGGCGCGCGGCGCGCACGCGCATCACGCGGCTGCGGGTGTGGAACACGACGACGGCGGCGCGGCTGCATCGCGGCGTCACCGCGCTCACCGGCGTCGTGCGCGGCATGGATTCCGGCGGCGCGCCGAGAGTCGCGCGCAATCGCACGCCCTCCGGTGCGTGGCGCGCGTTCGACAAGCTCAAGACCGCCGCGCCCGACGTGGTGCAGCGCGCCGTCGCCCGCGTCGCCACCTACTCGACGCTGCACCTCTATCGCGGCGAGCTGTTCACGCGCAACGTGCACGAGACCGGCGACCTGACGCTGGCGCTCTTCACCAAGGCCGAGTTCGACGCCCTGTCGCAACAGGATCGCGACTCGTACATCGCGCGCCTCGATCTGCAAGAGGCCTACTGTCGCCAGAAGTGGGATCGCGGCGACACCGTCGTCCTGGCGGCGGCGGCGGGCAAGCCGGCCGGCATCGTCTGGTGCGCGAAGACCCCGGTGTACGTGCCCGACATCGGTCGCGAGGTGCGCCCCGCGGCCGGCGAGTGCTACATCCACGACGTCTTCGTCCATCCCGACGAGCGCGGCCGTCAGGTGGCGCCCGCCATGCTCGATTTCCTGGCGCGGCAGCTGCGCGGTCGCGATGTCTACCGTGCCTGGGCGCTCATCGAGCGCACCAACGTCGCCTCGACGCGCGCGTTCGAGAAGGCCGCCTACGCGTCGGTCGCCGACGTCGTCTATGCGCGCATGGGGTTGGCGTCGCGACTGTTCGTCCGCCCGCCCGATCCGGAGGCCCGATCTTTCCTGGGCTTGTCGTAGTCCTGCAGCTTGGATTGTCGTAGTCCTCCCGGCTCGACACTACTTCGTCGGCGCGATTGAGTTTGCCGTATCGGTGATTAGAACCGGCGCTGGAGGACGCGCATGCTCGATGCACTCACGTTCCAGCGCGCCGCGCATCTGCTCCACATCCGTCGGCACAAGCTTGCTGCGCGCGTGGTCACCCGGTTGGCGCGTCACCTGTTCGGCACCTATCTCGCGCCCGAAACCGAGATCGGCGCCGGAACGGAGCTGGGGTACGGCGGCATCGGCATCGTCATCCACAAAGACGCCCGGCTCGGCCGTGACGTCCTGGTCGCACCGGGCGTGGTCATCGGCGGGCGCTCCGGCCTACCGGGCGCACCCGACATCGCCGATCGCGTCAAGATCGGCGCCGGCGCCAAGGTCCTCGGCCCCATCAAGATTGGCGAAGGGGCATTCATCGGCGCCAACGCGGTGGTCATCCATGATGTCGCCCCCGGCGACGTGGTGGTCGGCATCCCGGCGCGCCCGATCGAGCGGCGTCTAAAGGTGGTCGAGGGCGGGGAGCCCGGCGCTGCGAGTGGTTAGCCCGCTCACACGATTGCGGCACGGCGCTCGCTATTGATTCGCCGCGGGAGGCTTTGATGCTCACGGCGGATGCGGCGGGGAAAAAGGTTTCTCTTCCGTCGGAAAATGGCCCGGCCATCTGGTTGGTTCTCGACCTCGCACCCAAGAAGCGCGGCTCGCTCGAGGAGCAGCTGCTCGCGCTAGGGCGCCGGCTTGGCACCATCGGCGCGCGCGCCACGCTCGTCGTGTCGAAAGCGCCGCCGGAGTGGATGGCCGCCGCGCTGGCGCAGTCCGCCGTGACGGTGCGCGTCCTCGATTTTCGCCATCCGGGATTGGCGGCGCTGCAGTTCGTGCGCTGGCTCGAAGAAGAGCGGCCGGCGCTGGTCCATTTCCACTTCGTGCGCGCCTATTCGCCGCTGGTGGCGGCGGCTCGCGCGGTCGGCGCGCGCGTCATCCTGCATGACCACATCACGCTGGGCCAGCCGGTCAAGCCGGACGCGCAACCGCGAACGCCGGTGGTCAGGCTGTTCGTGCAGGGGTACAAGCGCGCGCGCGCCGCGGCGCTCAATGGCCTCGTCGATCGCCGGCTGGCGGTGAGCCGCTTCGTCGCCGAAAGTGTCCGCTGCGCCGAGTACATCGCCGACAGCAAGCTGGCGGTCGTGGAGAACGGCATCGACGTGACACGCTTCGGCGCGGCGGACAAGACGGCGCTGCGCGTCGAGCTGCGCGCCGGCGATCGTCCGATCGTGGCCTGCGTCTCGCGACTGGCGCCGGAGAAGGGCGTCGACGTGCTCATCCGCGCCATGGCGCTCGTTGGCCGCGACGCGCTGTTGGTGCTGGCCGGCGACGGCCCCGACGTCGAGGCGTGCCGCGCGCTGGCAGCGCGACTGGGCCTCGGCGATCACGTGCGCTTCCTCGGGCTGCGCAACGACGTCGAGTGCATCTACGCCGCCGCCGACGTGGTGGTCATGCCCTCCCTGTGGGACGAAGCGTTCGGCCTCGTGGTCGTCGAGGCGATGGCGGCGGGCAAGCCGGTCGTGGTCACGGCGTCGGGCGCGATGCCGGAGATCGTGGAGCACGGCCGCTGCGGCCTCGTGATTCCCAAGCGCGACGAGGTCGCCATGGCCGGCGCCATCGGCCGGCTGCTCGGCGATGCCGCGCTGGCCGCCGCCATGGGCGAGGCTGCGCGCGTGCGTGCCGCGACCGCGTATGCGATGCCGGTCTGGCTCGAGCGCATCGTCTCCGAATACACGGCGCTCCTGCCGTCGCTGCGGGCGGCGTCGTCGCGGAGGGCGGCATGACGGCGATCGGCAAAGCGCGCGCGCTGGCGATGAGGGTGCTCGGCGCATCGAGCCCGCTCGTGGCCGGGCGGCTGATCTCGGCGGCGCTCACCTTCGCGCTGCCGCTGATCCTGGCGCGGCTCCTCCTGCCCGAGGAGTTCGGCACCTACAAGCAGTTCTTCCTGATCGCGCAGACGTTACAGCTCACCGGGCAGCTCGGCCTGACGCAGTCGCTGTACTACTTCCTGCCGCGCGGCGGAAAGGAGCGGGGCGCCTACGTCTCGCAGACGTTCTTCTCGCTGGCCGTCCTCGGCGTCGGCTTCGGCATCGCGCTCTGGTTCGCCGCGCCGCAGCTGGGCCGCTGGCTCGGCGATGGATCCCTGGCGTCGCTGCGCGCCCCGCTGGCGCTGTTCGGCGGGCTCATGCTCGCGTCGGCTTCTCTCGAGAGCGCGATCCTGTCCGAGGGGCGCATCGTCCGCGCCGCGCTCGCGTACGTGCTCACCGATGGGCTTCGTGCCGGCGCCCTGGTCCTCGGCGCCAAGTACGGCGGACCGGCGGGCCTCTTCTGGGCCGCCGCCGGCACCGCCGCCGCGCGCGTCGCCGCGCTCTTCTTCATCGTCGCCACGCGCACGGTGCCGTTCGCGCGCCCCAACGCCGCGCTCTTCCGCACGCAGCTCGCCTATGCGCTGCCGTTCGCCGGCGCCAGCTACCTCTACGTCGCCCAGCGCTACTTCTCGCAGTACGCGGTCTCGGCCAGCTTCGACACCGCCACCTTCGCGCTCTTCGCGGTGGCGTCGTTCCACATGCCGGTGGTCGACATCGTCTTCACGCCGCTGTCCGACGTCATGATCGTCCACATCGGCAAGGCGCAGCACGCCGGCGACAAGCACGCCGCCTGGCGCGCGTGGGACGATGCCGTGCAGAAGCTGGCGTCGATCTTGTTCCCGGCGGCGGTCTGCGCCTGGCTCTTCGGCCCGACGCTGCTGCCGCTCCTCTTCACGCACAAGTACGACGGATCGGTGCCGCTCTTCCTCCTCGCCACCGCCGAGATCCCGCTGTGGATCCTGCCTCTCGATGCGCTCTTGCGCGCGGCCGGCGACACGCGCTTCCTCTTCGCGTTCAACGGCGTGCGCATCGCGCTCACCGGCGGGCTGGTGATCGGCGGCATCCACTGGTTCGGGCTGCCGGGAGCCATCGCCGGCGGCATCCTCTCCGAGGGGCTGGCGCGGGTCGGCATGTTGGCGCGCGGCAAGCGGTTCCTCGGGGTGTCGGCGGCGCGCATGTGCGATTGGGCCGCGCTCGCCCGCACCGCGATGGCCGCGGCCGTCGCCTGCCTGCCCGCGTACGGGGTCCGCTTCATCGGCCTGCACGGAATGGCCGCCGTCGTCGTGGGTGCCCTGGTGTACGGCGCCGTCTACCTCGGGATCACGTTCGCGATGATGCGGCTATTTCGTGGCAGCCCGGCGCAGCCGATCGCCGACAGCCAGCCACGCCTCGTCGTCGGGCGGTAGCTCCACCACGATGAAGTCGACCCCGGCATCGTCGAGATCGTGCAGACAGGCGTAGAGCGCCCGCCCGAACCCCTCCGCCTCGTCGGGAAGGACGTGGACCACGACGTTGGCCGGTAACAGCGACGGCAGCGCCCCGCGCACGATGAGCCCGACCGCGTGCGGATGCGTGCGCGCCGCTTCGATGGCCGCGTCGCGCACCATTAATGAGAGCGGCGCGCGCGGAGCGTAATGGGTCGCGTCCTGCCCCGGTGAATGGCGCTGGCTCTCGTCGTCGATGACCCCGGTGGCGAGGCGCACGTCGGGCAGCGCGGCGCGGAGCAAGGCCATCGACAGCGCGCCCGGTCGCAAGACCAGGGGCGGCGTGACCGTCAGGTCGACGACGGTCGACTCGAGGCCGGCGGCGCACGGACCGCCGTCGAGCACCAGCGCCACCGCGTCGCCGAGCGAGCGCACCACGTGGGCGGCCGTCGTCGGGGAGACCGCTTGATAGCGATTGGCGCTCGGTGCGGCGATCGGCTCTCCGAGCGCGGCGATGAGCGCCTGCGCGATCGGATGGGCCGGCGCGCGCACCGCCACCGTCGGCTTGCCGCCCGACAGCGCCGCCGGCACCGACGCGGCGCGCGGCACGATCAGCGTCAGCGGGCCGGGCCAGAAGCGTTGCGCCAGCGCTTCGGCGCGCGCGTCCCACGTCGCCGCCAGCGGGCGCGCGTCGTCGGCGCCCTGCACGTGCGCGATGAGCGGATGGGTGGCTGGCCGACCCTTGGCGGCGAAGATCCGCGCCAGCGCGGCGGGATCGAGCGCTCGCCCTCCCAGCCCATAGACGGTCTCGGTGGGAAAGGCGACGAGCTCGCCGGCGCGCAGGAGCGCCACCGCCTCGTCGATCGCCGTCGGGTCGGGCGTGAGAACGCGAATCATCGGCGGTTCATCGGCGTCATCGGCGATTCAGGCGCGCTTCTCGGCGCGCGCCAGCCGGCGCTCGCGCCAGACGAGAAAGGCGGGCATACCGACGACGGCGGCCGCCAGGCAGGCGACCTCGCCGAGGATGGCCATCTCGCCGAAGGAGCGCAGCGCCTGGTTGTCGGCGACGAGCAGCGCCGCGTAGCCGATGATGGTGGTCAACGAGCAGAGCGCGACCGCGCCGCCGGTGGCACGCACGGCGCGCCCGACGCGACCGCGGCCCTCGAGCCGATAGCGCAGGTAGATGTTGATGCCGTAATCGACGCCGATGCCGAAGGTGATCGGCAGCGCGATGAAGTTGAGGAAGTTGGTGCGCACGCCGACCCACGCCGCCGCGCCGAGCATCCACAAGACGCCGGCAAAGAGCGTCGCCAGCACCAGGCCCGCGCCGGCACGGCTGCGCGCCAGCGCGACCACCAGGAGCGCCACCGCCAGGATCGACGCTCCCGTCGCCAGCGGCGCATCGTGGACGATCGAGCGAATCATCGCCGCGAAGATGACCGCGTGCCCCGAGCTGCGCACGATCGTGCCGTCGTCGAGCGGAATCTCGCCGATGAGCTCGGCGATGCGCACGAGGTTGCGCCCGTCCCAGACGCTCACATGCTCGTCGTGATAGACGAGCAGCACGCGCCCGACGGTGCCATCCGATTCGATGAACGGCCGCTTGATCTCGAGCGGGATGTCCTCGTCGTGGACCAGCTTCAAGTCGGACGGCGGTCTCAGCTTGGCGAGATCGGCGCGCACGTCGTCGTCGGCCAGCTGCGCCTCGGACGAGTCGATGATGGCGCGCAGCTCGTCGAGCACCGCCAATTTCGCCTTCTGCGTCGGCAGATCGCCGGGCAAGAAGTCGTCGAACGTCGTCACCTTGCCGATGAGCTGCGGTCCGGGCAGGAGGTGATCGCGATCGAGCACTTTCTTGCGGATCTCGTCGGTGTGCGAGCGCCGGTCGGCGATGATCACCGCCGGCGTCAAGGTCCTGCCGAACACCGGATCGACGCGCTCGGCCAGGAGCGCCGCGCCGGACTCGAGGCTGCGCCGGTTGCGCAAGTTGCGGAAGTCGTACTCGAACGGATCGTTCAAGTAGCGCTTGAGCGGCAGCACCGAGACGACCGTGAGCACGCCGAAGATGATGAGGCAGGTGCGCGGCGCCTGCGTCGCGATGCGCGCCACCAGCTCCGAAAACGCGGTCACCGGCGGATGAAAGCGGCGCCCCGTGCGCTTGCGCCGGTCGAAGCCCGCCCACAGCGCCGGCAGCACGGTCACCGTCGCCACCCACGCCGCCACCATGCCGAGGCCGCCGATGGTGCCGAACTGCGAGAAGCCGCGGAAGCGGGTGACGATGAGCGACGCATAGGCGACGGCCGCGCCGAGCGCTGCGATCGCCGTCGGACGAATCGTCGCCGCGAGCGCGACCGAGGCCGCTTCGCGCGGGCTCTTGCCGCCGCGCCGCTCCTCTTCGTAACGCGCCAATTGGATGATCGGAAAATTGATCCCGTTGCCGACGACGATCGACCCCATGAACGCGGTCGAGGCGTTGAGATAGCCAAAGAGCAGCTCGGCCATGCCGAAGGCGACGGCCACGCCCATGAGGGCCGGCACGCCGACGAAGGGAATGGCGCGGAACCGTCCGTAAAAGATGATGACGACGAGGCAGACCAGCGTGACGCAGACCGCTGTCGCCCACAGGAGATCGTTCTCCAGCGCGCTGCGCTCCTCGAGCTGCGACATGACGTCGCCGGTCAAGCCGACCTGCATCTTCGGGTGGTAGCTCTCCGGTTTGGCCTCGCGGATCAGCCGCCCGGCGGCGTTGGCCAGCTTCTCGCCGGCGCGCTCGGCGAAGAGCCCACCCGGCGGCTTGCACACGATGACCACCAGGCGCCCCTTGTCGGCCTCGAAGTAGCCCGTGGGGAAGGGGTCGAAGGCGTCGGCGCGCTTCTGCATGCGGTCGACGATCTGTTTGGGCGAATCCTCGTCGAGGAGATCGACGTAGAGCGGGTTCTTCTTCTTGCGGAACTCGCGGCGGAGCGCGTCGCGCAGGGCGGTGAGATCGTCGAGCGGCGCGTAGAGCCACTTGCGCGTGAGGAAGAAGGCGCGCTCCTGGTGGACGTCGTAGACCGCGCTCTCGATGGTGTCGGCGGGCAAGGCGCGCAGCTTCGCGGTCAGCACGCCGGCCAGCTTCAAGTTGGCGTCGCGATCGGGGCTCTCGATGGCGATCTGCAGGATCGACGTGCCGCCGATGCGCGACGACAAGTATTGCAGCTGCTCGACGGCCGGATCCTTCGACGGCAAGAGCTCGGCCACGTTGGTGCGCAGGTCGAGCCGCGTCGCCAACCCGGCGAAGACGAGCGTGACCAGCGCGGCGACGGCCAGCACCAGCCGGTGCCGCCGCCACACCAGATCGAGCCAGGCGTCGGTGACCGGGCGCACGAGGATGCGGACTCTAGCATGCTTGCCCACGCGCGCACGTCACGCTATCAAGTCCAGGTGACCGGGGCTGAAGGCGGGTGCATCGTGGTCGGCGGCGGGATCGTCGGCTGCGCCATTGCGCTCGGCCTGCGCGACCGCGGGCTCGCCGTCACCGTCGTCGATCGCAGCGCTCCCGGCAGCGAGGCTTCGTGGGCGGCGGCGGGGATTCTGGCGCCGCAGCTCGAGGCGCACGGCCCCGGCCCCTTCATCGAGCTCATGCGCGCGGGCGTCGACCGATGGCGTGGCTACGCCGGCATGCTGCAGGCGCGCACCGGGCTCGACGTCGGCTACCGCGACGACGGCGCGCTCGACGTCGCGTTCGACGACGAAGAGGCGGCGCGCCTCCTTGAGCGTGCGCGCTGGCAGCGCGGGGCCGGGCTGCCCGTCGAGACGCTGAGCGCGCGCGAGCTGGCGGCGCTCGAGCCGTCGCTGGCGCCGGCGACGCTGGCGCTGCGCATCCCCGACGGCCACCAGGTCGACACCCGCCGCGCCATGCGAGCGCTCGTCGGCGCCTGCACCGCCGCCGGCGTCGCCTTCGTCGAGACCGAGGTGCGGCGGCTGCGTCACGACCGCGGCCGCGTCATCGGCATCGACAGCGACGCCGGCGCGCGCGACGCCGCGACCGTGATCGTCGCCGGCGGCGCCTGGTCGACGCAGCTCGACGGCGTGCCGATGCCGCGCGGCGCCGTGCATCCCGTGCGCGGTCAGATGATCGAGCTGCGCGCGTCGGCGCCGCCGCTGCGCCACGTCGTCTTTGGCGGCGGTGGCTATCTCGTTCCGCGCGCCGACGGGCGGGTCCTGTGCGGCTCCACGGAAGAGGACGTCGGGTACCTCAAGGAAGTGACCGCGGCCGGCCTCGGCGCGCTCTCGGCTCGCGCGACGCGACTGTGTCCAGCGCTCGCCGCGCTCCCAGTCGCCGATCACTGGGCCGGCCTACGCCCCGCCTCGGCCGACGCGCTGCCGTACATCGGCGCGACCGCCGTCTCCGGCCTGTGGCTGGCCAGCGGCCACTTCCGCAACGGCGTGCTACTGGCTCCGCTGACCGCCGAGATCGTCGTCGCGCTGGTCACGGGCGACACTGTCCCCGTCGATGTCACCGCGCTCTCGCCGTCTCGTGCGTGACGACGGTCCTCGGGCGCGTACCTTGCACCAACGCGGGGCATGGATCTCCGCTGCAAGGTCTTCCGTGGCTCCGAGGCGGGACAGCTCGAGGATTCGATCAACCGCTTTCTCGCCGAGGAGCTCTCCGACGACGAAGAG
This sequence comes from Myxococcales bacterium, assembly GCA_028287105.1. Lineage (GTDB taxonomy): Bacteria > Myxococcota_A > Polyangia > Palsa-1104 > Palsa-1104 > JAQBQH01. The sequence goes on from JAQBQH010000391.1 coordinate 17,875, forward strand.
GTTCAGCTCGAGGAGATCACCCAGAGCGAAGGCGCGGGTGGGGTCACCATCACGCTCTGGTACTCGGTCGGGGGCGAGGAGGCGGAGTTGGTCGACGAGTTCGACGGCGGCCATCCGCAAGGCGAGCTGGCGTGATGCACATCCGCCACATCTTCTGTCCGACCGACTTCTCCGCGGGCTCCCATGAAGCCTTCGAGACCGCGCTCGTCATGGCGACCGACTCGGGCGCGCGACTCACGCTCTTTCACGTGCTCCACGTCCCGCCGATGGTCTTCCCCGATGTCATGCTGCCGACGACGACCGAGCTCATGCGCGAGCTCGAAGAGGCTGCCGAGCATCAGCTGCAGGCGCTGTGCGCGCGCGCCCGCGCCGCCGGGGTCGTCTCCGACTACCAGACCGCGTTCGGCACCACCCACGCCGAGATCTGCGCCGCGGCCGAGCAGGCCGGCGTCGATCTCATCGTCATCGGCACGCACGGTCGCGGCGGCTTCAGCCACGCCATCCTCGGGTCGGTCGCCGAGAAGGTCGTGCGCAAGGCGCAGTGCCCGGTGCTGACGGTGCGCTCGCAGATGCACTCCACGTTTGCGCATCAGTAGTCGCGTTTGCTAGCGTCCCCCGCGTGGCAGGCATCCTCGAACGGCGACACCCATTCCGGCGCTCTCTCGCCGGCGGCGTCGTCCTGGGCGCGGCGGCGGGCCTGGCGCTCGGCCTCGTCGAGGTGGTCTGGCTCTTGCTCACCGCCGGCGCCTCGTTCGACGGCGCGCTCGAGACCGGCAGCTTCGCCGCGCTGACGGCGCTGACCGTCGCCGGTACCGGCGCGCTCGTCGGGCTCGCGCAGGGCGTCCTGGCCGCCACCGTCGGCGAAGTGGCGGGCGCGCTCGGCGATCCGCGGCGCGATCACGCCTGGGAGGCGCGCCTGTACACGGCGCTCGCCGTGCCGCTCGTGGCGCTGGTCTGCGCGCAGATCTTCAGCGGCCCGCGCGCGCGCACCATCGCGCATCACGACCTCTACGCCGTGGGCATCGGCCTCGTGGCGCTGATCCTGTGGTGGATCGCGATTCGTACGTGGCAGCGGCTCTATCGCCCCGAGCTGCACCGGCGCGCCGCGTTTACCGTCGCTGCCGCGCTCGCGGTCGTCGCCGTCGGCGCCTACGTCGTCGATCAGCGCGTGCTGGTGCGGCTCTATCCGTATTTTCACCATGGCCTGGGCGCGCTGGCGTTCGGCGCGACCGAGCTGGCCATCGCCTTCGCCTGGCTGTCGTCGCGCCGGCGCGCCGTCACGTTCCTGCAGCCGGCCAACGCGCTCCTGATCGGCTGCCTGGCGCTCGCCGCCGGAACCGCCGCGCTTGCCGAGCTGGGGCGGCAGCGCGCGCTGCGCACGGTCATCCTCGAGCGCGCCGCCGTCACGGCGCCGCTCCTGCGCGCAACCCGGCATGCTGATGTACCGGCGCCCACCGGCGGCGTCGCCACCCTCGAGCCGGCCGCCGCCGCGCTGCCCGACGGCCCGCACCTCGGCGCCGTCGACGTCTTTCTCATCACCGTCGACGCCATGCGCGCCGATCGCCTGGCACCGCGCACGGCGCCGACCCTGAGCGCGCTGGGCACGACGGGCGTGGTGTTCGATCACGCCTACGCGCAGGTGCCGCACACCTCGTTCAGCATCGCCACGCTCCTCACCGGCAAGTACGTCTACGCGCTCTCGGCGCTCGGCCTCGGCGCCGCCAGCCACGAGACCCTGCCGCAGATCTTGAAGCGCGAGCGCTACAAGACCGCCGGCTTCTATCCGCCGTCGGTGTTCACCATCGACCGCGAGCGCCTGCGCGCCATGGAGGAGGGCGCCTACGGCTTCGAATACGTCAAATACGAGCACCTCGACGCGGCGCGCCGCACCGATCAGGTGATCCAGTTCCTCGATGCCGAGAAGCCGGCGCGCGTGTTCGCGTGGGTCCACTACTTCGAGCCGCACGAGCCCTACGAGCCGCACGCGGGCCACTTCGACTGGGCCCAGGAGGCGGTCGATCGCTACGACGGCGAGGTCCACTACGTCGACGCGGAAGTGGCGCGCCTCCTCGCCTATCTGCACAAGACGCGACCGCACGCGCTCATCATCATCGCCGCCGACCATGGCGAGGAGTTCGGCGAGCACGGCGGCCGCTATCACGGCACCACGCTCTACGACGAGCAGATCCACGTGCCCCTGGCGTTCGCCACGCTCGACGGCGGCGGGCTGACCGCGCATCACGTCACGGCACCGGTGGGCCTCGTCGACGTCGCGCCGACCATCCTGTCGCTCATCGGCATCACGCCGTCGTTGCGCATGCGCGGGCGCGATCTCGGGCCGTGGCTGAACCCCAAACCGGCGCCCGACGATGCGCACGGCCCCGTGTTCGCCGAGATCAATCAGCACAAGGCGGTCCTCGCCGGCGGGCACAAGCTCGTCTGCGACCTCGGCAGCGACAGCTGCAGCGCCTTCGACCTCGAGGCCGATCCCGGCGAGCGCAAAAATCGCATCGCCGATCCCTTTGCCGCGCCGCTGCGCCGTCGTCTCGACGCCTGGATCGCCGAGGAGTCGCGCTTCGAGACCGGCGGCGAGGGCGACGGGCGCACGCGCAAGCTCCTCGAGCGGGCGCGGCTGGGCGACAAGACCGTGGCCCACGAGCTGCCGCCGCTGCTCGAGGATCCGTCGCTGAACGGCGAGGTCGCGCGCCTGCTGGCGACGCTGCCGCCCGATCCGGCCAATCGCGCCGCGGCGCTGCACGGCAACGACGCCGCCGCCGAGGAGTGGGTCCATCTGGCCTACGCACGTCTCGGCAGCGACGTGCACACCGCCCACGTGCGCGAAGCCTTGCCGCGACTGTGCGCGCCGGGAGGCAACGCCGAATGGTGCGCGCGCGCCGCGCTCACCGTCGGTGACGTCGCCTCGATGGGCGTCGCGCTCGACGCCGGCGCGCTCGACGAGCAGCTGCAGATCGAGCTCATCCGCGCGCTCGGCCACTCGCGCGATCCGCGCGCCTACGATCCCTTGATGCTGGCGCTGGCCCAGGTGCGCACGCGCGCCGAGACGGTGACCGCGCTCGCCGACCTCGACGACCCGCGCGCGCTGCCGACGCTGCTCCTGTGGCTGCCCAACGAGCCCTATGTGCCGGCGCGGGCGCGCATGGCGGCGCTCGTCGCGCAGCTCGGTCGCGCCACGCCCGATGACGCCCGCAAGGTGCTGACGGAGCTGGCCGCCGGGGAGCGCGAGGCGCCGGTGATGGCGACGCTCCTGCCGGCGCTCCATGCGCTCGGCGTGCGCGAGGTCGCCGATTT
>JAQBQH010000395.1 GCA_028287105.1 Myxococcales bacterium
CGCGGTGGGCGACGAGGAGGCGAAGCTCGCCGGCGCGCGTGGCGTCCTGATCGTTGCACAACGACGCGGCGTAGATGGTGAGCCAGTCCGGGGCGACGAAGGGACCCTTGGTCCAGCCGGCGGCGGCCATGGCGGCGGCGACGCGCTCCCAATCGGCGCGCAGCGACGAGATGGCGCCGCGGTCGCGCAGCTCTTCGACGACGATGGGCGAGTGGGCGGCGGCGGGCGTCCCGTCGGCGGCAGACGGGACGGCAGCGTCGGCGAGGCGCAGATCGAACGCCGTCGACATCTAGCGCCCCAGGCCGGGGACCGCGGGGACGGGGGCCCACTCGAACTCGAGACCGTCGTCGAGCTTGGTCTCGTTGTCTTCGACGAGGTCCTTGTCGCTCACTTCAAGCACCTCTTCTTTTTTGGGCGCGGCGAACGGCTTGGCAATCGGGGCCGGCATGGAGCGCGCGGGCGGCGAGGCCTTGCGCGCGGGCGGAAGCGGTGGCGGCGTCACGACCGAGTTGTTGCGGCGCGGCAGCGACGAGGCGGTGGAATGGTGCGAGCCATTCGTACCGTTGGCCCCGTGTGCGTGCGAGCCGTTGGCGCCGTTGGGGCGCGGCAAGGTGCTGGCCGTGGAGCCGTTGGGGCGCGGCAGCGCGTTGGCGAAAGAATTGGTGGAGCGCGGCAAGGGGCTCGCCGTCGAGTTGCCGGCGCGCGGCAGCGGCGACGCCTGCGAGCTCCCGGCGCGCGGCAGCTGCGACGCCTGCGAGCTGGTGATGGGGACGCCGAAGGCGGGAGTCACGACGGAGCCGAAGCGGCGCGTCGGCACGTTGACCGACGGGAACGCGAGCTTCTTCTTGGGCGCGGCCTCTTCTTTCGGCGCGAACCAGGCGTTGGGATCGGCGCTGTGCTCGGTGGCGTAGGACTCGACGGTCTTGGCGAGACCTTCGCGCAGGCGCACCGCGGGGGCCCAGCCGAGGACCTTGCAGGCGCGGGCGATCTGCGGCCGCGTGTGTTTGGGATCCCACGGGGCAGCGGGGACGTAGGTCGGGTCGATGGCGAGGCGCTTCTTGCCGCAGGTCTCGAGGACCAGGTTCCACAGGAAGTTCACGGCGACCGCTTCGCCCGAGGCGATGTTGAGCGGCTCGGCGGGCGGATCGGCGACTTCGATGGCGGCGAGGATGGCGGCGACGACGTTGTCGACGTAGATGAGGTCGCGGGTCTGCTGGCCGTCGCCGAAGATGACCGGCGACTTGCCTTCGAGCGCGGCCTTGATGAATTTGGCGACGATGCCGGCGTCGCTGCGGTCGGGATCCTCGTCGGGGCCGAAGACGCGGAAGATGCGCAGGTTGACGACGGGGACGCCGTAGGTCTCGCGGTAGACGCGGCCGTACTGCTCCATGGCGAGCGACATCACCGCTTCGGGCGTCGACGGGCGCGGCGGCAATTCCTCGTGGAGCACGAAGCCGGTCTGGCGGCCGTACACCGACGCGGAGCCGCACAGGACGACGCGCGGTCGCGCGCGCTTGTCGACTTCGCGCGCGAAGTTGAGGATGTGCAGCGCGCCGCCGAGGTTGACCTCCTGCGCGCGGATCGGATCCACCCCGGGCTGAACGCCGGCGAGGTGGATGACCGCCTGGACGCCTTGCATCGCACGATGCACGGCGGCCGGATTGCGCACGTCGCCCTGGAGAAATTCTATTCCGTCGAGCGCGGCGATCCGTTCGCGGCGACCGGTTGAAAGGTCGTCCAACACGCGGACTTCGCAGCCTGACGCCGAAAGGGCGCGAGCGACGTGGGAGCCGATGAATCCAGCCCCGCCAGTGATGAGAACTTTGGTTCCCTGAGTGAGCATCTTTAGTGGCCCTCGTACGCGACTGACATCCATAAGTGCGTCCTCTATGCCAACCTGTCGTCACCCCACCTTCCGCAACCCTCCGCAACCCTCCGCACCCCTCCGCACCCTCCGCACCCTCCCGTTCCCGCTACCGCTAACGCTCCCGCTCCCGGTTTCCGGTATCCACTCCCGACGACGCCTCCGCGTCACGACGTGACGATCTGGGGAGCCTCGGGAGTGGGTACCGGAAACCGGGAGCGTTAGCGGGAGCGTTAGCGGGAGGGGCGGGACGTTGAGCTCGGTGCGGAGGTGTCAGCGCGCGCCACGGCCGAAGACGACCACCTTCGCGGTATGAAACAGGATGGCCAGATCGAGACGGACGCTGAGGTGCTTCACGTACCAGAGGTCGTACTGGAGCTTCTCGCGCGCCTCCTCGAGGCTGGCCGCGTACGGGTACCGAATCTGCGCCCACCCCGTGATGCCCGGCGGCACCAGCGTGCGAAGATCGTAGTACGGGATCTGGCGCCTCAGCTTGGCGACGAACTCGGGTCTCTCCGGCCGCGGGCCGACGATGCCCATCTCGCCCTTCACGACGTTCAAGATCTGGGGCAGCTCGTCGACGCGGAAGCGGCGCAGCCATTTGCCGATCCCCGTCACGCGCGGATCGTCCTTCTGCGCCCACTTGACGCCCGTCGCCTCGGCGTCGGTGCGCATGGTGCGGAACTTCAGCATCTTGAAATTGCGGCCGCTCATTCCGACTCGCTCTTGCGAGTAGAACACCGGGCCCTTCGAGTCTAGCTTGATGAGGATCGACACCAGGAGCAGCACCGGGGCGGCCAGCATGAACAGCACCAGCGACGCGGTCAGCGAGACCAGTCGCCGTCCTGCCAGCAGCCACATCGGCCGCTCGAATCCGTCGGAGAAGACCAGGTCGCCCGGCTTGACCAGATCGACCGGAATCTTCTTCAACGCCCGCTCGACGAACGTCGGACCGTCGATCACCTCGAGCCCCGCCAACCGGCACGCCAACAGCTCGCGCACGTTCAAGCCGCGCCGATCATCGACCGCCACCACGATGACGTTGGCACCACGTGCGCGCGAACGCGCCGCCAGCCCGACCGTCTCGATGGTCGCCGAACCGACGATCTCGGTGTGCCCATCGCGCGCGATCTCGTGCTGCAGCTTGAGCGCCGCCTGCGAGCCCTGCCCGATGAGGAACACCCGCGCCCGGAGCGCCGTGACCCGCCCGACCTCGGGCAACGCGGCCCGTAGCGCCAGCGCTACAGTGCACGCGCCGCCCAGTCCGGCGACCGCGATCGCCTTGGCCGGCGAAGGCCCCGGGATGAGCAGCGTCCCGAGACCGCACACGATCGTCGCGGCTCCAATCGCCTTGAGCAGCCGCGTCGCTCGCGGCGCATCCTGATACGCGACCTTGAAGTCGTACAGGTCGGCCAGATAGAGCCCGACCTGCAGCGCCGCCGTGGCGCACGCTGCCTCGATACAAACGCGGAACCAGTCCGCATTCAATCCGAGACCGCGCGCCACGGCCAGCGCCGATACCACGAACGCAGCGAACAACAACAGCTGCTCGCCGACGAAGAAGCCGAGCTTGCGTGACTCGACGTACGTCCGAACGGACATCGCCTACCTCTTCGCTGGAAGCGCCTTCTGCGACTCGTTGTTGCCCGTGTACGGCATGATCCGCAGCATCTGAGCGACGCGCGGCTCGACCTCGTTGAGCACCATGCCGTGCACCACCACGCCGTAGAGCGCGCTGATGGCCGAATCGACCAGCTCCTTCGGGGTCACACCGGCCCTGACCACCATCACCGCGCCGTCGAGATCGCGGCACAGCGTCGGAACGTCGGCCAGCGGCAGCACCGGCGGCGTGTCGACGACGACGAAGTCGAACCGCTGCTTGAGCGCCGCCATCACTTCACCGAGGCGCGGGTCGTACAGCGTGTCCGACAGATCGTCGGGCGTATTGCCCGCCGGCAGCACGTAGAGCTCGTCGGCGCCGAACCGCCACAGGCAGTCGTCGATCGACGCGCGCCCGGCGACCACGTCGCACAGACCCTTGTTGGCGCGCAGCCCCAGCATGTTCGCCACTCCGGGGCGGCGCAGGTCGGCGTCGACGAGGACGACGCGATTGCGTCCGCCCTTGCCGAGCGCCAACGCGGCGTTCACCGCGGTGGTGGTCTTCCCGTCGCCCGACTGCGGCGAGGTGAAGGCCAGCGCCTTGATGCCGGCCTTGGCCAGGCACTCGAGGCGGTAGCGCAGCACGCGGTACTGCTCGGCCGCGGGCGACATCGGCTGCGTCAGCGAGATGACGCGCGGTGCCGCGGCAGGCTCGTACGTCTCCGCGTCCATGATCGGCGCCGCGTTGGCGCTCGAGAACGAGGTCATTTCGTTGCTAATCGTGGCCATGGTCTATCAAGCCTCCGCCTTCGGGCCGTGGGTGTTGATGTAGCCACCCTTGGGCATGTCGATTTTCGGGATGACCGCCAGAATCGGGGTCGTCGTCGCCAGATCACGCAGCTGCTCCGGATCGCGAATCGCCGAGTCGTTGGCGTCGAGCGCGAAGCCCACACCGAGACCGAGCGCCAGCGCCAAAAGGAGCGCGCCGAGGCCGAGCAGCGGGCGATTGGGAGACATCGCATGCTGCGGCACCGAAGCGGACTCGACGAGGTCGAAGCGCATCGAAGCCAGGCCCTTCTCCAGACCCGACGCCAGCTCCGCATCACGAACATGCGACAGCGTCAGGTTGTACTTCTCCTTGAGACCGTCGTACGTGCCCTGCAGCATGGCCAGCTCCTGGCCATTCTTCGCCGTCTCGTCGACGCGCTTGCGCACATCGGACTGACGCGACCGCAGGCCGCCGAGCATGCCCTTGGTGCGGCTGATCTCGCCCTCGAGCGCGATGAGCTCGGGGTTGTTGCGGCGGACCTTGTCGTTCAGGCCCTTCTCGTCCTCGAGGCGCTGCTGATGCACCTTCTCGTACTCCGACTGCACGCGGCGCACTTCGGGATTGTCCGCCGTGTACTTGGTGCGGGCGTCGTAGAGCTGGCCGGCCAGCGTCTCCTCATGATGACGCAAGGGCGACATCGCCGCCGACAGGAGCGCGCGACGGCGCTCCGCGTTCATGTCGAGGTTGGTCGACTGGATGTTGATCTCCATCGTCGTCTGGTCGAGCGTGCGCAGGTTCGACTCCTGCTGCTCGGGCAACGATCCGTAGTGCTTGGCCTTGAACTCGCGAACCGCCTTGTCGGCCGCGTCCATCTGCGGCTGCAGGGTCGCCAGCTCGTTCTTGAAGGCGGTCACCGTCGCGCTCGCCACTTCCTGGCGATGATCGACGTGACGCTTCATGAACACGTCGGCCACCTTGTTCACGACCGCCTTCGCCTTTTCCGGATTCGGATCGGCGTAGGTCAGAAGGAAGGTGTCCTCGCCCTCGACCTTGACGTCCATGCGCGACTTGATCTCGTCGACGACGTTGTCGGCGTTCTTCGGATCGCGCACGAGGCCGAGCTGATTGGCCGCCTCGAGAACGACCGGCCGCGCCATGACCGACAGACGCAGCGACTTCAGGCGCTCGCCGATCTGCTCGGCCACCGTCGGAGCGACATACTCCTTGGCTGGCTGCACCTCGGCGATGCGGATGACGGCGGACGCTTTGTAGCCGGGCTCCACCTGGTAGATGATGGCCGCAGCGACACCGAGCACGCCGACCATCGTGGCAATGATCGGAATTTTGCGACGGCGGAACACGCCGCGCACCTTGTCAAAACCGAGCTCACTCATGGATGAACCTCCCTCCGGGGCGGTCTAGCGTCGGCACCTAAGACCGCCAGGAGGCGGATGCCGACAATGTTTCTGGTTACTGTTGGGAACTGACCAGCGCCTACCAGGGCCGGACCGGCCTCCTGCCAACGCAGGGTGTAGTAGGCGCCAACTCGAAAGTAATCGACGACGCGGTAGTCGACGAGCGAGTCGACCGTGACACCGTCATACGCCCACGGCTGATCGACCGCGGCGCCGTTGCGGAAATAACCGACGCCGATGTGCGCGTCGAACTTCTCCAGATAGTGATAGCCGGCCTGCGCGTAAACCGCGTCGGCCCACAGCGCGGTACCTGCGCCGGTTGCACCGAGCAGGTCGTGCACGTAGCCGGCCGCCGCACGCCACGCCGGCGTGTTGTAGCGAATCTGCGCGCCACCGCGCCAGGTCCAGCCCGACGACGGCGGGTTGCCGCCGAAGGTCGCAAGATTCTGCGAGCCGCTCAGTCGATCATAGAAGAGCGGGCCGGCATCGGCCGTGATCTCCAGCTCGCGAAGCAGCTGGTGCCGCCAGCCGAGCGTCGGCGAGTAGGTCGCGCCGACGTTCCAGCGATTGGCATCGGTCGCCTGCGGTCCGGCCGTGAACATCTGGAAGCGGCCGGCGAAGCGCAGGTCATCGCGGCGCGTGATGGCGACGTTCGTGGTGCCCTGAACGTCGTGCTCCGCGCCGTCATACAGCGTCGGGTACGTCGCCGCCTGCATGGCGTTGTACTCGTCGAAGCGCGCCCAGTGATAGGTGTACCCGACGCCGGCGTAGACCCGGCGCACGATGTTCACGCCCGCCGAGGCGTCGGCGACGTTGTCGAAGATTCCGATCTGCGGCGCCACCACGCCCATGCGCGAGAGGAACCCGGGGTCCTCGGCGCGCGAGAACTCGTCCGCCACCTTCAAGGTGAGGCGCCGCGTCGGGTGACCTTCGACGCTGACATCGGCGCGGTGGTTGAGCGAGTTGTTCGCCTTGCCGAGCGCGTACGTCCAGTAGCTGAAGTCGTAGGACGTGTCGATGTTCACGCGCTGGTCGATCAGTCGATACGACCCGTGGGGCGTGATGCGGTTCACGAAGTCCGCGCCGCGGCTGTTGTAGACGTTGTCGTCAAAGGCGCTGTCGAGTCCGGCGGACACCGACAGCTCGTTGACGGGCTTCGCCTCGGCCGCGGCGCCGACCAGGGTCGACGCCGACAGTGCGACGAGCGCTATGTAGCGAGCGCGCGACATCAGGGCACGAAGACGGTGTCACCGGGAACGAGCTGGATCGCCTGCGCCTTGCCGCTGGTGACCTCGCGATAGTTCACGTTGTAGCGGGCCTCTTTGCCATCGTCGCTGCGACGAATGACGACGATGCCGCCACGGTTGGCAAACTCGGTCGGGCCGCCGGCCAGGGCCAGCGCCTGCACGACATTCATGGTTCCGCGCACCGGGTAGGCGCCGGCGTGGGCCACTTCGCCGAGGACGAAGAACTTGGCGGCGTTGACCTCGGCGACCTGAACGGAGACGACCGGCTCGTTCACCATCGGCGTGAGCTTGGTGGTGATCTCCTTCTGCAGCTCCTTGGCGGTGCGCCCTTCGGCCGCGATGTCGCCGATCATCGGCAGCGAGATCTTGCCGTCCGGGCGAACCGGAGTCTTCGCCGAGAGCGCCGGATCCTTCCAGACCTCTACTGCGACGACGTCCTCTTTGCCGATGCGGTACTCTGCCTGAGACGTAGCCGGCGGCGGCGTAGTCGAATGCGCGCAGCCGGCCACGAGGCCGAATGCTGCGAGCGCTAGTCCGATCGTTTTGCTCATGGTGGTCACTCCCACGGTTGGGTGTTGATGCGGCCGAGACAAAGCAGTCGCCGTGCCACGGTTCCCAAACGCGGGGACGCTTGCTCAGCAAGCAGCGATTCGCGGCTTTCCGCGAGGGAGAGTCGCCGTCGTGGGGACGGCCACGGCAATCGTTTGCCTGAGCGAGGGAAAAGGAAGTCCTGAGAAGTTCCGATTCGTAAACAGGGTCACCGCGCTGCGGCAGACGCGACGCCGACCCCGTGGTGGCACGTTGCTTGGAGTACGTTTACGTCGGGAGGTACGTCGCAATGTGGAAATCGATCGTGCTGTGCGTCTCGCTCTTTGGTGGAGCGGCCCTCGGGTTGGCGCTTGGCGCGCGTTTTGTGGAGCCGGCCGCGCTGCCAGCTGCAGCGGCGCTCGGGCTGTGCGTCATCGGAGTCGTCTTGATCCTCTCTGCTCCCCAGGCGGAAGCGACCATGGAGGAAGCTGACGACGCGCAAATCCTCAGCTCAGCGACGGGGAGCATGGCGACGATCGACCCGATCGAGCTGCCGGTCATCCCGGTCCCCTCGGTCGCGAACCGCACGCCGTCCATTCCGTTCGAAGCGCTCAACACCTAGTACGCACGCCCCTCTTTCCCAGTCCCAACTGCGAGCTCGAAACGGCCCTCCGGCCACGTGCGTGGAACGGAATTTCCGTTGCGAGGAGAGTTGAGAGGAGAAGAGAGGAGAAGAGAGGAGAAGAGAGGGTGAACGCGGGGCGAATCCGGATCAGCCGGTGACGATCTTTTCCTCGTCGTCCTCGATCCACGTCTCGATCGGCGGCTCCACGATCTCAGCCGCGATCTCGGCCGCCGCGACGGCAGCCTTCGCCGGCAGCTTGCGTGCGGTGCGCGGGCGGCCGATGCCGAATTCCCGGATCTTGTAGAGGATGGCCTTGTAGCTGATGCCCAGGCGGTCGGCGGCCTCGCGCTTGTTGCCGCCGGTATGGCCGAGCATGATGATGATCGCCTCGCGCTCGGCCGCATGCGCGGCCTTGCGACCGAGATCCTTGAGGTCGATGCGGTAGTCATCGGCCGCGGCGGCCTCTTCGGCGGCGACCTGCGCCCCGGCCGCGTCGGCGATAGCCTGCGCGCCGCGCCACGGTCCGCCGTTCACCGGCGGCGGCGGGATCACCGGCGGCGGCAGCGGGCTCGGCGTGTTGAACGGCGACGCGTAGGCATACGCCGAATATCCTGGCGGCTGCGGCACCTGCGGCGACGGCGGCCGGATGTTACCGCCCGGCGGCGCGACCGGCGCCGGCGGCTCGACGACCGTGCCGAGGCCGCGATCCTTGAGCTCCGACAGCACGTAGCGCGGATCGCGCAGCACGATCAGCCGGCGAACCAGGTTCTCCAGCTCGCGAATGTTGCCCGGGAAGTCGTAGGTCAAGAAGCGCTCGACGATCTCCGTCGGCACCTCCGCCATGTTCCGCCCGTAACGGGTGCCGTATTTCTCGACGAAGTGCTCGAGCAGCCGCGGAATGTCCTCGCGCCGCTCGCGCAACGGCGGAATGGCGACCTCGACCACGTTCAGTCGATAATAGAGATCCTCGCGGAAGGTGCCGCGCTCCATCGCCTTGGCCAGATCGACGTTGGTGGCGACGATGACCCGGGTGTCCACCTTGATCTTGCGCTGGCCGCCGACGCGGTAGAACTCGCCGTCCTGCAACGCCTGCAAGAGCTTGGCTTGCATCGCCACCGGCATCTCGCCGATCTCGTCGAGGAACAGCGTGCCGCCGTCGGCCAGCTCGAACTGACCGGGCTTGGTCTTCTGGGCGCCGGTGAACGAGCCGCGCTCGTGACCGAACAGCTCCGACTCGAGCAGCTCGCCCGGCAGCGCGGCGCAGTTGATCTTGACGAAGACGCGCGCCGCACGCGCCGAGCGGGCGTGAACCTCACGCGCCACGACGTCCTTGCCGACGCCCGACTCGCCCGTGATGAGCACCGGCACGTCGGCATCGGCGATGCGCTCGATGAGCTCGTCGACCCGCTTCATCGATGGGCTCGAGCCCAGATTGGTGCCGACCCGCGCGCGCATCGCCACGGCGGCCGCGACGGTGGTCGCACGCTGAACACCGGCGACGCGCTCGAGGATCTCGCGCAGCTCCTCGGCGTTGAACGGCTTGGTGATGTAGTCGCTGGCGCCGGCGCGCATCGCGCGCACGACGGTATCGGCCTCGTCCAGGGCCGAGCACATCACGACGGCCGCCTTGCCGCCGCCGGAGCGATAGCGACGCAGCGTCTCGACGCCGTCGAGCTCCGGCATGATGACGTCGAGGATGACGACGTCGGGCGCGGGCTGCCGAGACAAGCGCTCCAGCGCCTCGCGACCGCCTGCGGCACCTTCGACCGCGAAGCCGAGGGCGTCGAGCAGAGCCGACAAATATTCTCGGCTCGTCTCGTCGTCATCGACGATCAACACCGTGGGCGTGTCGCTCATCGAAGTCTCCTTGGACGCATGGGCCCTTCGTGGCTGCATGTCCGGTGCCACCCGGATAGCGCCTTTCCTCGACCAGAAAGCAGCCGTTTCCACGGGGCTCGGCGCTCCACTGTGCGCGTTCGGGACATGAGCAGCTTGCACACCGGCACAGAGTGCACATAGCCGCGATACAGCGTTTGCGTTTCGCGGACGTACAGCCGGCACGCGATTCGCAGAGACATATGTGACTCAAGCTCACGACGAGGAGAGCCCATGGAAAAAATGACAGGCAGCAAAGCGCCGAATGGAAACTTCGCGCAGCAGGCGGAGGATATCGGCGATCAGGCGATGCAGCAGCTCGACCATCTGCGCGAGCAGGCGAGCGAAGTGGGCGAGCGCGTCGTCAGCTTCATCAAAGAGCGTCCCGGCACGTCGCTGATCATCGCGGCCGCGGCCGGTTATTTGATCGGCCGCATCGTGCGGTCGTAAACCACTAGACCTCGAGGAGACAGATGATGGATTTCAACAAGCGGGACATCCTGAACGCGCTGGGGCTTCAGACGGAGTCGAACTTCTGGATGGCGGCGCTCGCCGGCTTCGGCGTCGGCTGTGCCGTCGGTGCGGCGGTCGCCATCATGGTCGCGCCGAAGAGCGGCCGCGAGCTGCGCAGCGACCTGATGGATCGGGGCCGTGACCTCATCGGCCGTGGCAAGGAGATGGCCGAGAACGTCGGCATCGGCCAGGGCATGGGTAACAAGAATCCCATGACGCCGACGTACTAACGGCAGAGGCCGTTCGCCGTTAGCCATCAGCCGTTAGCTCCAGATGAGAAGAGGCGACCGGGTAGCTCGGCCGCCTCTTTTCATTTCCGGAGCCGCGCACGCGAGTCGGAGCGACGAAAACAAAGAGGCGGCCGACATCTCGGCCGCCTCTGTAATCTGTTGTGGAGCGAACGGCTAATGGCTGATGGCTGCATCCGACGCGTAGCCGTCGAATGCGGGGATTTCCGGGCGGAGGCCGCAGAAGGTGCGGAGCTTGGCCTTGGCGCGCAGCTCGAGCTGACGGACGCGCTCGCGCGAGATGCCGAACTTCTTGCCGAGCGACGCCAGCGTCGCTGGCCGCTGCCGCATGTGCCGCGCCTTGATGATGGCGCGCTCGCGCGGATCGAGCACCTTCAGACCCTCGCAGAGCCGGGTCTTGCGCGAATCGTCTTCCTCGACGCCCGCGACGACGTCCTCGGGATTCGGCGCGTCCTCGGCGATGAGGGCGCCGAGCTCTCGCCGGTCATCGGTCGCGCGCGGCGCATCGAGCGACACATCGTGGCCGGTGAGCCGCGGCGTCATCGATTCGATGTCTTCGCGCTCGACGCCGAGCGCCGACGCCAGCATGGTCGCGTCGGCGGTCTCGCCCTCGCGCTCCAGCTTGCGCCGCGCACGCCCCAGGCCGAAGAAGATCTTGCGCTGCGAGCGCGTGGTGCCGATGCGCACCGGACCGTGCGACCGCACCACGTGCTCCAACATACACGCGCGGATCCAGTAGGTGGCGTAGGTAGCCAGTCGGGTCTGACGCTGCGGATCGAAGCGCCGCGCCGCGATCGTCAGGCCGAGGTTGCCCTCCTGAATCAGGTCCTCCATCGACGGACCGGAGTGGCGGAACTCCATCGCGATGCGGATGACCAGACCGAGGTGGGTCTGGACCAGGCGCGCCAGCGCGGTCTCGTCGTTCGAGGCGAGCCAACGACGCGAGAGGAGGTGCTCCTCGTCGACCGTCAGCGGACCCTCGCGTGCCGGCAACGGCATCGCCGGTGCGATCTCGTACTTCGGCTGCAGCTTGATTGCGGCCATCTCTGCCTCCCTGATCAGCCCTGCGTGACGAGTCAGCTGCTACTGGATGCCGCCGGTGCCGCTACCGCCGCTGGTGCCCCCGTTGCCACCATTGCCGCCCTTGCGCGGCTGCGACTGCGACTTCGATTGCGACGACTGCGCGCGCGACTGCGACTGCTGCTCGCCGCCCTCTTCTCCGCCGCGGCCCATCGCCGCCATCAGGAATCCCGGACCGACGCCCGCGACGAGCTGCTTCAAGAAGCCGCCCAGCACGAACTTGCCGCCCATCGAAGCGGCCTTGAACGTCGTCCGAGAGAACAGCGCGCCCGAGAGCAGGTAGCCGAGGCCGAACGCGACGCCGACGGCGGCGAGCGGCTGCTCCTCGACGAAGCTGCCGATCGTTTCGCGCAGCTCCTGCGTCCGATCTCCGAGCTGGTCCTTGATCTGTTCGAAATTCTCTCCGACGCGCTTCTTGACGTCGTCCATGCTGTTCTCCATCGCGCTCTCCTAGGGAAGGTGACGACGGGGTATGTGCACTAAGCGTGCCCCTCGATGGGTGACGATCGGCGGCGAAATCACTCGCGAAACCAGAAGGCTCGGCGAAACGCCGTTGCACGTTTTGCGCACGATAAAAGAGGCCCCTGTAACCAAATCGCGTGTCGCGTGGGGGTCGGCAAACGCCGGAAGGGCGCCTGGGCGGGAGCGCCCACATGTGATCTCGGCTGCTTAGGAGGGTGGCAAATCCTGCAAGGACCGTATGTGCATTTTTAGCTTGAACGCCCCTGCCGAATGTTTACAACGGGGCACATGAGCAGTGACGCCTCCGACCCGCTATCCAACGGCACGTACGTCGGTCCCGGCGACGGGGCGCGACCGCTGGCCGGCGCGCCGAAGAAGGTGCTCGTCGTCGACGACGAGCCGGAGACCGCGGGCGGGCTCGCCGAGATCCTGCGCGAGGACGGCTACCACGTCGACATCGTCCACTCCGCCGAGGATGCGCTCGAGAAGTTCAAGGTAGACACGTACCACTTGCTGCTCACCGACCTCTTGCTGCCAGGAAAATCGGGTGTCGAGCTGACGAAGCTCGTGCATGACGCAGCACCAGCGACGGCCATCGTGCTCATCACGGGCCACGCCACCGTCAAGACCGCGGTCTCGGCGCTCAAGCGCGGCGCCAGCGACTACATCCGCAAGCCGGTCAATCCGAAGAAGCTGCGCGAGCGCGTGCAGACCCTACTCGACGGTCGACCGGACTACCTGCCCAACAAGCTGCTCGCGGTCGGGCGCTCGGGCGTCGTCCTCTTCGAAGGCATGATGGCGCGCTCGCGCGTCATGCACAACGTCTTCGAGAAGATCAAGCTGGCGGCGCAGTCGGACGCGACGGTGCTCATCACCGGCGAGAGCGGCACCGGAAAAGAGCTGGTCGCGCGCGCCATCCACATGCGCTCCAAGCGCGCCCATGGACCGTTCGTGGCCGTGCACACCGGCGCCATTCCGCGCGAGCTCATCGCTTCCGAGCTGTTCGGCCACGAGCGCGGGTCGTTCACCGGCGCCGTCGACAAGAAGGAGGGCAAGTTCGAGCTGGCCGATACCGGTACCATCTTCTTGGACGAAATATCGACGATGGACGAGCGCACGCAGATCAACCTGCTGCGCGTGCTCGAGTCCTTCGCGTACATGCGCATCGGCGGCAAGAAGGAGCGCCAGGCCAACGTGCGCGTCGTGGCCGCCACCAACCGCGACCTCATGAAGATGGCCGAGGGCAACGAGTTCCGCGAGGACCTCTATTACCGATTGAACATTCTGCAGATCAATCTGCCGCCGGTGCGCGAGCGTCGCGAGGACGTGGCGCTGCTCGCCACCGAGTTCATGGCACAGTTTGCACAGCACTATCGGAAGCCGATGCAGGTGGTGCCCGCCGACACGCAGCGCCTGCTCGAGGGCTACCACTGGCCGGGCAACGTGCGCGAGCTGCGCAACGTCATCGAGCAGGCGGTGCTCCTGGCGCGCGGCAGCTCGCTCGACCCCGAGCTGCTCCCGCAGATGATCTATCGCGCCGG
This sequence comes from Myxococcales bacterium, assembly GCA_028287105.1. Taxonomy (GTDB): domain Bacteria; phylum Myxococcota_A; class Polyangia; order Palsa-1104; family Palsa-1104; genus JAQBQH01. The sequence goes on from JAQBQH010000395.1 coordinate 13,767, forward strand.
TCCGGTCGAGGATGTCATCCGCATCCCGCTCGGCGCCACCATGCGCGACGCCGAAAAAGAGATCATCTTGCGCACGCTCGAAGCGCGCAAAGGAAATAAGAAGATTACCGCCGAAGTGCTCGGCATCTCCCGGCGGTCGCTCTACAACAAGCTCGCGGAATACGGTCTCGACGGCAAATAGGGAGCGGCGCAGATGACGGTCAAGGAGCTGCAGCACCTCGCGGCAGCGATGGCGCACGAGGTGCGCAATCCGCTCAACTCGATGGCCATCCACGTCGAGCTGCTCGAGGGACGGCTGCGCAAGGAAGGCGCCGGCCCCGAGCTCTTGAAGTCGCTGACGGTGATGGCGCAGGAGATCGACCGGGTCGACAAGATCCTCGAGCAGTATCTGGTCTACGCCGGTCCGAGCGAGGCGGCGCGCACGCCGGTGCTCGCCAAGGCGCTGCTCGCGGCGGTGATGGAGCGCGTCGAAGCGGCGGCGAAGGAGCGGGGCGTCGTCGTCGAGATCGAGGCCGATGGCACCGACGGGGACGAGAAGTGGACGGTCGACATCGACGCGCTCACCGAGGCGCTCGTGGCGGTCACCCAGAACGCGGTGCAGGTCTCGACCCGAGGCGGACAGGTCCTGATCGGCGCCCGCACCGACGCCGACAGCGAGCAGGTCGAGGTCACCATCACCGACGGCGCCGAGCCGATCGCGCCGGCCGACGCCGGCCGCGTCTTCCAGTTCGGCTCCAAGCGCAGCGCCGGCCAGGTCGGCCTCACCGTCGCCAAGCAGATCGTCAAGGGGCACGGCGGCTCGATCACCGTGCGGCCGCAAGCCGCCGGCAACGTCTTCACCATTCGCCTGCCGTTGGAAATCGAGCTCTAGCGATCGCTCTCAGATCGAATCACGCATGTGCGGGCGCAAGAGCGATGCGCAGACCGTGACCATCGCCAGCGCGAGCAGCAGGTGCACACCCGCTCCCAGCGTGTGTCCAGTCACCATCCCGATCAACCACAGGACGAGAAACAGCGCGCTCAGCAGCCACAGCATTCCGGCGTCTCCTCAGTAGCGAACAGTCCAGTAGAGGTTGACTCGTCCCACCGCGGCATCCCCAAACGCGGTCTCGACATCGTAGTGCTTCTTGAAGCGCCAATCGACGTTGGCCTCGTTGGAGTTGACCCGCTGGGTCCCGACCATGCTCGAACCGAACTGGTGCACGTAGCTGACGTAGACGTTGTCGGTGACGTACTTGCCGACCTCGACGCGCGTGTCGCCGAGGCCGGTCGAGCCCTCGGTGCCGGTGTCGACCTTGATGACGTCGATCGGCAGATTGGGCGCGATCTGATCCTTGAGCTTACCGACGAGCAGGCTCGACACCGCGCCCGTCACCTTCTGGTCGAGCGAGCGATCGTCGACGCGCTGGTTGGACGGATCGCCCGAGATGATGATGGCGATGACCTGCGACTGATCATAGATGGGCGGATCGGACTCGAGGATCACCTGCGGCTTCTTGGCCGTGCCGTGCACCTCGATGATGATGCGCGCGTCCGAGATCTCGCGCGTCAGGCGGATGTCGAGCTCCGGGTTGGGCTCCGCCTCGCCGGCAAACCCGACGCGCACCTTTTCGAGGGTGTAGCGGCGGCCGAGCAGCTCCATCCAGCCGCCGAGCGACTGCACCTGTCCGGTGATCCTGGCCACCGGCCCCGCGATCTGCACCGTGAGGTGGCCCTTCAGGTCGGTCGAGAGCTCCTTGGAGCGAACGTGAAAGGGTCCCGGGATCCGCGCGACGATCTCGGTCGTCGGCGCTTCTTCTTCCGCTTCCTTCTTGCGAATCTCGGCGCGCCTGGCGACCGGGTCGACGAACTTCACGTCCTCGAGCGGGCCGGTCGACTGCAGCTTCTTGCCGCCCGCCAGCTTGGGCAGGTTGGCGGTTCCCTTCTCGACGGTGACCGTACCCGACATCCCTTCGCCAGTGTCCTCGCCGTGGATGGTCACCACCGCGTCGAGCCAGGCGCCGAACGTCCCCGTCGGAATCGGGAACTTCTTCGCCTCGGCCTTGATGTCGACCCGCTGCGGCCGGAAGCCGGCCAGCTGCGCCGTACCGGTCGCCGTGATCGCGCCTTCGCCGACCTTGGCGCCGGCCTCCTTGAGCGTGATGGCGCCGTTCTGATTGATGGCGACGTCGACCTTGACGTCCTGAAAGACGCGCGCGTCGGCGGCGAGCGCGAGCTGCCCGTCGGAGAACTTGATATAGCCGTTCACCGTCGGCTGCGTGCGCGGTCCGCGCGCCTCGATCGACGCGTTCAGCGTCCCCTTGAGCAGCCGCGGATTGGTGAGCCCGATGTTCTCGACGTCGATGTAGAAGCCCTTGGCCTGCAGCACCGCGAGCAGCGGCTTCTTGGGATCCATCGGCACCGTCGCGTCGCCCTTCAAGAGGCCGCCCTTGACCTCGTGCGCGTCGAGCTTCGCCGTCGCCTTGGCGCCGTCGTAGGCGGCGTGCAGCTCGAGCTTGTCGTACTTGGTCGCGCCGAGGTTCAGCCCGGCGATGGCCGCGTCGACCTTGCCCACCGGCGCGCCGATGGTGCCGCGCAGCTCGGCCTTGGCGTCGAACCGCCCCGCTGTCTTTGGCGCCAGATCCTGCACGCGCGCCAGGTCGTAGCCCGGCACCTGGACGTCCACCTTGATCGGCGTCTGCGCGTACGGCTCGTGGTCGATCACCTTCTGGAAATCGATCGGCACCTCGCCGCGCACCTTGACGAGCGGCGAGCCACGCAGCGAGCCATCGACCTTGAGGCTGGCGCGCTTGTTCGCGTAGTCCAGCTCGGCGAATAGATCGATCTTGTCGAGCTTGCCCTTGGCGAGCTGATGTCCTTCGAGGTCGGCGTCGAGCTGTGGCTCGTGCAGCGTACCGCGCAGCTTGATCGAGCCTTCGACCATGCCGGCGGTCAGCGGCGGTGCCATCCCGAGCTGCTCGAAGGGAAACTTTCCCAGGTCGAGATGCTGCAGGTTGACGACCGCGGCGATGGGCGTCTTGTGCTCGAGCTGCTCCACGAGCTTCTTGGTGTGCTGCAACGTCGCGAGCGAGAGATCGAGCGGCAGGTCGACCTGCGCCGAGAGCGCGCCCGCGTTCTTGCCCACCGACTGCTGCAGCTTGATGTCGGCACGCGCCGACAGCGCGCGCTCCTTGTAGTCGACCTTGAGCTGCACGTCGTTGTTCTTGGCGTTCGGTCCGAGGTCCCACGACTTGCCGTGGAGCGTGACCGCCAGCACCGGCCGCGTCGTCGTGCCGCTTGCCTTGATGTTGCCGTCGAGCCGCCCCTCGAGGTTGGCCAGCATCGGCGGCATCACCTTGCGCAGCTTGGCCATCAGGATGTTCGTCGCCGCGATCTCGACGGAGAGCGGGCGCGTCCCCGTCAAGACGGTCGGCACGTCGAGCTTACCCTTGACCGCTTCGTCGAGCGCCGAGATGACGAACTCGGCGGAGGCGCGATCGTGTCCGTAGTTGGCCGACAGCTTGTACGAGATCTTGTTGAGCCCGAGCCGCTGCGAGCGCTCGCTGTAGCCATCGAGGTTGATCTGCGCGATCGGCGCCGACGTGGTGCCGCGCACGCGCGCTTCCAGATCGAGCGAGGTCTTCGGCAGATCCACCGTCGGCTTGGCGAACTGCGACAGCTCTTTGATGTCGAGCTTCTGCGCGCGCAGGTTCACCGCCAGCGCCTGCGAGCGCTTGTCGAAGCGCGCGTCGAGCCCGAGGTGCTGCGCGCCCGAGGCCAGCTCCAGCTTGGCCACCTCGATCGCCTCGTGCAGCTTGACCGTCGCCGGACCGGTGGAGGCCCAGGCCTGACCGTGGCGCGCGAACGCCAGCTTGTCGAGCGTAATGTCGGCGCCCACGATCTTGACGCCCTCTTTGCCGTGATGGCGCACCACCGTCGGCACGCCGTGGGCGAGAAGGTCGATCGACGTCTTGTCGGGACCGCGCGCCGCCACAGTCGCCTTGACGGCCTTGGGGCTGCCGCTGACGTCGGTCTTGAAGGTGTCGAGCATCAGACCGGCCGCCTTGATCCCGGAGGCGGCGACGTGCGCCTCGCCGAGGAAGTCGCGCTCGTGCACATGCATGTCGAGCTTGCCGATGCGGTTGCCGGCGTACGCGAGGTACTGTCCGCTGGCGTCGACGTCGACGTGCATGTGCGTCGTGGTCTTCTCGACGCGCGCCTTGGCATCGAGCCGCCCGCCGACGCCGGCCAGGCCGACCGAGCGCAGCTTCGATAGGTCCTTCGACGAGACGTTGGCCATCACGGTCGCGTCGCCGTCGGTGTTGAAGTTTCCGTGGGCGTCGACGTGGGTGCCGGCGATCTCGGCGACCAGCCCCTTGAGATCGACCGTCGCCTCGGCGCCCCGACCGCGGCCGCTCGCGTCGACGCGCACGTCGCCGTGCGGCACGCCGGCGACCGCGGCGCCCGGATCGATGCCGCGCGCATTGATCGTCGCCGACCAGGCGATCGCCTGCGCGTCCTTGGGCGGCTGCCCGGGCACTCCCGCGACCGTCTTCACCTGCGCGTCGACCGCCAGTTTGCCCGCCGGCGGCTGCGCCACCAGCGACACGGCCAGCGTATCGGCCGGCCCGTTCGCCTTGACGGCGACGTTCCACTTGCCGCGCAGCTTGACGTCGGGCAAAAGCTTGCGCAGCTCCGCTCCGTCGGTGGCCAGCGTCAGCTCGAGCTTGTCGGCGGCGATGGCGCCGTTGTCCATCTTGACGCCGCCCTTGCCGTGCAGCTCGGCGCGCAGCGGCAGCATCGTGCGCAGCGCGAGCTCATTGAGCCCCGCCTCGATCTTGCCGCCGTCGATGAGCGCGTGCGCGTCGAGGTGCGCCTCGGCATGGACGTGCTGCGCCGGCCGGCCGCCGCGCGCCGGCTGGTCGTAGCGCGCCTCGAGGTCGGCCAGCACCTTGCCGAGCCGGATCTTGTAGCCGCTCTGCGACTTCTTTTGCTCGTCCTCCCTCTTGTCGGAGGGCTTGGCGAGCGTCGCCAGGTTGAGCTGACCATCCTTCATGACGCGGGCATGCACCCACGCCTCTTCGGCCTTGAGCTCGGTGAGATCGATCGTGTGGTGCGTCAGACCGAGGAGGTTGTAGTGCACGGTGAGCGCCTTGAGCTTCACCGCCGGCTGATGCTCCACGTCGTCGATCTCGACGTCGTACAGCACGAGCCCGTGGGTCAGATCGCCGCCGAGGTGCCCGATCTTGAGATGCCCGGCGAGCTGCTTCTGGATCTCCGGCAGCGCTACCGACAGGATCTTGCGATGTCCCCAGTCGGTGCGCCCGAGGACGACGACCATGAGGAGCGTCGCCACCACCAGCATCAAGACCGACAAGACGGTCCAACCGAGGACCTTCGCAATGATCTTCATGGCCCGCATCAGAAGCTCTCTCCGATCGAAATATGGAACGCGATGCGCTGGTTCGGATCGGGGTTCGGAGTGCGATCCGGCTCGCAGTAGGCCAGTCGGTTGAGGCGCACGCCGACGTCGGCGCGAATGGTGCCGATGATGGTGTGATAGCGGATGCCGCCACCGACGGCGTAGTGCAGATGGTTTCCCTGCACGGAGGTCGACAGCTTGACCGGTCCGCCGTCGCGACAGATGCCGGCCGGGTCGAGCGCCGAGCCGCTCAGGACCCGCTCGAGGTCGGCGCCGCCCGTCGACGGTGCAGCGACGTCACCGGCGTCGCCGAAGGCGGTGACGCCGAGCCAGTTGTCGAAGAGCTTGATGATGTTGATGCGGAGCTCGGCCTGCAAGAGCAGCAGCTGATCGCCGCCGATCGGCAGCTGCGGCGTGTTGCCGAGCCCGATCGGCACCTGGACCGACAGGCGATTGTAGTTGAAGCCGCGATGCGAGTCGGGACCGCCCATGTAGAAGCGGCGCGTGATCGGCGAGCCGGTGTCGCCTTGGACGAACATCTGCCCGAACATGCCGCGCGTCGCCAGCGTCACGCGCGATCCGAGCGGCGCGTAGAGGCGCATCTCCGGCATCACCTTCTCGTAGGTGAACGAGCCGGCCGCGTAGGTACCGCCCTCCTCGACGGTGGTCCCGAGGTAGACGCCTTTGTGCGGATCGAGCGGCTTGTCGCGCAGGTCGAGGTTGACGTCCTCTTGGAACCAACCGACGCGATACGGATTGGTGTAGCCGAACAGCCGCGACGCGTCGCGCGGGTTGGCATCGAGCGCCAACGCGGGCACGGTGTTGAAGAACATGAGGAAGTTGAAGTTGTAGGAAAGGCCGAGAGTGACGCGGTTGTGCCACAGCGGGCGCGACACGCCGAGCGTGGTGCGCGGGCCGTGGTACTGGTACGCGTAGTCGATGCCGACGTCGTAGCCGACGATCCACTTGAGCTCGTACCAGGGCGCCAGGAAGTCGGGCTGCGTGAAGGTCGCCGTGGCCCTGGCCGACGGGCCGTTGGACGGTCCGCCACTGGTCGCGCCGACGGCGCCGGGATTGACGAGGAAGACCCAGCCGGGCTCGAAGCGCAGCTTGAGCGTGCGCAGGCCGCCGAGGAAGTTGTGCTTGATGTACTGCCCCGACAAGTGGAGGTCGTAGCGCGTCGACTCGAAGTTGACGCCGCCGCCGAGCCGCAGCTCGTGGAACTGCCCCTCGTGCACGCTGAGGATGACGTCGGCGAGGTCCGCATTGCGCGCGTCATGCTCGTACTCCACCTTGACCGAGTTGAAGACGCCGAGGTTGTAGATGAGGCCGCGCGCGTCCTCGAGGACCTGGGGATCGAACGTCGAGCCCTCTTTGAGGTTGGCGTGCTCGAGGATGAGGCGCGGATTGATGACGTCGTAGCCGCGCACATAGACGCGGCCGAACCGCGCGTGCGGGCCTGGCGCGACCTTCATGAGCACGTCGGCGGTCTTGGCGTCGCGATCGACGTCGACCTCGCCCGAGACGTTGGCCCAGGCGAAGCCGAGCGTCTTGAGCTTCATCTCGACCTCGCCCTTCTTGGCGACGTACTTGCCGTGGTCGAAGGTGTCGCCGCGCTTGAAGGTCAGCTTGAGGTCGTGCTGGATGTCCTGCGCCGGCTTGCCGATCGGGTCGAGACCGTCGGTGGCGAGCTTGTCGATCTTGGTCGGCGGCCCTTCGTCGACGACGAGCTGCACGTCGACCGACTTGCCGTCGCTGCCGCGCGGCTTGATGTCGGCGTTGGTGACCTTGGCGAAGAAGTAGCCGTGCGCGGCGTAGAAGGCCTCGATGCGCTTCTTGTCCATGTCGACGGTGAAGGGATCGAGATACTTCTTGGGAGAGAGCGGCAGCCAGCTGGTCTCTTCGAGCGCGATCTTTTTGCGCAGGTCCTTCTCTGGCACGTGCTTGACGCCCGCGATCTTGACGTCGTGGACCCACGGGCGTCCGTTGGCCTTCTCCGCCGCGCAACCGGCAACGAAGAGGAGGGGCAGCCAAAGCACACGCGCGACACGCATCGCAGTAGGGTATGTGCAGGCAACGTGCCGGGTAACTATGGGCTCAGGTGCCTAGCGGAGGAGGGAGCGAGCGACGCGCGGCGCGCAGCACTTCGCGCGCGCGATCGGGATGCTGATTCCACGATTCGATCAGCTCCCACGGATCGTTCGCCTTGGGAATCAGATCGGCCAACGATTCCGAGGCGGCGGCCCGCACCTTGCGGCTGGTGTCGCAGGCGAGCAGGAGGAGCAGCTCTTCGACGCGCTTGGCATAGCCGTCGACGAACCAGCCGAGAGACCGCGCCGTCTGCACGCGAACCTCAAGCCGCGAATCGCTCGCCAACCGCGACAGCAGCTTGAGCGTCGCGTAGGGCACCGACACGCGAAGCTCGCGTACGGAGGTGAAGAGCTCGCGCAACGCGCGCTCCGGCAGGCATCGCGTGTCGTGCGACTCGCCCAGCTCGGCGGCGAGGAGCGCCGCAGCGAGGACATCCTCAGTAGACGTCTTGCGCGCGAGGAGCGGCATGCGGACCCGTTGGAGCAAGTCGGAGGCCAAGCGAGCCAGCGACCGTCGCCTGCGGAGTTCCGCGCCGTCGCTAAAGCGCGCTAGAAGGAGGTTGCGCGTCGAATGGAACATTTTTTCCCTCAGTGTCACCGTCGAGGAAACGCAGGATTGCCGGCAGGTCGATGGGCTTGCGGAAGATGGCGTCGATGACCCCGGCCTCGCCCTGACCGTCGACCGCGCTCGGCTCCCAGCCGGTCACGAGCGCGATGCGCAAGGCGGGATCGGCCGCGCGCAGCCGGCGCGCCAGCTCGACGCCGTTCATGTCGGGCATGGCGAGGTCGACGAGCGCGACGTCGAAGGCGCGTTCGGTCTTCTCGGTGGTCTCGAGCGCCGCCTTGCCGCTGTCCGCGGTCACGACCTCGTGACCCGACAGGCCGAGGAGCTCGCTCAAGGTCTCGCGGTTGCCGGCGTCGTCGTCGACGATGAGGATGCGGCGCGCACGACGGAGCGCCGGCCGCGAACCGGAGGGCGTCGGGCGCGCGGCCGCGGGCGCGGCCGGCAGGGTCAGCCTGAGCGTCATGCGGCCGCCGCGCGACTCGGCCACGAGGTCCCCGCCCCAACGACGCGCCCGATCGCGCGCTGCCGCCAGGGTCACGCTGCGTTCGGTGGCCGCGGCGAACGGATCGGACGGCAGCTCGGCCCCGAGCGGGTGCGTCAAGATGAGCGATGTGCCGTCACGCTCCGCCCGCGTCGTCGCGTTGAGCACGCCGCCCTTTACCATCACGTCGCGCGCCTCGATGATGAGGGAGCAGAGGAGCTCGCGCAGCTCGCTCGGTTGCGCCAGCACCGGGGTCACCTCGCCGAGACGGGCGTCGACGCGCACGGCCTTGCGCGCCACCGAGGTGGTCAGCTCCGGTCGCACGAGGTCGAGCGCCTCCATCAGCATGTCGTTCAGCGACACCGCGCGCGGCGCCGCGTTCGGCTGTCGCGCCGCCAGCTGCTGTAGGCGCGCCAGAAGCGCGGCCGAACGCTGCACCGCCTGCTCGACGGCATACAGGTGGCGCGCCACCGCGTCGCCGGGGTGCGGCAGCTCCTGGTGCACGAGCGACAGCGACATCGACACCGCGTTGAGCTCGTTGTTGAGCGCCGAGGCCGTCGCCGTCGCCAGCTCCGCCATCGCCTGCCCATGCGCGCGTCGCAAGAGCCGCGCGTGCAGGGCCGTGAGCTCGCGATCGGCGCGCCGCAGCTCCTCGTCGTGGTGCAGCTCGCGCGAGATGTCGCGCAGGATCTCGACGGCGCCGACGACCCGATCCGCTTCGGTCAGCGGGAAGGCGCGCGTCTCGCACATGCGCTCTTCGCCGCTCTTGGCGTTGCGCACGCGCACCCGCTCGGGCGGCACCTCGCGACCGGTGCGCAGCGCCTGCAGCGCGGGCCCGCGTCCCGGCTGGCCGATGAGCTCGGCGGCGCTGCGCCCGAGCAGCACCTGCGACGGACCCGCCACCATCGCCACGGCGCCACGACGATCGAGCACCAGCACCACCTCCGAGAGGCGCGCGAACGCCCGCTGCACGCTCGCCAGGCGACACTGCGCCTCCGCCGCCTCGGCCGCGCGCGCATACTCGCGCGACACGCGCACCACCGCCTCGTGCGTGATGGCGCCGAGGAGAAGCGCCACCTCGACGGGCAGCTCGCCGCGCCGCGTGGCCCAGACGCGAAGAATCGCCGGCAAGAGCACACCGATCTCGCGCTCGACATCGCGCAGCCGCGCCTGCCGCCGATACTGCGCCGCGCCACGCCCCGCCAGACGCTCGGCGAAGAGCCGGGCCGGCTCATTGGCGTCGGCGAGCATGTGCGCCAATTCGTCGACGAGCGGCGCCAGCGCCGACTCGAAGTCGTCCGGACGCAGCGCGGCCGTGCGCAGCTCGCGCTGCCACGAGCGGATCACGGCCGCTCGCTCGCGCAGCAAGAAGGCGCTCAGCTCCTCCGCGGCCGACCCTCGTGCCAAACGCCACCTCCGTGATGTTGGTGAGCAAGAGCCGTGCGAGCGCCAGCCAAAGGGATTCGGTATGCCGGGTGCACGCTTTCGAGCCCGTGCAGATCAGCGTCGAAGACATCGATCTCCGCGACCTCGCGGGCGCCATCCGCCGGCGCTATGGCAGCACGCTCTACACCAGCTATCTCCGCGGCAAGACAGTCATGCGAGACGCCATCGAGAGCGAGCTGCGCTGCTCGGCGTATCAGGCCGAGGAGCTCGTCGAGACGCTGGAGATGATGGGCTACGTGCGCTTTCCGCACCTCGAGGACGATACGCATCCGCTGACGCGGCACGCATGGGTCATCGAGGAGGACAAGCTATGACCCACGACACCGGCGGCCGTTGGCTCCTGTTGTGGAACGCCGGGCTCCTATGCGGGCTCATCGGTTTGCCCGCGCTGCTCGGCTTCTTCGCCGGCGGCTCGATCGAGTCCTCTCCGAACATGCCCGGTCTGCCGTGGCGGCTGATCTTCGTCGGGGTCGGCGTCCTCGTCGGCGCGTTCGCAGCCTGGCGGACCTTGATGCCGCGCTCTACGCGTCCGCCAGAGTGAGCGGGAACGCAGGGAGCGAGTCTTCGATCGGCTGCACGATCTCGCCCCGCGGCGCCAGCGCACCGAGCGCGCCGCCGTACAGAAGGTGCGCCGGCAAGACCAGCGCCGCCAGCGCCGGCTGGTGCGATGCGATGAAGCCGAGCCCCATCAGCGGCGCGTAGATCGTCACTGCGACGCCCCACAGCGCCAGCCCGAAGAAGAGCCCGGCCGCGACGTTGATCCGCCGCGCACCGGCGGCGAAGAGCGCGCCGGCGAGCGCGCCGTACGCGAAGTGGACGAGGAACGCCGCCATCACCAGGAGGGGCCGCGCTTGCAGCGCCGCGAGCACGCGTGCCGCCACGTCGGGCAGCCGCTGACCCGCGAAGGCCGGCGCAGCGACGAGAAGCGCCGTCATGAGGATGGTCGCGATCGTCCCCGCGGCCACGCCATGCAAGAGCTTGTGACGGTTCTGCTCCGCAACTTCACGCATGTCTGGAGGATTGAGCAAGCGGCGTTCCAGCTCGAAATGCCGTGTGGTGGCTGTCAGTGCGGCAGATGTGACCACTGCTGCGCGTCGGGGCTCTGCAACGACGCGGGCGCCTCGGCGCCTTCGAGCGTGTGGCGCAGCTCGGCGCCCTCGATGACCTCTTTTTCGCGCAGCAGCTGCGCCAGCGCCAGCAGCTGCGTGCGATTGTGCTCGAGCAGCGCGACGGCGCGGTCGAATGCGCGGCGGCACAGCTCGCTGACTTCCTGATCGATGAGCTCCTGCGTGCGCTCCGAGTAGCCGCGATCACCCGCGATCGTGCCACCCTGGAGGAAGCGCGATTCGGCGGTGCCGCCCAGGTGGTCGACTGCCTGGGGACCAAGCACCGTCGACATGCCGAACTGCGACACCATGCGCCGCGCCAGATCGCTGGCGCGCTGTAAATCGTCGGAGGCGCCGGTCGACACTTCGTTGAAGACGACCTTCTCCGCAGCGCGCCCGCCCATCAGCACCGTGATCTTGTCGAGCAGCTCGGTGCGGGTCATGAGGAAGCGATCCTCGAGCGGCACCTGCATCGTGTATCCGAGCGCACCCAGGCCGCGCGGAATCATCGACACCTTGTGCACGCGGTCGGTGGTGGGCAGGATCTCGGCGAGCAGCGCGTGGCCGCTCTCGTGGTGGGCGACGATCTCCTTCTCGCGCGTGTTCATGAGCCGGTTCTTCTTCTCGAGGCCGGCGATGCCGCGCTCGATCGCTTCGTTGATCTCCGACTGCGTGACCGCAGCCTTGTTGCGCCGCGCGGTCAAGAGCGCCGCTTCGTTGACGAGGTTGGCCAGATCCGCGCCCGCCATGCCGGGGGTCAGCGCCGCGACGCGACGCAGGTCGACGTCGGGACCGAGCTTCACGTCCTTGGCGTGGACGCGCAGGATCGCTTCGCGCCCCTTGACGTCGGGGCGATCGACGAGCACCTGGCGATCGAAGCGGCCCGGCCGCATGAGCGCCGAGTCGAGCGTCTCGGGGCGATTGGTCGCCGCCATGATGATGAGGCCCTTCTTGGCGTCGAACCCGTCCATCTCCGAGAGCAGCTGATTGAGGGTCTGCTCGCGCTCGTCGTGGCCGGCCATGTTGCCGGCGCCGCGCGCCTTGCCGACCGCGTCGAGCTCATCGATGAAGACGATGCACGGGGCCTTGGCCTGCGCCTGCTGAAACAGATCGCGCACGCGCGCCGCGCCCACGCCGACGAACATTTCGACGAAGTCGGAGCCGGTGAGCGAGAAGAAGGGCACGTGTGCCTCGCCGGCGACAGCCCGCGCCAGCAGCGTCTTGCCCGTGCCGGGCGGCCCCACCAACAGGACACCTTTGGGAATGCGGGCGCCGAGTTTACGGAACTTCTCGGGGCTGGAGAGGAATTCGACGATCTCGAGCAGCTCGTCTTTCGCCTCGTCGACGCCGGCGACGTCGCCGAACGTGACACCCGTTCCCTCCTCGGCGACGAGCTTGGCGCGCGAACGGCCGATCGACATCATCCCCGCGCCCGGCTTCATACGGCGGAATATCAGCATCCAGAAGCCGGCGAGGAGTAACATCGGTAACAGCCAAACCATGAACAGCGATGAGAGCCAGTCGCCCTCCTGCATGCCCCCGAAGGGGACCTTCTTGGCTTCGAGCTCTTTGACGAGGTCGGGATCCTCGACGCGCTGGGCGACCCAGCGGTCGCCCTTCTTCTTCGCGGTCTCGTCGGTGGGCGTGGCGCGGATGCGCTCTTTGCCGATTTCTACCTCTGATATCTGGCCTGCAGCGAGCTTCTGCTTGAAGTCGCTGTATGAAATCCGATTACCACTGGGACCGGAGCGTGAGAACAGCATGGCCGCGAACAGACCCAGCAGCAGGTACACGATCCAGGTCCGCTTGGGGCCTTCGGGAGTCGGCGTACGTGGGGTAGCGGGATCGAGTGGCATCGGGGTTTCGTATGACCTCCTGGATTCCATGAATGCGGGATGTGTGCCGGAAGAGCCGCCGACCGCTCCTCTGTGCGGCACGCACATTGCTGGTTACGCGCCTGAGGGAGGGCGCACGTGAAAACGATTTTCGTGCTGGACGACGACCCGGAGCAGGCCGAGTTGATGGCGCAGGCATTGACGGGCCGAGGCCGCCGGGTACGCGCTTTCTCCGATCCGATTCGCGCGCTGGCGGCGCTGTCGCTCGACGGTGCCGACCTGTTGATCGCGGATCTTTCGATGCCGTGGATCGACGGCAAAGATGTGGTCGCGTCGGCGCAGATTCGCAAGCCCGACCTCAAAATCTTCATGGTTTCGGGGTATCCGCGCGGGGCCGAAATCGCCGCCGAGTCGGGCGTGCCCTTCTTCGCAAAACCGATTGATCTCGCGCAGTTCAGAGCCGCCATCGATGAAGCGCTCGACCGTGACGACCGCCCCTCCGCCGGTTGACTGTATCGATCCTTTACACAGCAGTTTACGCGTGCATAAACGGTACACACGCCCTGGGCGTGTAGGAGAGCCGTTTGTGACATCGGCGTGACGGGTTCAACGCGGGCGGGGCCGGAAGAGGATGCTGACGGCGCGGGCTAGTGCTCGATCGACTCGCGCTCGTCTTCGTCGCTGGTGGCGATGCCGTAGAGCGCCAGCTTGTTATAGATGCTGCGGCGGCTGATGCCGAGCACCTCCGCCGTCGCCGTCTTGTTGCCCGCGTTGGCGGCGAGCGTACGCAAGATGACCTCGCGCTCGATGTCGTCCATGGCGGTGCCGATCGGGATCTTGATGATGTCCTCCCGCAGCGGACCGCGATGCAGGATCTGCGGCAGGAGCTGCGGCTCGAGCGTGCCGCTGCGCGCCAGGAGCACCGCCTGCTCGATGACGTTGCGCAGCTCGCGCACGTTGCCGGGCCAGTTGTAGTTGGTCAGGAGGCGCTGCGTCTCCGCCGGAATGCTCGTCACCGCCTTGGTGTACTTGGCGGCGAACTCGCGCACGTACTCGCCGGCGATCACCGGGATATCCTCGGAGCGCTCGCGCAACGGCGGCAGCTTCACCGAGAAGATGTTGAGGCGGTAGAACAGGTCTTCGCGGAACTGGCCGGCCTTGACCATCGACTCGAGGTCGCGGTTCGAGGCCGCCAACACGCGCACGCGCGCGTCACGCTCCTTCTTGCCGCCCACGCGCGTGTACTGATGAGTCTCGAGCACGCGCAGGAGGTTGATCTGGGTGCGCTCGTCCATCGTCGAGATCTCGTCGAGGAACAGCGTGCCGCCCTCGGCGAGCTCGAACTTGCCCGGCTTCTTGTCGACGGCGCCGGTGAACGCGCCCTTCTCGTGACCGAACAGCTCCGACGCGATCAGCTCCTGCGGGATCGCGCCCGTGTGTACGGCGACGAACGGCCCCTCGGCGAACGCCGAGCGCTGATGGATCGAGCGCGCGATCAGCTCCTTGCCGGTGCCGCTCTCGCCCTGGATGAGCACCGTCGTGTCCGACTGCGCAGCGACGCGGATCTTCTCGA
>JAQBQH010000068.1 GCA_028287105.1 Myxococcales bacterium
TGGGCGCGATCCTCGGCGCCCTCGACCGACCGCTGCAGCGCGCGCGGACCGCCGGCGACGACGGCGACGACCTGCGCCGGCGACGAGCCAAACGTCGGCGGCAGCTCGGCGGCATCGAGCGCGCCGAGGCGACCGCTGGTGCCGGCGCCGACGTAGAAGAGCCGGCCACCCGAGCGCAGCGCCGTGACGACGCGATCGGCCGCCCGCGCGATCTCCTTGCGCGCGGCGTAGGCCGCCTTCTGCGCGCGCTTCTCCTCGGTCAAGAGGAGGGCCACCAGCTCGTCGGTGCCGTGGAGCTCGAGCTGCGCCGAGCGCGGATGCGGCGCCTCGGTCGCAAGCCGCGCGTAATCGGGCCGCGCCTTGCCTGTCACTTCCTCAGACCGAGCACGTCCTGCATGTCGTAGAGGCCGGGATCGCGATCGCGCAGCCACTCGGCCGCGCGGACCGCGCCGCGCGCGAAGGTCTCGCGCGACGAGGCGCGATGGGTGATCTCGAGCCGCTCGCCGAGCCCGCAGAAGTAGGCGGTGTGCTCACCGACGATGTCGCCGCCGCGCACGGCCAGGATCCCGATCTCGTCGCTGGTGCGGGCGCCGACCTGCCCTTCGCGCCCGTAGCGCGCGACGCTCGAGAGATCGCGGTCGAGCGCTTCGGCGACGGCGGAGGCCATCGCCAGCGCGGTTCCCGACGGTGCGTCCTTCTTCTGCCGATGGTGCAGCTCGACGATCTCGACGTCGTACTCCTTGCCGAGCGCGCGCGCCGCCTGCGCGATGAGGCCGAACAGCACGTTGACCCCGAGCGACATGTTCGCCGACAGAACGATGGGAATGCGCTCCGACGCCTGCCAGACCGCGCGCTTCTCCGCCTCGCCGAGGCCGGTGGTGCCGATGACGACGCCGACCTCATGCTCGGCCGCGCGCGAGACTGTCCACGCCGTCGCTGCCGGCGCCGTGAAGTCGATGATGACGTCGGCGCCGCTGAGCGCTTCGTCGAGCTCCGTCTGGATGATGACGCCCATCTCGCCGAGGCCCGCGACGGAGCCGGCATCTTTTCCGAGATGCGCCGAGCCCGGCCGCTCGATGGCCGCGACCAGCTCCACCTCGGGATGCTCGGCGATGACCCTCATGATCATCCGCCCCATCTTGCCGGCCGCGCCGGGTACCGCCAGCCGGACCCGGTGCTCCTGTCCGTCGCTCATTTCACCAGGCCCATCGCCGTCAGCACGGCGCGAAGCTTCTGTTTCGGCGCCTCCGACATCGGGTGGTGCGGCAGGCGCAGCTCGGGCGACATGCGGCCCATGAGCCCGAGCGCGGTCTTGGTTGGAATGGGGCTCGCTTCCGAGAAGAGCGCCTCGGCCAGCGGCAACGAGTCGTAGTGCAGCTTCTTGGCGCGCGCGGCGTCGCCGGCGACGTGGGCATCCCAGCAGTCGGCGACGAGCTTGGGCGCCACGTTCGAGACTACCGAGATGCAGCCGCGCGCACCGACGGCGTAGAGCGGATAGTTGATGGCGTCGTCGCCGCACAGGACGACGAGGCGATCGCCGAGCCGCCCGATGATCTGCTGCGTCCGCTGCACGGTTCCCGTCGCCTCTTTGACCGCGACCACCGTCGGCAGCTCGGCGAGCCGCGCGATCGTCTCGGGCAACAGATCGCAGCCGGTGCGCGCCGGCACGTTGTAGAGCACGATCGGCAGCGGCGTCGACTCGGCGATGGCGCGAAAGTGCAGGTAGAGGCCCTCCTGCGTGGGCCGATTGTAGTAGGGCGTGACCTGCAAGAGCGCGTCGGCTCCGGCCTCGTGCGCCGCCTTGGAGAGCTCGATGGCCTCGGCCGTCGCGTTGGCGCCGGCGCCGGCGATGACCGGCACGCGCTTCTTCGTCGCCTTGACGACGCGCTCGATCACCCGCACGTGCTCCTGGGTGTTCAGCGTCGCCGATTCTCCGGTGGTGCCGCAGGGGATCAGCGCGTCGATCCCCTGGGCGATCTGCCACTCGACCAACGCCTCCAGCGCGGCTTCGTCTACTTGCCCGTCGCGCATCGGCGTGACGAGCGCGGTCATCGCTCCCACGAACATGGGGGCGACGCTAGCACACGGTCAAGCGTTCGTCAGCCCGGCGTAATGACGGCGGTGAGCAGGCGCTCGAGGTCGTGCCAATCGATCGGCTTCGACACGAGGCCATCGAATCCCGCCTGTACCAGGAGCGGTCCGGAGTCACGCTGCCCGAGCGCGGTGCAAGCGAGCACCGGCACGTCCGCCGTCTCGGGCTCGCCGCGCAAGGTCTCGAGGATCTCGAGGCCGTCGCAGCCGGGCAGCAAGATGTCGAGCAGGATGACGTCGGGCGGATTCGCCACCGCACGCGCAACCGCTTCGCCGGCGGCGCGCGCGCACTCTACGATGAAGCCCGCCCCTTCGAGGATCTCTTTGGTCAGCTCGAGGAACTCCTCCTCGTCATCCACGAGCAATACTCGCGGTGGGCGCGCCAGGCGCGGCTCCGGTGGAAGTTCCGTCCACTCCATCGTCGTCACGTCGGCTGCGGCTGCGTCGGCCATCGCGCGTGTGATGTGCACGCCGCGTGCCGGCGCTGTCGCCTACTCGTGCAGCAGGCGACACATTGACCTGTGCAAAGGCGACCCATCCCCCTCGCGTGTCTGTGCATCCAGTGCTCGCCTGGGAAAAGGGCGTGAAAACCAAATCGGATCATAATTCTGGCGTGGATCGTCGCCCCCGCGTCTTTCTGCTATCCCCCGCGCACCTCGGCGGCGAGCGCGCGCGCATCCTGCTCCGCGACGAGGCGCGCTTCGATCTGGCGACGCGGGTCAAGAGTCAGGATGGCGCTCCCGTCGGCGAGATCTTCGCCTTTTTGTCCGGGCTCTATTTCCGCGGCAAGCTCACCTACGCCGCCGCCTTCGCTGCGGCGCCGGCGCCCGAGATCGCGCCCGCGTACGTCATCACCTCCAATCGCGGCCTCGTCACCGTGCACACGCACTACAACAAGGAGCAGCTGCTGCAGCTCGGCACGGTCGACATCGACGCCAGCGACGAGCGCTATCGTAAGCCGCTGGCCAAGGACGCGCGCGCGCTCAAGCGCAAGATCGACGGCGCCGACGTCGTGCTTTTGGGCTCGGTAGCATCGCTCAAGTACATCGAGGTCCTCGACGAGATCTTTGGCGAGCAGCTGGTCTTCCCCATCGACTTCGTCGGACGCGGCGACATGAGCCGCGGCGCCATCATGCTGGGCGCGGCCCGCTCCGGCGTCGAGCTGCCCTACGTTGCCGTCGCCGACGTGGTCGGTGATAAGCTTTTGAAGTGTCGCGCACGCTGATCATCACGCTGCTCGCGCTCCTCTTCCTGGGGGCGAGCGCCGCCATCTTCGTCGGCGTGCAGGAGGCGCGGCTGGCGCGCATGAGCCATCGCAGCGACTACGCGGCCGAGGAGCTCGCTCCCGAGACGCACGGCTTCGTCGCGGTGTTCGGCTGCGTGCGGCACGATCTCGCCGTCGCCACCACCGCCGACGGACGCGTCTACAAGCTCGGCGCGGCGCAAGCCGGCGCCACCGACGAGGATCGCGTCTTCACGCCGTTGTCGTCGCGCGCCGACTGCGAAGAGGGCAGGGCGCCGTCGAAGATCTACGCGCTCGTCGAGGACGACGACGCGCTCTCGAACACCATCGGGCGCGTCTACAAGAGCCGCATCGCGCCGCCGCCGGTGCCGGCGTTCGTCGAGGGGGTCATCGGCTTCGGCGCCGGCTCGACGTCGCTGGCGCGTCACGCCGCCGCCTCGCTCGGCGTCGATCTCTCTCGCGTGCCGCTCCTGGCCAAGGGGCGCCATCCGGGGGTCCTGTGGGTCGCGCTGATGACCGCCGCCGCCGGCCTGCACGGCTACGCGCTCATCGTCGTGGTGGCGCTGTGGGCGCGCCGCCGCCGTCGCAGACAGGCGGAGCGCTCGCAGTTCAGCGACGAGGAAAATGAGTTCTACGAAGACGACCCGGCGGTCTAGCGCCGCGCACGCGTAGACGCGGGGCGCTTACGCGTACACGCGGTAGTCGAGCTCGCCGAAGATGTTGTCGCGCGCCTCGAGATCGGCGAGCCACTCGGCGTTGATCCAGCCCGCCGTCAGCTCGCGATCGATGCGACGGAAGCGCGCCAGGTGCGTCTTGATGCGATCGCAGGCGTACTTGACCGCGGTCGCGGTCTTCATGATGAAGGCCCAGTCCGACGACTGCGCCAGGAGCAGCTCGCGCGCCGCCTGATTGAGCGCGCGCCGCGTGATGTCGTCGGTGCCGTCCTTCCAGCGCCGCGCCAGCTCGTGCATGCGCGCCTCGGCGCGGTGCACGTGGCGATAGATCCAGTCGTTGCTCTCGTGCACCCAGACGCTCGAATAGCCGCCATCGCCCCACGACGACGGCGAAGGCTCGGCCACCGAGTTGGTCGTGTTCTCCTCTAGATACTCGGCCGCCGTCGACAGCCGCACCGTCGACTGATCGAACGCGATCTTGCGCGCCAGGAAATCGAGGAACCACGGACCCTCGAACCACCAGTGGCCGTAGAGCTCGGCGTCATAGGGCGAGACGACGAGCGGCCGCCGATCCATGTGCGCCGAGAGGTGCTGCATCTGCTTCTCGCGGTTGAACATGAAGTTCCCCGCGTGTGTCGCCGCCCGCTCCTTCGCGGCGTCGGGATCGTACGGCTGCTTGTTCGCCAGATCGACGTCCGGTCCGGTGACGCGGAAATATTTGAAGCCGGTGTGGACGCGAATCCCGTCGGGGTGGATGTAGTCGCCGATGTAGTCGAGCGGCAGATCGAAGCCGATGTCGCGGTAGAAATCGCGATAGACGCCGTCGCCGGGATAGCCTTCCTTGGCCGACCAGACCTGCTTCGACGACTCGAGATCGCGCCCGAACGCCGCCACGCCGGTCTTGCAGAACACCGGGGCGTGGATGCCGAGCGGCGGCTGCGGCCGCGCGTTCAGGATGCCGTGCGCGTCGACGAAGAAGTAGCGCAGCCCGCACTCGGCGAGCACCGCGTCGAGCCCCTCGGTGTAGCCGCACTCGGGCAGCCAGATGCCGCGCGGCCAGCGGCCGAACATGCGCTGATAGCTCTCGCACGCCACCTGCACCTGCGCGCGCCTGGCCGACGGCTCGCGGATGACCGGCAGGTAGCCGTGGGTCGCACCGACGGTGATGATCTCGAGCAGGCCATCGTCCTGCAGCGCGCGAAAGGCGCCGATGACGTCGCCGCGCAGCTCGTCGTAGAGCGCCTTCAAGTGGCCGAAGCGATCGGCGTAGAAGCGCGCGATGCGATGGAACGTCGGGTCGCCCGAGGTGCGGCGCATCTCCGAGTCGCCCAGGCGGCACAGCCGGTCGAGATAGGCCGCCGTGCGCGTCTTCAGGAGATCGTCCTCGAGCATGGTGCACAAGGGCGGCGACAGGGAGATGGTCAGGCGGAAGTCGACGCTGTCGCGCGCCAGGCCGCGGAAGACGTCGAGCAGCGGCAGATAGGTCGCCACCGTCGCCTCGTAGAGCCAGTTCTCCTCGAGGTGATAGCGATGCTCGGGATGGCGGATGAACGGCAGGTGCGCGTGCAGCACCAGCGCCAGATCGCCGGACCCCATCACTTGCTCCCGTCGCGGCGGCCGGGCGAGGAGCCCGGCGACGAGCCGCCGAATGGATACGTTTGCGAGCCCGACTTTGCCGTCGGCGAGCTGCCGCCGCGCTCGTGGCCGCTCTCGGCGTGCTGCTCGGGCGTCCGCACGCCGCGCTCGGCGTGGTCACCGCCGCGGCGCACGACCACCAGCGGCTCGCGTGTGCGGCCGCGGGTCTTGGGCGGGATGACCTGCATCCACTCGACGGGCCCCGGCTGCGGCTCCGCCGGTGGTACGCGCACGAGCGACGAGTGCGCGATGGGCGCGAAGTAGCCTTCGCCGGAGAGCAGGCCCACGGCCACGCGCAGATGCGCGCCGGGCTTGGGCGCCTGCAGGTAGCGCTTGCCGTGATTCCACGGCAGATCGAGATCGTGAATCTGCCGGTCGACGCCCTCGACGCCCGGCACGGTCGTGAACATGCGCATCACCAGGCGCGACGAGTCGGCCGACTGCCCGAGCTGCGCCCGCGCCGACGACACGCCACCGTCGGTGATCTCCCAGTAGGCGAACACCGAGAACGGATCGCGGAACAGCACCTCGCACTCGTCGACGCCGTAGGTCTCGGGGAGCTCCTCGAAGTCGAGCATGTGCAGGGGCTCGCGCGGCCCGTGGTCGACATGCGGGTGCACTGTCATCGACGGCACGCCGAAGCCGTTGCTCGGATGTGCCGGCTTCTTCACCGTCGCCTTGCGCTCGGCGGCGTCGCCCGCGGCCACGTCGCCGTCGGCCGTTTCGCTGTCCGCCGTCTCGCCGTGCGCCGTCTGACCGTCGGCTTTGGCGGCGCCCTGATGCTCGCCGTGGTGCAGCACCTTGTCCGCGATCTCGTGCGCCTTCTCCTCGACCACCTCGACCGCGTGCGCGACCGCTTCCTTGGCCCTCTCGACGATCCCCTTCGGCACCAGGCGATCGATGATCTCGACCTTGCCGAGCGAGCGCGCCTCGTCGATGCCCTTTTCGAGCGCCAACAGCCTGAGCGCCTCGAGCTTCATCTTGCCGAGCTCTTCCCGATCCATCACGCCCCCAGCTTTCGCGCGGCCATGACCCGCTTCGTTTCGTCGACGTCGTGCCTGATCTGCGCCACCAGAGCGTCGCGCGAATCGAACCGCTTCTCGTCGCGCAGCCGGTGCGCGAACCCGACCCGCAATCGCTGGCCGTAGAGATCCTCGTCGCAGTCGAGGAGGTGGGCCTCGACGTGAACCTGCACGCCGCTCACGAACGTCGGATTGGTGCCGACGTTGATGGCGGCGACCCAGCGGCGCCCGTCGACGAGACTCTCCGCCCAGCCGGCGTAGACGCCGTTCTTGGGGAGGAGCTCCGTCTCGCTCAGCACGTTCGCCGTCGGCACGCCGATGGTGCGGCCGCGGCCGTCGCCGTGTACCACTTCGCCCTGGACCTCGACGTCGCGCCCGAGCACCAGCGCCGCGCCGTCGACGCGACCCTCGAGCGTGAACTCGCGCACCTTGGTCGAGGAGCAGACGAGCCCTTCGACGCTCACCGGCGGCACTACCGTCACGCCAAAGCCGCGCGGCGGCCCTTCGGCGGCGAGCAGCTGCACGTTGCCGCTGCGCTTCTGTCCGAATGTGAAGTCGTATCCGACGACGACGTGGCTGGCGCCGAGGCCGTCGACCAGCACCGCTTGCACGAACTCCTCCGCCGAATGCGCCGCGAAGGCGCGGTCGAACGGCTCCACCACCGTCGCGTCGATCCCCGCTGCCGCGATGAGCTCGAGCTTTCGCGAGAGCGGGGTGATCAAGGGCGGCGCGAACGTCGGCGCCAGCACCTTGGCCGGATGCGGATCGAACGTCAGCACCACGGCCTCGCCGCCGATGCCCGCAGCCAATCGCCTGGCCTGTTCGAATATGTGCGCATGCCCGCGGTGTACTCCGTCGAAATTACCAATCGCGACCACCGGCTTTGCGAGCCGTCGGGTCAACGATGTATGGCCGCGGAAGGTATCCATGTTAGTTCCGCGGCGTCATAACAGATGGGTCGTCGGCGGGCGGCGTCAAGCGGCTCCGTCGTAACGTGAGCAGATTCGGCTGTCAATCGAGCGCATCCACGTATTGTTGCCGGCAGGTGTCGTTGGGCTACGATGGCGACGTTGGCCTCTCGCCTAGTCCCCGTCGGGCTCGTGCTGTTCGTGGCCGCGTTCGCGCTGTTCGTCGCAGCCGCCGCGCCCGGCCTCTACCTGCGCGATGCGGGCGAGCTGTCGACGGCGGCCTACACCCTCGGGGTCGCGCACGAGACCGGATTCGCGCTCTGGTGCCTTTTGGCCAAGGCGGCCACGCTGCTGCCGCTCGGCGAGGTTGCCACGCGCGTGACGCTCCTCTCGGCCGTGGGCGGCGCGACCGCGGTCTGGCTGGTCTATCGCGCCGTGCGATCGCTCGCACCCGACGATCCGGCGGCGGTGGCCGCGGGCGTGGGGGCGGCGGGGCTGGCCTCGTGCGGGCTCACGTTCTTTCGCGCGTCGACGGTGCCCGAGGTCTACGCACCGACGGCGGCGGCGCTGGTCCTGGCGCTCCTCCTGCTCGTGCGCGCGGCCGGCGGCGAACGCCGCGCCGGGATCCTCCTGGCGTTCCTCGGCGGTCTGTCGCTCGGGCTGCACGCGCACCTGCGCATCCTCGTCGGGCCGGCGGCCGCCGTGGTGGCCCTGTGGCGGCTGCGTCGCGGCGATCGCTGGCCGCTGGTCGCACCGGCCGCCGTCGCGCTCGGTGCAGCCGTCATCGCCTATCTGCCCCTGCGCGCGTCGCGCGATCCGGCGGCCAACTGGAGCGATCCGCAAACGCTCTCGGCGCTCTGGTCGCATCTCTCGGCGACGCGCATCCGCCACGCCTATGCGCACGAGATGTTCCACCACGTCGGCACCCACCTCGTCGCTTTCGCGCGGCTGGCCGAAGGGCAGCTCGGCCTCATGGCGCTCCTCTTCGCCGCCGGCGGGCTGGCGTGGCTCCTCCGAGCCCGCGCGCGCCGCCCGCTCGGTCTCGTGCTGCTCGTCGTCCTCGTCGGTGACGCGCTCTATTCGGCGTCGCTCAACCCGATGGCGATCGAAGATCTGCAGAATGGCCACCCGACGGCGCTGGTGGTAGCCATCGCCGCCGGCGCGGGCGTCCTGGCGGCCGCGCGACGGCTCGGTCGCGCCGCGCCCTGGGCAGCGGCGGCGATGGGCGTTCTGCTGTGCACGCCGGCCGCCCTCGCCGACGCCGATGCCAAGCTCGGCCTCGGCCCCGAGGCGCTCTCGTGGTCTCGCGCCGCGCTCGCCCAGGCGGCGCCGCGCGCGCGCGCCGACGTCTCGTCCGACGATCTGGCGGCCGGCACCAGCTACGAGCAGTTCGTCGCCGGCGAGCGGCCCGACGTCACCATCCTCGTGCGCCAACATCTGTGGGACAAAAAAGAGGTCGCCGGTCGGCTGCGTCGCAGCGGCCTCGACGATGCGCTCAAGTCGCCGTCGCTGTGGGAGTCCGACTACGACGATCCCATCGACCAGCTGCAGCCCGACGTGCCGCTCTATCGCGTCACGCCGGCGCCGACGCTGCCGCCGGTGCGCCCGCTGGCCGAGCGCATCGAGGCGCTGCTGCAGCCGGGGCGCGATCCCGACGCCCGGCGCCTCGCCACGCAGCAGCTCACCGCGCTCGGCCGCGTCTACCTGGCGCGCGGTGACGCGGCCCGCGCGGCGGCGCTCTTCGAGGCGGCGCTGGCGCTGCGCCCGGGTGACGTCGTCGCCACGATCGATCTCGCCGTGGTGCGCGCGCGCGCCGGCGACGTGCCGAACGCGCTTCGGCTCGTCGACGCGGCGCTGGAGCGCGAGCCGCATCGCGTGATCGCCCGCGTCAACGCCGGCCGCTATCGCCTGCAGCTCGGCGACCTCGACGGTGCCGAGCGCGACTTCACGGCCGCGCACGCCGACGACGCCGACCTCGTGGCGCCGCTCGTCGGCCTCGCGCGCGTCGCCGAAGCGCGCCACGATCGCGCCCGCGCGCTCACGCTCCTGCACGCCGCCCAACGACTGCAACGCGACGACGCCGACGTGCGGTCGCTCGCCAAGGAGCTCGACCGATGAGCCGCGCAATCTGGCCCCCGCTGTCGTCAATGTCGTTGTCGTCGCTGTCGTCGCTGCTGCTGGCTTTCTGGCTCACCGCGGTCGCCGGCTGCCATCCACCGAAGGACGCCGAGATCGTCTCGTCGCTCGATACCCGCGCCACCATCGGCTTCGCCTTCACCGCCGATACGACGCGCCTCCAGCCGGCCGAGCAGCCGTCCGGCGAAGCCGGCGTGCGCGCGCTCGCCGCCGTGCTGTCCAGCCACCTCGCGTCGGTCGGCATCCTGCGCGACGACAAAGCGGACGGCGTGCATCTCGATATCGTCGCCGACCTGCCGGCCGCCGGCTTCGCCCTGCGCGCGCGGCTGACGCCGAAGCTCGATCTCCTGTGTCAGGTCACCATCGAGCCCATCGCCACCGGCGCCGACGAGCACCCCGTCTCCGCTGCGCCCTGGAGCGTGCACAACGCCTTCGAAGACGTGCACCGCCGCGTCGCCACGCTGCAGCCGTCGAAGCAGGCGCCCATGGCGCAGGCGCAGTTCGCCCGCCTGCGCGCCGAGGCCGCGCTCGCCGCCGGCGCCAACAAAGATCCGTGGCTGACCCCCGCCGAATACGTGCGGGTGCCGCGGCCGATCAGCGACGAGGGCCCCGACCGCGGCTACTGGGTGCCGCCGTCGGAGCCGTCGGGTCTGCTCGGTCCGTGATACGCGAAGGAGGGGAGGGCGACGGCTACGGGAAGATGCCGCGCTCGGCGTACGCCTTCTCCAGGCGGTCGAGCGCGATCGAGTACGACGCCGTGCGGAAGTCGAGCTTGCGCTCCTCGGCGTAGTCGCGAACGATCGAGTAGGTCCGCTTCATCCCAGCCTCGAGACGACGCTCGACCTCCTCGAGATCCCAACGCTCCGAGCGCTTGTTCTGCAGCCACTCGAAGTACGACACCATGACGCCGCCCGAGTTGACGAGGATGTCCGGCAGGACGTCGATGCCGCGATCAGTGAGGATCGCTTCCGCCTCCGGATAGGTCGGCCCGTTGGCGCCCTCGGCGATGACCTTGCACTTGAGCGCCTTGGCTTCCTTCTCGCCGATCTCGAGCTCCAGCGCCGCCGGCACGAAGATGTCGGCCTCCACCTGGAAGAACTCCTCGCGCGTGATCGGCTTCGAGTGCTTGTAGCCCTCGACCGACCCCGTCGCCAGCACGTGCTCCGACAGCTTGTGCGGGTTGAGCCCCTCGGGATTGAAGATGTAGCCCTTGTAGTCGCCCGTCGCCACGAGCGTCACGCCCATCTTGGCCAGGATCTTCGCCGTCCACGACCCGACGTTGCCGAAGCCCTGCACCATCACGGTCGCGCCGTTCAAGTTGAAGCGGCGATCCTTGGCCCACTCGGTGAGGCAGTGAACCGTGCCGGCGCCGGTCGCCGACTCGCGGCCGTAGCTGCCGCCCGAGATGATCGTCTTGCCCGTCACGACGCGGCGCATGGCGTTCTTCTCGCCGAAGCCGACTACGTTCATGTACGTGTCCATGATCCAGACCATCATCTGCGCCGTGGTGCCGACGTCGGGCGCAGGGATGTCGAACTCGGGGCCGATGTTCGACCCGAGCGCGTGCGTGTAGCGGCGCGTGATGCGCTCGAGCTCCGACTTGGAGTGCAGGCGCGGATTGAACTTGATGCCGCCCTTGCCGCCGCCGAACGGAATGTCGTGCAGCGCCGACTTCCAGGTCATGGCCGCGGCCAGACCCTTGAGCTCGTCGAGCGTGACGTCCTCGTGATAACGGATGCCGCCCTTGTAGGGGCCGAGGATGTTGTTGTGCTGAACGCGGTAGCCCTTGAACAGCTTGAAGCTGCCGTCGTCCATGCGGACCGGGAAGTTGATGATCAGCTCGTTCTTCGGCTGCGAGAGGATGAGCGCGATGTCCTTCGACAGGTTGAGTGACTTGGCTGCCTTCTCCAATTGCAGCTGAACGATGTTGTAGAGGTTGCCCTGCTGCTGTTTCGACGGCTCGACCTTGGCCGGCGTTGCCGTCGGCGCGGGAGGAGATTGTGTTTGCGAATCTTTCTGTGACATGGTTGGTACCTTTCTAAGCAGCCTACCCGTGCCCGGTCAATCGAATTTACCTCCTGGAAACACGCCGCACCGCGTCGCCGTCGCCGCGGCGGCTCGCGATGGCAAGGTGCGTCGTCGCGCCGTCGAGATCTATTCCTACGCCGCCCGTGATTGGGGGGCCGCGCCGGGGGTCATCGGGCGCAGCCTGCGCGGGGCCCGCGAGCTGCGCTCGCCCGAGCGCCGCTTCGTCGGCGAGGCCATCTACGGCATGATCCGCTGGCGCCGCCGGCTCGATTTCGCCATGAGCAGGGAGGGCTCCGAGGCGCTGCCGCTCTACCTGGCCTGGCTGTGGAGCGAGTTCGAGGGCGACCCGCAGGTCGAGACCGAGCTGCGCGTCGTCGGGGTCGACCCGGGCCGGCTCGCCGACGTCGAGGAGCGGCTCACGTCGCAAATCGGCAACGAGGTCGAGCGGCTCGCCGTGGCGCAGTCGTATCCGTCGTGGCTGGTCGAGCGGTTCGTCGCCGAGCACGGCCTCGCCGAAGCCGCCGCGCTCCTGTCGGCCATGAACCGCCGCGCGCCGCTCAGCGCCCGCGCCAACCGGCTCAAGAACACGCGCGAGGAGCTGGCCGCCATCCTCGACGCCGAGGGCATCCCGACCCAACCGTCGCCCCTGGCGCCCGACGGCCTCGAGCTCCTGACCCACGTCAACGCCTACGCGCTCGAGGCCTTCACCGACGGGCGCTTCGAGCTACAGGACGCCGGCTCGCAGATCATCGCCGAGCTGACCGCGCCGCCGCCGCGCGGCGTGGTGGTCGACGCCTGCGCCGGTGCCGGCGGCAAGACGCTGGCGCTCGGCGCGCTCCTCGGCAATCGCGGCCGCTTGACCGCCTTCGACGTCTCGGACCGCAAGCTCGAGGAGCTGCGCACGCGGGCACGCCGCGCCGGCCTCACCAACGTGCGCGCGCTGTCGGTCGGCGAGACCGCACCGGCCGACGCCGAGATGGAGCTGGCCGGCCGCGCCGACCGTGTTCTGTGCGACGTGCCCTGCAGCGGCCTCGGTACCTTGAGACGCAATCCTGAAGCGCGCTGGCGCCTGGAGCCGGCCGATCTCGACGAGCTGCCGCAGAAGCAGGGCGCCATCCTCGATCGCTACGCCCGGCTGGTCGCCGACGGTGGGCGGCTGGTGTATGCCACCTGCACCGTCGCGCGCGCCGAGAACGACGCCATCATCGACGCCTTCCTCGCGACGCACCCGAGCTTCGTCGAGGTGCCGGCCAAGGAGATCCTCGGCAAGGCGCGCGCCGAACAGATTGGCGACGGTCAGCGCTTGCGCCTGTTGCCGCACATCCACGACACCGACGGCTTCTTCGCCGCCGTGCTGCGCCGCACCAGCTGACGGCCGGCGGCCGCCCGCGGATGCATTACGGGTTCGGCTTCGGGCCTTCGGTGATCTTGGCGGCCCGCTTCTTCCAGTGCGGCCGATGGAACAGCCACGCCTTGCCGTCGTACTCGTAGCGGGCGCGGATGTATTCGTAGTCGGGCTTGCCCTGGACCCAGCGGCCATCACGCCAGACGTAGTTGCCGTCGAGATAGTCCCAATAGCCGGCGACCCAGATGTAGCCAAAGCCGGGTGCGGCGGGCCGGTTGGCCTCGGTCTTCTCGGCCGGCGGCGCGGAGTTGACCTGTACGGTGACCTGGTTCTTTGTCTCCCCGTTGCCGCTCTCCGTGTTGCCGGAGAGCGTGGCGCAGCCGGACGTGGCAGAAGCGGCGAGCAAGAGGGCTAAAGCGATCGTTCGCAACGTGATCTCCTGTAAATTTACAGTATCACGGACCCGTGGACCAGCCCACCATTTTCGACAGCGCGAATGAGCACATCATGAGCCCGGCGGCGAGGTGCGCAACGGTGTGCATGATGTCCTCGCGATGCACGCAGCGACGGCGGTGATAGACCAGCTCGTCGCGCCAGCCGAGCAAGAGGAACGCCGCCGGCAGCGCCAGCGCCACCCAGTCACGCAGCTCCGGCACCGGCGGCGGCGGACGCGCCAGCACGAGAAATCCGACCACCGCGGCGGAGGTCAGCGCGTGATTGACCGTCTCGCCGAACCGCATGGCGCGCCAGGTGAAGAACCCGCCGCCCGCCTCGCGCTCGAGCCGCCAGTGCTCCCAAAAATCGACGATGGAAATGGTGAGGTAGGCAAACGCCGCCGCGAAGAAGATCGCGCGCACCATCTTTAGCGCCGGCTTTAGCGCCGGCCTTAGCGCCGGCGCTCCCGCGGTCCCTGCCACGCCGAGCAGGACGCCGGCCGCCATCGCGGCGAGCAGCACGCCCACGAGCCAGCGCGGAATGCGCAGCTCTGCCGGCAGCGTCGGTTTTGGTTGCATCCTCGCCATCATTCAATAGCATGCGTCGATTGGCACCGGCCGCGAGCAAAGAGTCGAGCCACGACCGCATTCTCGACGGCGCCGCCGAAGAGTTCGCGGCCGCGGGATTCGCCGGCGCGCGCATCGATCGCATCGCGCGCCGCACCAAGCTCAACGTCCGGATGATCTACTACCACTTCGGCTCCAAGCGCGGTGTCTATCGCGCGGTGCTGCAGAGCATCTACGAGACGATGGCGACCATCCTCGAGAAGCTGCCGCCGTCGGCGCCGAACCGCACCATCGAGGCGTTCGGCCTCTATGTCGATCTGCTGACCGAGAATCCGCGCTTCGCCGACGTCCTGGTGCGCGAGCTCCTCGACGGGGCCAAGCATCTCAAGGCGCTCTGGAAGGAGCGGCCCGAGCTGTTCCGCCAGATCCACTATCACGCGCGGGAGCTCATCGAGCAGGGCATCGCGGCCGGCGAGATCAAGCCGATCGATCCGGCGATGACCGTCCTGTCGGTCACGTCGATCATCTGCTTTCTGACCGCCGCGCGCCACTCGCACGCGCTCTTCCTCGATCCCAAGCGCTCGCAGCCGGGCGCCTGGAAGCAGCACCTGCAGACGATGTTGCTCGATGGAATTCGCGCGCGTTGACCCGCGAGACGGCGTGATCGTTACGGCGAGGTGACGCTGATCTGAAGCGTGCCGAGCGGTGCGCCGCCGTTCTGGCGGTCGTAGACGAACTCCGTCAAGTAGAGCTTGCCGCCGCTGACGACCTGGTGCGGATAGAAGCCGAAGCCGCCGATGCCGGTGTGCAGATCGCTGTGCGACCAGGCGGCGGGGCGGGTGGCCAGCTCGAGGTCAGCGGTGTGCTGATCCTGATAGACGACGCGCGGGTTGCCGGCGGCGTCGAGCACCAGGTTGGCGCCGGCACCGACGGAGTGCGGACCGTCGGCGCGCGCGCCGTCGTCGATGACCTCGGCCGTCATTGGCACCGTGCCGCCGGCGACGTGCTTGTAGACGAGCGCATCGTGGATGGCGTCGACGTAGGCGACGTGGATGCTGTCGTCGCTGCCGAGGGCGACGGTGGCGAACTGGCCGACGTCGGTGGCGGCGCTCTGCCCGTCGATGAACGAGAGCGTCCACGCGCCGGGCCCGCCGGTGGCCATCTTGAGATCGCCCTGTTCGCGGTCGTAGTAGACGAGGACGAGCTGACCGGCCGCGGTGCGGCGAGCCTGCACGTAGAGACCGATGCCTTCGACGAGGTCGGGCGCCTTGGACGCGGCGAGGATGTTGGTGCAGGTGCCCTTGATGCACGCCTGCGTGTCGACGGTGCAGGCGGTGGCGCAGGGGGCGCTGTCGACGGGGACGCAGGTCGACAGCGAGGTGTCGCCGTTGGGCATGCCGCCGACCATCGCCGGTACGATGCAGGCGGTGCTGGAGCTGCAGCGACCGGCGCACGAGATCTGCGTCGAGTCGACGACGCTGATGCTCCAGTCGCTCGCCGACGGGCTGGCGCTCGTGGCGGTGGCGACGCGCAGCTCCGACGTGAAGTGATCGCCGGCCGGCATGCCGGTGGCGACGTAGGCGACCGTGGGGTGGCCGTCGCCGTCGACGGAGATGGCGTTGTAGAGGCCCACCTTCACCGTCGAGGAGCCGCTGTCGATGGTCTGCACGTCGAACGGATGGCCGCCGCGCGCGACCTTGAGCGCGTGGTTGGTGACGTCGTAGTAGGCGATGATGGGCTTACCCTGCGACAGCGCGATCGAGGTGTACTGGCCGACGTCGGGGCCGGGATCGCTGATGCCGAAGCGATAGCCGTCTTCGCGATCGGGTGAGGCTTCGCGGTCGACACCGTCGACGACCTGCCAGCTCGGGTTCTTGGTCGCGTCACTGATCTCGGCGTAGACCAGATCGCCGTAGCTGTCGTCGTAGGCGCTGACGTGGAGCGTGCCGTTGTCGACGGCGACGTCGTGGAAGCGGCCGATCTCGTCGACGGGCGCTTCGAAGTCGCCCTTGGCGAGGTGGCTGCCGCAGCCGCTCGCCGCCAGCACCGTCGCGGCCATGCAGGCGGCGCCGCCGGCGATGGCGATGCGCCGGAGCCACACGCGGCGACGGCGGGCGAGCGCCAGCGCCAGGCCGACGACCGCGAACATCGGCAGCGTCGGGTTCATGTCGCCGCGGCCGGCCAGATCGCAGTTGCAGCCGGAGGCCGACGGTCCGGTGGTGCGGCCGTGGAACCCGAGCTCGCCGATGTTGCCGGCCTCGTCGCGCACCTGGACGCGCACGGTGGCGCTGTCGAGCTCCGTCGGCACGATGACGTGGTCGGACGCGATCCAGGGGCCGAAGCCGGCCGCGCCGGCGGCGAAGCGGAGCTGCATCGCCTCGGGCGGCGAGACCAGATCCTTGGCGGTGACGCGCAGCTCTCGGCCGGCGACATCGAATCCGCCCGTCGGTGCGATGGTGTCGACGATGACGTCGAGGCGAACCGGCGACGGGTCGGCGCTGCCCGGCTGGTCGACGACGCGGGCGCGCACGTCGACGGCGTGGTGGCCCTGCATCCACAGCTGCGGATCGGTCACGGTGACCCGCGTGGCGGCGCTGTAGGCGGACCACGGCCCGCCGTCGACGGACCAGGAGTACTCGAGCGCGCCGGTGCCGTGGCCGCCGAGCTGCAGGACCGCCGCGGGGACGGTCGAGCCGCGCGCGTCGACGGCGAACTCGGCCGTCGGCGGCAGCTGCATCGACTCGAGCCACGCTTCGGTGGTGGCGTGCGCGCTCCTGGTCGTGGCGACCGAGAGGTTGGCGAAGATCGAGAGGAACGAGAGCTGGCCGTCCTTGTCGGGATCGGTCGAGGTGACGGCGATGGGCTTGACGTTGAGACCCATGATCGCCGGCAGCGCGATGCCCTTGAGCGCGCCGGTGAGCTGGCCGACCGCGACCCCGAGCAGCATCGGGAACGCCTGCGCCAGCTGGTCGGGCGCTTCGGCGAGGAGGTCGGAGTTGGTGACGGTGACGTTGGTGAAGGCCTTGGTCAGATCGCCGAAGACCGGGTTGAGCTTGCCGTCGGCGTCGACATCGAGCGAGAGCGGCAGCTCGACGTCGGCGTTGAGCGTCATGATGCGGACGTAGCGGTCGTCGGCGAAGGCGAAGAAGTCGATGGCGAAGCTCGGGATCTTGATGTGCAGGAGCGCGTCGTCGACGGTGACGCGGCCCATCGCGTCGGTCTTGTAGGTGCCTTTGCCGAGCGTGAACGTGGGCGGCTGCGACGGCTTGAGCGACAGGTACATCGGCGCGTCACCGACGTGGACGACGTCCGACAGCGACGGAATGAGGACGCCGATGGTCTTCGACGAGAGCAGCGCCACCGACGGTGTGCCGATGTGCAGGCAGAGCGCGCCGGCGTCGAACGCCGACCAGCCGAGCGTGTCGAGGTGCGTCTTGTGCACGCCGATGCCGAGGTGATACGGCGTCGCCTTGTCGGGCAGGACGTCGGTATAGAACGTCTTCGACTGGGCGATCGCCGGCGTCGGCGGCGGCGGCAGGCTCGGCACGCAGCTCGAATGCGGATCGCCGAGGCCGCCGCCGAGCAGACCGAGCGAGAGGCCGGTGTCGGCCGCCGCGTAGCCGCCCGCGACCGCGAAGATGTCCATGTGCGCGTCGAGGCCGGGCGAGAACGTCGCCAGCATCGAGCCGACGTCCATGCGCCCTTCGAGGCCGAGCGACGGGACGCAGGTCTTGCCGTCCGCCTGCATGCAGGTTCCGCCGGTGCACGTGGTGGCGAAGCTGTTGCAGTCGTCCTTCGTCGTGCACTTCGAGCAGGCCTGCTGGCTGATGGTGTTCTCGAGCTGCGTCGCGACCTGGCCTTGCAAGATGCTGACGACGATCGGCTTGACGATCCCGGTGTTGGCGATGGCGCAGCCGATGCCGCCCGTCAGATCGATGGCCGCGTCCTGGATCGAGATGGCGGTGTTCGCGGCGCTGATGCGCGTCGTATTCGTCGTCTTGTCGACGGTGAACGCGAGATCCGAGGTGGCGTTCATCGTCTGCGGGCTACCCTTGGTCGTATCGATGGTGACGTCACAGGCGCCGAGGATGGGCGCGTTGATCGGCAGCGGTTTGACCGTCTTGACGACGACATCGGTCGACAATTTCAGGAGATTGGGTGCCGTCGGTGTCAGCGACAGCGCCTTGAAGTCGAAGTTGAGGGTGCAGACCATGTTCGGCGTCTTGCAGCAGATCTCGGTCGACCCGCCGCATGACGGCGGAACGTTGAACGTGTTGCCGCCAATGAGGCCGGGGATCAGCTTCGGCCCGTTGTCGGAGACGAACTTGAGCATCGACTGGGTCGCGCGGATTTGAATCGCGTTGTCGCGGCGCTTGTCGACGGGGAATCCGCCTTTGATGGGCGTCACGCACGAACAGCCCTTGCCGGCACAGGCGGCGAGTCCGAGGAGCGTCAGTGCAGCAGCAGCGTTACGTAAAACCGAACGGAGCTTGTACATCTGGCCCTCCGGCCCACAAATTACTTCATCACGTGAGTGCCCTGTCATGAAAATCGAGGCCCCGGTCATCGAAGTTCGAGCTGCGACGGAGGCGGAGGTGTACGCGCAGGCGGCGCTGTCGCTGGGGCGCTTGCTCGCCGGCGGCGGGCCAATGACGCAGTCGGTCGAACGTACGCTCGAGCCGGCCGGGCACGACCGCGTCTCGCAGCTCGTCGCTCTCCTGCGCGACGTCTTGACCATCTTCTACGACGAGCGGCTGATCCTCTGCGCCATCGAGGTCCGCGTCGGCACGCCCTTCTCGGCGACGGCGGGCTTCGCGCCCTGGGACCCCGCGCGGCATCAGGCCGGCGTCGAGGTGGCGTCGGTGAGCTACGGGGGCGCGCGGTTCGAGCCAGACGGTGACGGCTGGCGCGGAGTGGTGAATCTCGACGGATGAGGTAGTCTTCGGGCGTGGGTTGCTCCGATTGCAAGAGTGGTGGCGGCGGGTGCGAGTCGCACAAGGGACCCCAGCGCACCGTCATCGACGAGGTGCTGGCGGCGATCTATCCCGACCGCACCTGGGGGCGCCCCGATGACGAAGCGCGCTTCCGCGCCGGCATTCGCGAGCGTGAGGCGCGCGGGCTGGCGCGCTCGCTGTCGACGGCCGCCAAGGCGCCGACCTACTTCCGTGACGGCGGGCAAGACGATCTCTGCCACTACATCTACGTGCTCTGCCTCGGCCGCGAGCCGGCGCTCGTCGACGTGCGCGACGGCCTGGCGCCGCCCGAGGCCGACCGCGTGCGCGAGCGCTACCTGCGGGTGCACCTCTCGACGGTGGCGCGGCTGGCGACCATCCAGGAGGTCGCCATGGAGCTCGACCGCACGCCCGACGGTTGGGTGCTGCGCGAGCTGCCGCGGCCCGGCGTCTATGACGCCAAGCTCTTGAAGCGCATGCGCGCCATCGTCGACCTCATCGAAGCCAGCGACATCGAGCATCTCGACTTCGGCATGGTCGACAAGCCTGTCGCCGACGCCGACGTCGCCGAATACAGTGGCCGCTATGGCGTCGAGCCGGCGCTGGTGAACTTCCTGTTCTACGCCCAGCCGGCGCGCACCAATGCCACCGTTCTCTTGCACCCGACTGGCTGATCCGTTTTAGATCACTGATCGATTCTGGCGGTGTGCGCCGGACGATAAGTGCGTGGATCCGCTCGCTGCCGTCGCTGGCCTGCCGTTTGCTCAATCCCGCGGCGGAGGCCAATCATGATGCGAGTTCGATTCTGGGGAGTGCGCGGCAGCATCGCGGCGGCGGGGCACCCGACCGCCGGCGTCGGCGGCAACACCAGCTGCGTCGAGGTGCGCTGCGGAACGGCCGGCGACGAGACGCTGCTCATCTTCGACGCCGGCACGGGCCTCAGGCTGCTCGGCGAGTCGCTCGCCGGGCCGGTGACTGCGCATCTCTTCCTGAGCCACCTGCACTGGGATCACATCCAGGGCTTCCCGTTCTTCGGGCCCGCCTATGTGCCGGGCAACCGCGTGGGGCTGTATGCGCCGGAGCGCTGCGCGCCGGGCGGCGACGTGCGCGCGGCGTTCGCGGCACAGATGCGCGCGCCGCACTTTCCGGTCGGGCTCGACGTGATGCGGGCGGAGCTCGCCTTCGAGGCCGTCGCCGCCGGTGGGGAGCTGGAGATCGGGGGCGCGCGCGTGCGGGCGGCGGCGGCCAAGCACCCGAACGGATGTCTGGCCTATCGGGTGGACTACGCCGGTCGCAGCGTCGTCTACGCCACCGACACCGAGCATGACGCCGCCGGCGGCCTCGACGCCGATCTGCTGGAGCTGGCGCGAGGCGCGGATGTCCTCATCTACGACGCGCAGTACACGAGCGCGGAGTACGCGGCCAGGCGCGGCTGGGGGCACTCGACGGCGGCAGAGGGGGCCCGCCTGGCGAGCGCGGCTGGCGTCAGCCAGCTGGTCCTGTTCCATCATGATCCGACGCACGACGACTGGCAGATCGCGCGTATCGAGGCGGAGACGCGCGGGCTGTTCCCGTCGACGACGGCGGCACGCGAGGGGCTGACGCTGACGCTCGAGGCGCGGGCGCGGCGCAGCGCCGCCTAGGCGGAGTGCGCCATGGCGGACGTTCTGCTACCATGTCCTTCTGATCCAGAACGGATCAGTGAGGATCCGATGCTGCAGAAGCCGAACGTGCTCCTGGCCGTGGGGCCGCTGCTCCAGCGCGAGGTCGATCTCGACGAGCTGCTCGATCAGCTGGTGCACAAGATCGCCGAAGCGCTCAGCGCCGATCGCGGCACGCTCTATCTCGTCGACCCCGAGGCGGGCGAGCTCTTCTCCAAGGCGGCGCACCTGCCCGAGCTGAAGCAGATCCGGCTCAAGATAGGGCAGGGCATCGCCGGGACCGTCGCAGCGACGGGGCAGATGCTCAACCTGCCCACGGCGGAAGGGGACCTGCGCTTCTTCCGCGACATCGACAAGCGCACCGGCTATCGGACGCGGTCGGTGCTGGCGGCGCCGTTGCGTGATCGGGACGACAACGTCATCGGCGTGGTGCAGGTGCTCAACGCCAAGCGCGGCAGCTTCAGCGCCACCGACGAGGAGTACATCAAGCGGCTGGCGGCGGAGGCGGCGCTGGTCGTCGAGAACACCTCGCTCTATGCGCTGGTGCGGCCGCGGCGGAACGATCGCGGCTCGCCGCCCTTGCCGGTACGCTATCGCTACAACCGCATCGTCGGCGAGTCGGCCGCGATGCAGCGCGTCTACGACCTGACGCGCAAGGCCGCCGCCACCGACGCGTCGGTGCTCCTGCGCGGCGAGAGCGGCACCGGCAAGGAGCTGATCGCGCGCGCCATCCACTACAACTCGACGCGGCGCGACGGACCGTTCGTCAAGGTCGACTGCACCACCATTCCGCCGACGCTCATGGAGAACGAGCTATTCGGTCACGAGCGTGGCGCCTACACCGGGGCCGAAGCGCGGGCGCGCGGCAAGTGCGAGGCGGCGAATGGCGGCACGCTGTTCATCGACGAGATCGGCGAGCTGCCGCTGCCGTTGCAGTCGAAGCTGCTGCGTCTCTTGCAGGATCGCGAATTCGAGCGGGTGGGCGGGACGCGCACGCTGGCCGTCGACGTGCGCGTGGTGACGGCGACCCATCGCGATCTCGAGGGCATGGTCGGGCGCGGTCAGTTTCGCGAGGATCTCTACTATCGCGTCAAGGTCGTCCAGCTGACCTTGCCGCCGCTGCGCGACCGCGGCGCCGAGGACATCGTGCGCTTGGCGGAGCACTTTCTCGATCTGTACGGCCGCAAGCACGGCAAGCCCTTGATCCGTTTTGGCGCAGCGGCGCGGGCGCGGCTCGTCGACCATCGCTGGCCCGGCAACATCCGCGAGCTGGAGCACTGCGTCGAGAGCGCGGTCGTCCTGTGCGAAGGGGCGGAGATCGCCGTCGAGCAGCTGGCGCTCGCCGCGGGCGCCGCGGCCGGTCCCGCCGCGGCCGGTCCCGCCGCCACCGACGAGCCCTTTCGCCCGCGAGCGCTGGCGGACGTCGAGCGACAGCACATCCTCCGCACGCTGGCGGCGGCGGACGGCAATCGCTCGCGGGCGGCGGAGCTCCTTGGAATCGGGCGCAACACGCTGCTGCGCAAGCTCAAGGAGTACGGCAAAGCGTGAGCGGGTGCGACAACTTACCGCATCGCCTGCGCGACCGCGATTCGTTACCATGGATGGGTGAAGTGGTTCTTCGATGAGCTGATGGCGAAGGGCGGCCACTGGGAGAGCGGCATCGGCTTCGCGTTGGTGCTCGCCTTCGTGACGCTGACGCTGTTCGTCGCCGCGCGCAACGGCAGCCGTCGCTAGGCGCCTGCCGTCAGCCCGTCAGCCCGTCAGCAGGCGGCCGTCGCGACCGACGAGCGTGGTGAGCGCGGCGTAGAGCCAGAGGCCGACGAAGGCGACGAGCAGGGCGCGCAGGCCGAACGGCGCCACCCAGGCGGCGGCGGCGAAGGGCGCGGCCACGACGAGGCCGAGCAACCCCAACCGCGTCAGTGCACCAAAATGGCGCAGGGCGACATCGAGGCCGTGACCGAGCGCCGCCGCCGCCTGGAAGCCGCGCGCGATCAGCGCTTGCGCCACGCGAGCGCCCATGAAGACGATCAGCGACAGCGCCAGCGACGGTAGGAGACAGAGCGCTGCCGCCAAGGCGTGGCGGGTCGGGTCGGGCGCCGCTCCGGGGAGCGCTCGCAAAAGGACGAACAGATTGCCCAGTCCCAGCGCGAAATAGATCAGGAGCTCGACGGCGCGCACGCTGATCATGAACGGCGTGCGCGATAGCCCGACGAGCAGCGGCCGCCACATCCGCGACAGCCGCCGGTCGGCGGGCGGCGGTCCCGAGTAGGCGACGAGCGCGGCGGCGCGCGTGACGTCGACGAGCAGGGCGGCGACGCCGCTGCCGGCCAGCCAGACGCCGAGCGCCCGTCCCGCGAGGGCGAAGAAGCGCCCGCCGCCGCCGGCGAGGTCGGCGAGCGCCGCGTGCCAGCAGTGTCCGGCGCGAACGGCGGCCGCGCGCATCGCCAGAGACGCGACCACGGCAGCGACGACCGCCAGCGCGGTCAGCGCCGGCCAGCGCCACAGCTCTCGCCATCCCGCCGCCAGCGCCCGGCGCGCGGTCATCCGTGCGGGGAGGTGGCCGGGCGGGCGAGACGGTGGCGGACGCAGGCCTGCTGCACGTGCTCGTCCCAGGCGCGATACGCGCGCTGTACGTCGGCGAAGCGCTCGCGCACGACCACGAGTCCCACTGCGTCGGGCAGCTTGGGGTCGTCGATGACCCGCACCGAGGCGCGGCAGGCATCGATGAGCTCGTCGGTGACGTGCAGATATTCTTCGTTCAGCTTGCGCGCTTCGAGGGTGGACAGCTGCAGCCCCTCGGCCTGCTTTCGGAGCATGACGAGCCGCGGGATGATGTCGCCGACGAGGAGCGCGCGCGCCTCTTCCGGCTTGAGCCCCGGCACCTTGCCGAGGCGCGCGATGCGCTCCTCGATCGGCTGCTCGGCCGCGAACAGCGACGGCAGCTCGGCCTTGACGTAGTGGGTCAGCTCGCGCTGCTCGGGCGTGCGACGAAAGCGATGAACCGCGAGCCCGATGGCGGCCGCGAAGATGACGAGGCTGGCGACGCGTATCAGCCGGTTGACGTAGAACGCCCGCACCGGCGGAACATAGCACGCCGACGCGTTAGTGCTTCTTGACCGCGGTCGTCGTGGTCTTGGCGTAGTTGCGCCCGTTCTTGTAGGTCTTGACCGTCTTCTTCTGCACCGTCGTGCCCTTGGCCCCGAGGTCGGTGGCGTCGGTCTTGAGCGCGCTCGTGTCGCGCTTCGAGAGATCGCTGCGGTCGCGGTCGTAGGTCGTGACCGTCTCGTCGCGCGTCTTGACGACGTCATCGCGCCCGTTCTTGACGTCGGTGGTCGCCTCTTGCCCCGTCTGCTTGATCTCGGTGGCGCTCTTCTTCACGCTGTCCCAGTCGGCACGCGCAGCGACGGGAAGAGTGGCGACGGCGGTCACGAATACACCCATGATCAGTTTGCGCATCATGGTTCTACAAGGAGCAAGGGATGTGCCGTTGAGGCGTTTGCGGCGGGCGGAAAGTCAGAATCGCTTGCGCAAGAAGTCGGCGATTTTGGCGGTGACCTCGGCCGGCCGCTCGATGGGGGCCGTGTGAGAGCCACCTGCCACCACGTGCAGCTCCGAGTCGCGGATGAGCTTGTGCATCTCGTCGGAGAGCTCGGCGGGCGTGAAGCCGTCGCGATCGCCCGACACGATCAGCGTCGGCACCGCGATGGTGTGAAGGAGCTCGCGCGCGGTGTGGCGCCCGGCGGCCGCCAGCATCTCGAGGAACAGCCGCACGTCGACGCGCGCCATGTGCTCGAGGTACGGGAAGAAGTCGTCGCGGCGGATGAGCTCGCCGTTGATCTCGAAGCGGGTGGCGATCTGGTAGGCCAGCTCGGTCGGGATGAGCCGCGCCACCAGCGACTGCGCGATCCCCGGGATGCGGTTGACGGCGAAGCGCACGAACGGCAGGACCTGCTCGAGGGTCCGCTTGCCCTTGAACGTGCGCAGCGGGGTGCCGTAGGCGCCGCACAGAAGAATGAGGCCGGCGACGCGCTCGCGATGACGACGATACGCCTCCAGGCAGACCTGGACGCCCATCGAGTGGCCGGCCAGGATCGCGCTCGTGCCGTCGCCGACCGCGGCGTCGAGCACCGCGGCCAGATCATCGGCGAGATCGGTGATGTCGACGCGTCGGGCATCGCGCGGCATCGGCGTGCGGCCGTGCCCGCGATAGTGCCAATGAACGATGCGGTGGGTCGAGGCCAACTCCGCCTCGAGGTACTTCCACACGTAGCCGTCGCAACCGATGCCATCGCAAAACGCAACGGCGGGCGCGTCGACGGGACCGCGCACCCGATAGAAGATCGGCGTTTCGTCGCAGCCGACGGCGAACCCCTGGCGGTCGACCATCGTGTGACGGTCGTTGCGAGGGGTCGCGTCGGAGGCTTCGGCGGAGGTGCTACTCCGCGGCGCCGCGCTCGTCGTCTTCGCCCGGGAACTCATTGACGGACGGATACTTCATGATGTCCTTGCGGGCCAGCTTCCAGGCCTTCTGCACGATCCACGAGAGCGAGCGGTCTTGACGCGCCGCCTCGTCCTGGATCTCTTTCAGCATTTCTTCGGGGAAGTAGAGACTTTGCTTGCGCTTGTCGCTGCCGGCCATGGCGCCTCCGTGCGTGTCGGTCTGAAAAGTGCTCGACTATCGTACGGTTCCCACACGCAGCGTGTCAAGGCCGGAACGCCGGTTACTTATTTGGCTGAGGCGTCATTCGCAGATAGGGCCGGAGCGCGCGCCAGCCCTTCGGAAAGCGGGCCTTGGCATCCTCGTCCGACAGCGACGGAACGATGACGCAGTCGTCGCCGTCCTTCCAGTTGGCGGGCGTCGCGACCTTGTGGTTGTCGGTCAGCTGCAACGAATCGATGACGCGCAGGATCTCGTTGAAGTCGCGCCCCGTCGACGGCGGATACTGAATCGTGGCGCGCACCTTCTTGTTCGGGTCGATGACGT
>JAQBQH010000083.1 GCA_028287105.1 Myxococcales bacterium
CGCCATCGACGATGGCGGCACCGACCATCGCCGCCATGGGCTCGATCTCGGCGTCGTGCAAGGTGGTGCCGCGCATCCAGAACAGGTGATGCGTGCCATCGACTTCGACGAGCCACGCCTCGCGCGCGTTCCACGCGTCGGCCACGAGGCGCGCCACCTCGGTCACAGCGGTCGCAGGCGTGGTCATGGCGCGCGGCCAGCGACGCACGCGCACCGGCGCCGACAGGCCGCGACGTCCCAGGCGCGCCAGCGTCTCGACCAGCCGGCGCACGCGCGGCAGCGTCGCGATGTGCGCGCGCATGAACGTGCAGTAGCTCCGCTCGTCGGCGAACGGCGCCGGAAAGAGACAGCGGCTGCACATCTCGACCGCCGCGCATCCGCTGCAGCCGCGCCGCGTCCAGAGCTGCGCCGCGGCCGCCTCTTGCGCCGCGAGGAGCTGCGCCAGCCCGTCGGTGGCGCGCGCCAGCGGCTGCCCGTGGATGCACGGCCGTACCTCGCCGCCCGCGTCGACGATGGCGCCGGCCGCCTGCCCCTTGGGCGCCACGCACGGCCGCGCCCCGAAGCGGCACGCGTCGACCAGCAGCGACGGCAGCGCCGCGTCGATGGTGAGCTCGTCGCCCGCGAGCGCCGCGCACAGCCGGCCCAGCTCCGCGACGTCGGCGCCGTCGACGACCGTCCAAGCTGCCGCCGCCGGCGCCTCGCGCAAGCGCGCCAGCGACACATGCACGCGCACCGGCAGCGACGCGACCGGCGGCCGCACGACCTCCATTTCGCCGCGTCCGTCGCGCGCCACCTCGACGGTGAAGCGCCAGCGCGACACCAGGCGCGGCACGTCGCCGACGGCGCGCTGATGCCAGTGGCGCTTGAGCTCGGCCTCGATCGGCGCCACCCGAACCGACAGCCCGCGCGCCGTCAGCGACGGAAACAGACTCTCGATCCCGAGCGGCCCCGAGTCGTCCTGCCACTCGAACATCGACGCCAGGACGATGCGTCCGCCCGGCGCCAGCGTCGCGTGCCCATCACGCAGCACCTCGAGCCGCAGCTGATCGAACTGCCGCCCGTAGTGCGGCGCCGTCAGCACCAGGTCGAAGCGCTCCCCCGTCAGCGGCTCGAACAGATGGCCGCGCCGAAAGTCGATCTCCACGCCGTTCAAGATCGCGTTGAAGCGCGCCAGCGCCAGCGCCGAATCATAGAGGTCGGTCGCGACCACGCGATGGCCGCGCGCCGCCGCCTCGATGGCGATGACGCCGCAGCCGGTGCCGACGTCGGCGAACGCACCGGGCGGCGCCGTCTCCAGCCGCGCCAGCAGCGCGTCGGTCTCCGGCCACACGTCCTGCACGTACTCGAGGCCACCGACCTCCATCACGTAGAAGCGGCCGTCGATCCGCCGGATGCGATGCTGCCCGGTGAGCGCGTCGGCCTCGCCCGCGACGAGCGCGAACGCGCGCAGCGCGGCGGCGTGTCCGGGATCGACGCCAGCGACGGCGAGCCGCGGCGCCAGCGGGTCGAAGAGCGCGTCGAAGCCCTCGGCGTCGTCGCGCGCCAGCGCCCGCAGGACCTCGCCGAGCCGCGCTACCTCCGTCGCCGGCGCGCCGACCGGCAGCACCTACCGCCCCGCTCCCCGGCTCACCTGGCGATGCTGCAGAACGCTTCGTAGTCGATGAGCTCGATCTTCTTGCCGGGCTCGCTGCAGACCACGCACTTCGGATCGCGCGGCAGCTTGAACTCGCGAAACTTCATGTTGAGCGCGTCGTACTGCATGAGGCGCCCGACGAGCGACTTGCCGATGCCGAGGATCAGCTTCACCGCCTCGGTCGCCTGCAAGACGCCGATGACGCCCGGCAGCACCCCGAGCACGCCGGCCTCGTTGCATGACGGCGCCATGCCCGGCGGCGGCGGCTCCGGATAGAGGCAGCGATAGCACGGCCCCTCGAACGGCTTGAACACCGTGACCTGCCCCTCGAACTGGAAGATCGAGGCGTTGATGACCGGCTTCTTGAGGATGAGCGACGCGTCGTTGAGCAGATAGCGCGTCTGGAAGTTGTCGGTGCCGTCGACGATGAGATCGTAGTCCTTGATGATCTCGAGGACGTTGTCCGACGTCAGGCGCAGCTGGTGCGTGCGCACGTTCACGTCGGGATTGAGATCGTTGATCGTCTGCTTGGCCGAGTCGACCTTGGGGATGCCGACGCGCTTGGTGTTGTGGATGACCTGCCGCTGCAGGTTCGACTCGTCCACCACGTCGTCGTCGACGAGCCCGATGGTGCCGACGCCCGCCGCCGCCAGGTACAGCCCCGCCGGCGCGCCGAGCCCACCGGCGCCGAGCAAGAGCACCTTCGCCTGCAGGAGCTTGGCCTGTCCCGCCTCGCCGATCTCCGGCAGCATCAGGTGGCGCGCGTAGCGCGACTTCTGATCCTGCG
This sequence comes from Myxococcales bacterium, assembly GCA_028287105.1. Lineage (GTDB taxonomy): Bacteria > Myxococcota_A > Polyangia > Palsa-1104 > Palsa-1104 > JAQBQH01. The sequence goes on from JAQBQH010000083.1 coordinate 2,421, forward strand.
TGAAGATGAACGGCTTGGCCGTCGGCAGATTGGCGCGCTTCCAGGCGCCGTACCCGCCCGCCATCGACGAGACCTTGTCGTAGCCGAGCTCATGGAGCGACTTGGCGGCGAGCGCCGAGCGATTGCCGCCCGCGCAGTAGAGGACGATCTCCTGCGCCCGGTCGGGCACGGCGTCCTCGATGCGCAGCTCCAGCTTGCCGCGCGGAATCCAGGTCGCGCCCGGAATATAGCCGTCGTTGTACTCGTCGCCCTCGCGCACGTCGATCAAGACGGGCGGACGCTTGGCGTTGACCTCGTCGACCGAGACCTCGCGAATCTCCGACTTCACCTGCTTCAGGTACTGCTGAAAGTTCATGGCTAGCCTTTCGCCAACAGCGTGCGGAATTGATCTTCGTCGAAACCGAACACCACCTTCTGCCCGCGAACGAGCAGCGGCCGTTTGATGAGATTCACCTCGCCGGCCATCAGCTTCACGGCTTCGGCGCGGGTGGGCGGCAGATCCTTCATCTTGCGCGCCCGGTAGAGCTCGTTGCGGGTGTTCAAGAACAGCTTGTAATCGTGCTGGCCAATGAGCAAGTCGAGCTCCTCCGTCGACATGGGTCTGGCGTTGAGCTCGCGCTCATCGCAGACGCCGTCGCCCGTGAGCTCGTGCAAAAAAGCCCGTGCTTTACGGCAGTTGGAGCAGGTCTTCTTCCAGATAAATAACGGTTTCCCCACGAAAAACGCTTGTACCACAAGTCCTTGACACCGGGCGCGACGAACGAATATTGGG
>JAQBQH010000084.1 GCA_028287105.1 Myxococcales bacterium
ACGCGCAGCCGACGCGCACCACCGAGCTGTGGGACCACGTTCACTTCACGCCGGGACCGGAGCTCGTCGCCGACGCGGTGGGCGCCACCCCGATCGTCGTCGCCGACGGCTCCTTGTACCTGCTCCAGCCGAACCATCCCACCGCCGAGCGTCTGGTCGCGAACGCGCCGACCTTCGTCGCCTTGCCGCCGCAGCCGCCGCGATACCTCGATCGCGCGCGCGCGTTCGCCGTTGGCAACGCGCTCGTCCTCGTCGGCTCCACCTTCGAAGAGAGCAAGATGGTGCCGATGGCGCGTCTCTTCGACGGCGCCGGCTGGTCGGACGTCGTCGCGCCGACCGACGACGTGGTCTCCTGCGCCGGAGCCGTCTCCCGCGATCGCGCGCTCGTGATCACCTACGCTGTCGTCGATGAGAAGATCCGCACGAGCGCGCGCCTGTTCGACGTCGCCAAGCGGAGCTGGTCGGTCGCGGCGCCGCCGTCGTCGCCGACGACGAGCTGCTTCGTCGCCGAGGAGGGCGACGGCAAGGCGACGCTCTTCGCCACCGTCGCGATCCCCGACCACGGCTCGGCCACGACGGCCACCCCGCTCGAGCTTCGCGACGGCGCTCACGGCCCCGAGGTGCGCTGGCACGAGGCCAAACGCCTCGACGAAGACGCGCTCCTGCCGGTCCTGGCGCACCGCTTCGACGGCGGCTGGTCGGTCATGGCGCTCTTCCGCGTCGACGAGCCGCGCGACGCCTGGCGCTATCACGCCGCCGATTTCCGTCGCGAGATGTTCCAGCCGCCGCGGCACGCCGCCTACGCGCGGCCGGTCGCGATCGACTCCACGCATCTCCTGTTCACCGGCGGCTACCAGCCGAGCGGCGACGAGGACCGCGACCGCCGCCATCCGACGCGCGTCGCCGACGCGACGCTGTTGACCTTCCCCGACAAGCTGACGGCGCTCGCCCCGATGGGCCTGCCGCGCACCGACCACTTCGCGGCGCTGCTCCCCGACGGCCGGGTCGTCGTCGGTGGCGGCATGACGACGGTGTCGAAGCCCAACGTGCACGGCGTCGTCGGCACGACCGCCGCCGTACTGGCGCCGCTCGGCCTCCTCGCCGCGCTCATCCTCGCCTACTGGCGCACCCGTCCCGCCTGGTGGGCGCTCGTCCTCGCCGTCGCCGCCGGCGCGCTGGTGGACTTCGCGATCTTCGCGTATCTTGCAGCATCGGCGATACACGGATGACCTGGAACGCAAAAGGCGACGACGGAACCCAGTACGAGCTGACCATCGCCGATGGCTGGGCGAAGATCTCCTACTCCTCGCCGCCCGACTATCACGACAAGCTCTCCGACAACTGCTCCATCGCCGACTTCGTCGACGGCAAGATCGACAGCAGCGTCACTACCTACTTCGGCGCCGACATCCTCGAGAAGGCCCGCACCGCCGCCCGCGGCCTCCTCTCGACGAACCGCTAGCCCACCCGCTCCCTCCCGGTTACTGACCGCGCACCAGCGAGCGCACGCTGAAGATGTCGTCGGAGAGGCCGGAGTCGATCTTGGTCGAGGTGAACACGATCTGTGACTCGTGGTCGTTGCGGCGGTGGTCGATGATGACGACCTTGCCGGGCTGGAAGTGGCGGGGGCTGTCCTTCGCGTAGTCGAGCCGCAGCTGGGTCTTCAAGTTCTTGCCGGTGGCGTCGTAGTACTCGAGCTTGGTCGGCTGGTACATCGACTTGTCGGCCCACAGCTTGATCTTGGGGAACTCGAGATCCTGGCCGGCCTTGGCGTTGAGCTCGAGGATCCAGTTCTTCTCGTCGCTGCCGACGAGCTTGGCGTCGTAGATGGTGCCGTAGGCGATCTCGGCCATGTCCTCGAACGAGAAGTCCGAGCCCATGAAGCTCTGGTTCTTGATGTGCGTGCCCATGCGGCGCACGCGCTGGAAGCCGGGCAAGAAGACGTACATGGTCTCGGCGCTCTCGATGAGGACGCCCATGCCCTTGACGTCGCCGGGCGCGCTGAAGCGAACCAGGCGCTTGGAGGGAAACTTCTGGTAGGTCGTGAACACGTATTCGCGGATCGAGCCGTTGGGCTGCTTCATGACCAGCTTCGATTCGAAGACCGCGTCCTTGAAGGCGTTGAGCGCCTGGTCGATCTTGACCAGCAGCTCGGGCGCGGTGGGATCGGCGGCGGCGGCGCGCCCCGAGAACGAGGTGAGCGAGACGATCGCGAGGGCAACGGTGAGTGGCTTCATGGTCATTCCTCCACGGGACGAAGAGCGGGGATCAAGAGGCAGGTGAGCAGCGCGGAGATCGCCATCGTCAGGCCAGCCAGCGTGCCGAGGAGCTGCATCACCGGCGAGCGGCCGAACGCGAGGACGAGAAAGCCGCAGGCGACCAGCAGCACCGAGACGACCATGATCGGGCCGACCGAGCGGGTGACCTCGTCGGCGGACTGGCGGCGCAGGTACCACAGGTAGTGCATGGCGAAGTCGCTCCCCGCGCCGGTGGCGATGCCGGCGACGAGCGAGGTGCCGAGATCGATGCTGATGTCGCACAGGCCCATGACCGCGAAGATGCTCGCCAGCGTCAAGAGCGACGGGAACATGCAGATGATCGAGAGCTTGAAAGAGCGGAAGAGCAGATAGAGCAGCCCGAGGACCATCGCGATCGACACGCCGAGGCTGACGTCAAGGTTGTGCGCGACCGACCGCGAGAAGCCGCGGCTCAGCACCGGCTCGCCGGCGACGTCGGCGTGCAGCTCGACGCGGGCCTGAAAGCCGCGGGGACCGTCGAGGAAGAGGTCGTCGAGGAGCATCGAGACGCGCAGCGCCTCGGCGTCGGGAATTCCGAGGCGGGACATCAGCGGCGGCATCAGCCTCCGCACCGCGAGATCGCGGCGCGCCTCGGCGAGCTGGCGCGCCTGCGCCTCGGGCGGGAGGAGCGCCGCGTCGCCCTCGCGAAAGCTGCGCTCGATCGCCGCCTTGCGCTCGAGCCACGCGGGATCGTCGTCGGCCGGCAGGTGCGCGGGGCCGATCGCCTTGGCGATGCGCGCCGGCGGGGCGGGATGGCCGGCGCCGCTGGCGATCCAGGCGAGCCGCTCGGCGACGTCGCGCGGAAGCGGCAGCTCGGGCCAGTGGTGCAGCTCCTCGGCGGCAAAGCGCTCGAGCGCAGCGACGACGGGGCGCGCCTCGCCCTTGAGTCGCACGTGCACCAGCGCGTCGCGGCGATCGGGCGTGATGAGCGCGCGCAGCCCGGGCTCGCCGTCGAGGAAGAAGAACAGGTTGGCCGCCTGGTCGCGCGTGACCGGCAGCCGCCGCCCGCCGCCCATGACCTCGTCGATGAGCACGAGCGGCTGCGTGATCGCCTGCACCTGCGTGACGCCGGGCAGCGAGCGCGCGTAGTCGGCCAGACGATCGACCTCGCGCAGCGTCGCCGGGTCGTCGAAGTCGCCGCGCAGCGCGACCTGCACGAAGGTGGCGCCGCCGAAGCGCTCGTCGAGGAAGTCGCCGGCGCGGGCGGGCTCGGAGCCGGGGCGGAAGAAGGCGCGCGGCTCCATGCGTACCGCCACCCGCCGCATGGGACGGAGCGCCGCCGCGCCGACGACGAGCGCGATGGCGAGGACCCACACGCGATGACGTTGCGCGGCGTGCCACAGGCCGGCGAGCGCGGCCCCGACGAGCCGCAGCTCCGGCGCGGTGACGGCACGCCGCGGCCAGAGCGCCAACACCGACGGTACCAGCGTCAGCGACGTGAGCCAGCAGACGAGGACGCCGCCGCCGCACGCGAGGCCGAAGACGCGCATCGGGTGCACGTCGGTGAATACGAAGGAGAGAAAGCCGACCGCGGTGGTGGCGCCGGCGATGGCGACGGGCGGGCCGGCGATGGCGAGCGCGCGCAGGATCGCCTCGCGCGAGGTGGCGCGGGCGCGCTCGAGGTAGTAGCGGCCGAGGATGTGCACGGCGTAGGAGCTGCCCGAGGCGAACAAGATCACCGGCAGCGTCGAGGTGGCGGCGTTATACGACTCCTTGGCGAAGCCCATGGCGCCGAGCACCACCAGCGTCGAAGCCGCCACCGAGGCGACGGTGAGGAGCACGCCGACGAGGTCGCGGAACGAGAGCACGACGACGAGCAGCAGCACCAGGAGCGCGAGTGGCGAGAGCCAGCGGATGTCGCGCTGGGCCTCTTCATAGACGGCGCGGCCGTAGAATGGCGCGCCACCATAATAGATGGTGAGCGGCGCCAGGGTCTTCTCGGCGGCGGCGCGGATCGCGTGGGTGAGCGTGCGGTCGCTGGCGCCGTCGGCGAAGAAGGCCATGATGACGGCGGCGCGGCCGTCGTGCGAGACCAGGCTGCCGGCGACGTGCTGACGCGAGAGCACCTTGTCGCGCAGGGCGTGGGCGGCGCGCTCGTCGGCGGGGAGCGCGGGGATGAGCGGGCGGAGGTCGACGCCGTCGGCTTCGACGACCGGATCGGTGATGGTGGTCAGAGAGAGGACGCGGTCGACGCCGTCGAGGTTGCGGATGGTCTCGGTCGCGGTGCGAATGCGATCGAGGTGGGCGGCGGTGAAGAGGTCCTGTCCGACGGGCGTCTCGACGCCGATGAGCCCCACGCGCAGGCCGCCGAAGCGGTGGCTCACCTCCTGAAAGAGGCGCACGTCGGGATCGTGCGAGGGCAGAAAGGCGAGGAGATCGTCCTCCTGTCGCAAGCGACCCGCGCCGGCGGCGGCGACGGCGAGGATGACGGCCCACGCGGCGAGGACCCGCTTGGGATGGCGCACGGCGGCTCGGGAAAGCATCCCCATCACGGCCTCCTGGTCGGCGAGCTACTCGAAGACGATGACGCTGCGCAGAACGCCGCCAGACTCGAGCGCTTCGAGGCCGGCGTTGACTTCGTCGAGGCGGATCTCGCGCGAGACCAGCTCGTCGAGCTTGAGCTTGCCGCGGCGGTAGAGGTCGAGGAGGCGCGGCACGTCGCGCGGCATGAAGGCGGAGCCGTAGAGCGAGCCGACGAGCGAGCGCTCCTCGAGCGGCAGCATGCAGGCGGGCAGCGCGACCTCGACGCCGAAGGGGGCGACGCCGACGATGACCGCCTTGCCGCCGCGGCGGGTGGAGAGGAACGCCTGGCGGATGACGTCGGGCGAGCCGATGCACTCGAAGGCGACGTCGACGCCCATGTCGCCGAACTTGGCGCGGATCTCGTCGCTGGCGGAGTCGCCGGTGAGGCCGCGGACGTTGAGCACCTCGGTGGCGCCGAACTGCTTGGCCCACTCCAGCTTCTTGTCGACGACGTCGACGGCGAGGATGCGCGCGGCGCCGGCGATGGTGGCGCCCTGGATGACGTTGACTCCGACGCCGCCGCAGCCGAAGACGGCGACGGTCTCGCCGGGCTGGATGCGCGCGGTGTTGATGGCGGCGCCGACGCCGGTGATGACGCCGCAGCCGATGAGACAGGCGCGGTTGAGCGGGATGTCGTCGTCGATCTTGACCGCGGCGCAGGCGTCGACGAGGGTGCGGGTGGCGAACGAGCCGAGACCGCAGAAGTGGGCGATGTCGGCGCCGCCCTTCTCGAAGGCGACCTGCTGGCCGGACATCGCCGCTTGCAGGCCGCTGTCGCACAGGTGCGCGTGGCCGGCCCGACAGTAGGCGCAGCGGCCGCAGTGCGGGATCGACGAGAGGACGACGTGATCGCCGGGACGGAGGTGGGTGACCGCCTTGCCCACCTCCTCGACGATGCCGGCGCCCTCGTGGCCGAGGACGACCGGCGGCGGATAGGGCAGGGCGGCGCGCACGACCGAGAGGTCGGTGTGGCAGATGCCCGAGGCCACCACGCGGACGACGATCTGGTCGGGACGGGGGTCCTTCAAGCGCAGCGTCTCGACGATGAGCGGCGCATTGAAGTCGTACATGACGGCAGCGCGGCTCTCTCGAATCATGGCGCGACCTCCAATGGGACGGGGAGTGAGATTGAAACGTGTTCTACCAGGGGCCGAAACGATTGGGAAGCCAAAATGAAACACGTTTCGATTCTAGACAAACAAAAGTGAAACATGTTCTAGTCGAGAGCCAGGTGGGCCGGATGATGGGCCCTTGGAGAGGAAAAGATCATGAGCGAGACGGGATTCTGGGAGCTGGCGCAGCGGGACCCGGGGCGGCTGGCGCTGGTCGACGCCGACGGGAAGCGGCACAGCGCGGGCGAGCTGTTGGCCGGGGCCAACCGTGTGGTGCATGGGCTGCGCGCGCTCGGCCTTCAGCCGGGCGACACGGTGGCGACGGTGCTGGCCAACGAGGCCACCATGATCGAGGTGGCGCTGGCGGCGGCGCAGGCCGGGCTCTACCTCGTGCCGATCAACCGGAACCTGGCGCCGCCCGAGATCGGCTACATCGTCAGCGACTCCGAGGCGCGCGTGGTCATCGTCGGGCCGCAGGCGGCGGAGGCGTGCACGCGCGCGGCCGCCGAGGGCGGATGGCGCGATCCGGCGATCTTCTCGACGGGGGAGTCGCCGCGCTTCCGCCCGTTCGCGGAGCTGATTCGCGATCAGCCGGCCACGATGCCTGACGATCGGCGCGCCGGCCTGGTCATGAACTACACCTCGGGGACGACCGGGCGGCCCAAGGGCGTCCGGCGGCCGCTGCCGGCTCTGAGCCCCGACCAGCTGGCGCAGCGCTACGCCATGTTCCTCAAGCTGTTCGCCATCCCGCCGGCAGAGGGCGTGCACCTGGTCGTGTCGCCGCTCTACCACACCGCGGTGCTGAGCTTCTGTCTCAACCATCTGCACAACGGCGACGCGGTGGTCGTGATGGAGAAGTGGACGCCCGAGAGCATGCTGGCGACGGTCGAGCGCGAGCGCGTGACCTCGAGCCATATGGTGCCGACGCACTTCAATCGGCTGCTCGGGCTGCCCGAGGAGGCGCGGCGCGCGCACGATCTGTCGTCGCTGCGCCACGTCATCCACTCCGCGGCGCCCTGTCCGGTCGACGTCAAGCGGCGGATGCTCGCCTGGTGGGGCGAGATCATCTACGAGTACTACGCGGCGTCCGAGGGCGGCGGCACGCTGGCGACGCCGGGCGATTGGCTCGCCAAGCCGGGCACCGTCGGCAAGGCGTGGCCGCTGTCGGAGATCAAGATCTGCGACGACGCCGGCGCGCCGCTGGCCGCGGGGCAGGTCGGCACGGTCTACATGAAGATGGCCGACTATCGGTTCGAGTATCACAAGGACAAAGCCAAGACCGACTCGGCGTGGAAGGACGGGCTCTTCACCGTCGGCGATGCCGGATACCTCGACAGCGACGGCTTTCTGTTCCTGTGCGACCGCAAGGCCGACATGATCATCTCGGGCGGCGTCAACATCTACCCGGCCGAGATCGAGGGCGTGCTCATCACGCATCCCAAGGTGCGGGACGTGGCGGTGTTCGGGATCCCCGACGACGACTGGGGCGAGCAGGTCAAGGCGGTCATCGAGGTGACGCCGGGGACCGCGACGTCGACCGTGCTGGCCGAGGAGCTGCGCAGCTTCTGCCTCGAGCGGCTGGCCAAGCTCAAGTGCCCGCGCACCGTCGACTTCATTGACGCGCTGCCGCGCGACCCATCGGGGAAGCTGTACAAGCGCAAGCTGCGCGATCCCTACTGGGCCGGGCGCGACCGTCATATCTGAAACGTGTTCTAATCGAAATAGAACGTGTTTCACTTTTCTCTTGATCGAGCGAGGCGAGCGTGGTCTATTGAAGACGTCGGAGGTGTCGCCCATGAGCGAGTTCGACGTCTATGACCCGGGTATCTACGCCGAGGGCGTCCCACACGAAGCGTTTCGTCGCATGCGCGCCGAGGCGCCCATTTACTGGCACGCCGAGCCCGATGGCGGACGCGGCTATTGGGCGCTCACGAAGTACGCCGACCTGATCGCTGTCTCCAAGAACCCGACGCTGTTCTCGTCGGCGCGCGGGGCGACGTTCATCAAAGACGCCAACGACATGGACCTGCCGGTGCTGCAGACGTTCATGCTCAACATGGACCCGCCGCAGCACATCCGCTTCCGCAATCTGGTCAAGCACGCCTTCGTGCCCAAGAGCCTGCCGGCGCTCGAGCCGCGCATCAAGAAGATGGTCCGGCAGATCATCGACAAGGTGGCGCCGGTTGGGCAGTGCGACTTCGTCAACGACATCGCGGCGCAGCTGCCGCTGCAGGTCATCGCCGAGATGATCGGCGTCCCCGACGGCGATCGCGACATGGTGTTCGAGTGGTCGAACAAGATGACGGCGTTCGACGACCCCGAGCTCCACCAGAACGAGGGCGACTCCAGTCAGCAGGCGGCGATGGAGATGTACCAGTATGCCGGCGAGCTGGGGCAGCAGCGGGTCGACAATCCGGGCGACGACCTCATCAGCATGCTGATGAAGGGCGTGGCCGATGGTGGGCTCTCGGCGATGGAGTTCGCGTCGTTCTTCATGCTCTTGTTCGTCGCCGGCAACGAGACCACGCGCAACGCCACCTCGGGCGGGATGATCGCGCTGCTCGAGAATCCCGAGCAGCGGGCGCGGCTGGTGGCCGACCCGTCGCTGATTCCGACGGCGGTGGAAGAGATCTTGCGCTGGGTGTCGCCGCTCATCTACTTCCGCCGCACGGCGACGAAGGATTGCGAGATCCGCGGGCAGGCCATCAAAGAGAACGACAAGGTGGTCATGTACTACCCGGCGGCGAATCGTGACGAAGAGGTGTTCGCCAACGCCAACAGCTTCGACATCGGACGCACGCCGAACGACCATCTCGCGTTTGGCGTGGGGCAGCACTGGTGCCTGGGGGCGAACCTGGCGCGGGTCGAGCTGCGCTGCATGTTCGAGGAGATCTTGTTGCGCTTGCCGCAGCTCGAGCTGGCCGATCAGCCCAAGCGGCTGCGCTCGAACTTCTTGAACGGCATCAAGTCGATGCCCGTACGGTTTCCGCCGGAGCGCGTTCGGGCAATGCCGTAATGGAGCGTACGCCGCATTGGACAGGTGAAGTGGAACCTGTTTCAATCAGGACATGACCATGGAGGACAAGCGCAGTCGAATTCTGGAAACCGCCATCGAGCTGGCCGAAAAGGGCGGCTTCGACAACGTTCGTCTGCGCGATGTCGCGGCGCAGGCGGAGGTGGCGCTCGGAACCCTGTACAAGCGGTTCCCCAGCAAGGAGTCGATCCTCATCGCCGCGCTCGAGATGGAAGCGGAGAAGATGGAGAAGCGGCTCTCCAAGAATCCGATCGAGGGCGACACGGAGCTCGAGCGGGTCATCGCGTTCTTCGAGGGGGCGTCGCGCACGCTGTTCCGCAAGCCCAACCTCGGTCGCGCGGTCTTGCGCGCGCTCACGTCGGGCGACGAGGAGCTGACCGAGCAGGTCGCGATGTATCACCAGCGCATGACCAACATGATCGTCGCCGCGCTGCGCGGGGCGCTCATCACGTCGATCGTGCCCGAAGCGTCGAACAACGAATTGATCATCGCGTTCATCATGCAGCAGCAGTGGTTCGCGGGGCTGGTGGGCTGGATGGGCGGGCTCATCACGAAGCAGATGGTGATCGATCAGCTGCAGATCACCCTGGTGGTGGTCTTGCGTGGCCTGGAGAAGGAACGATGAAGCGACACTTCCCATTTCCAGCTTATCCGAACGGTTGGTTTCAAGTGGCATACGCGGACGAGCTGGCGACGGGACAGGTGTTGCCGTTGTCCTATTTCGGTCGCGAGCTGGTCGCGTTTCGCACGACCGAAGGTAAAGTGAGTGTGCTCGACGCGCATTGCCCGCATCTGGGCGCGCACCTCGGGTATGGCGGGAAGGTCGAGGGCGAGTCGATCGTCTGTCCGTTCCACGCCTGGAAGTTCGACGCGTGCGGGGGCTGCACCGAGGTCTCGTACGCCAAGAAGATCCCGCCCAAGGCCAAGATGCGCGCGTGGTCGGTGCGCGAGGTCAACGGCATGATCCTGGTCTGGCATCACGCCGACGGGCAGCCGCCGGGGTGGGAAGTGCCGGCGCTCGCGGAGGTCGGACACGAAGAGTGGACCGCGTACGAGCGGCGGCGGTGGAAGATCAAGACGCGCAACCAGGAGATGGCGGAGAACGCCGTCGACTCGGCGCACTTCCACTTCCTGCACGGCACGATGAATCAGCCGGAGTCGCGCGCCGAGGTGATGGGCCCGGTGCTGCACGTGCACTCGACGACGGGAATGTCGACGCCGCGCGGCGGGGTCGAGGGCTCGGTCGAGTCGACGTCGTACGGGTTCGGGTATTCGACGATCCGGTTCAAGGGGATCGTGGAGACGCTGCTCGTCGGGTCGACGGTGCCGATCGACGAAGAGACGGTGGATGTGCGCTTCTCGTTCTCGCTGAAGAAGCTGCCCGACAAGGATGTCACCAAGAGCGTCGGGCGCGCGTTCATCGGCGAGGTGTCGCGGCAGCTCGAGCAGGACATCCCGATCTGGGAGAACAAGGTCTACTGGGACCACCCGGTGCTGTGCGACGGCGACGGGCCGATTGGGCTGTTTCGCAAGTGGTCGCGGCAGTTCTATTCGTCGTCGTCACCGAGCGCAGCCGTCAGCGTCGGTTAGCTACGTCGGAGGGCTACGTCGGAGCGACGCGCGGGGCATGGCGGCGGACGCGCCCCTTACGCGTCGCTGCGCGCCGCACGGGGGGCGCTCGGCGTCGCGCTGGCATCGCGCCTGCGGCGCGAGCGCGCTCCGACGCCGCCGCCATGCCCCGCGCGTCGCTCCGACTCCGCGGATGGGGGGGCTCGGTACTGCGCACTGGGGGCCGGGCTTGAACATGATGGGAATCGGCGCGTGTTAGAATCTGGGTATGCGTGAGCCGGCCGGATTGTGTACGGGGTGCGGGCTGAGCGGCTTTGCCGACGCGACGATGTCGTTCAGCGAGACCGGGCTCGTGTGTCAGAGCTGCTATTTCAAGTGGGAGCTCGCGCAGCGCGAGCAGGCTCTCGAAGCGGAGCGCGCAGCTTCGCGCGCCGTCCACCGGTCACACCGCTGGCGGCTCGTCGCCATCGGGGCCGTCGGGCTCATCATGGTCATCGTCAGCCGGTGATCTATGGACGTGACCGCGGACGCCGGTCGGTGGTGCGTGTCTTGGCCAGCTTCTCGGTCTCGCGGGCGAGCAGCGCGGCTTTGCGGCGGGCGCCCCAGCGATAGTCACTGAGCGCACCGTCGCTGCTGATGACGCGGTGGCACGGGACGACGACCGCGAGCGAGTTGGCGGCGCAGGCGCCGGCGACGGCGCGCACGCTGCGCGGGCGGCCGATGGCGCGCGCGACGGCGGCGTAGGAGCGGGTCTCGCCGGACGGGATCTTGCGCAGCTCCTGCCAGACGCGCGCTTGAAAGGCGGTGCCGCTGATGTCGAGCGGCACGTCGGCTTCGCGTCGGACCTCGACGGCGTCCACGACCTCGGCGACCCACGTCGGGATGTCGCCGCGGGCCAGGCGCGCGGCCGTGAAGCGCGCGGCGAGCGCCTCGACCAGCTCCTCCTTGGTGTCGCCGAAGCGCACGTCGCACACGCCACGCTCGGTCCAGGCGACGAGCACCGGGCCCAGCGACGAAGCGCGCAGCGCGTAGCGCACGTCGTGGCCGGCGCCGCGGTTGCGGGCGTCGCGCGGCGCCATGCCCAGCTCGCGCCCGACGCCGTCGTAGAAGCGGCTGCTCGACGAATATCCAGCCGCGTAGACCGCTTCGGTGACGGAGCCGGCGCTGCCCAGCTCCTCGCGGGCGCTCTCGGCGAGGTGGCGCCGGCGGTACTCGCCCGGGGTGACGCCGAGGAGCTTCTTGAAGAGCCGCTGGAAGTAGGCGGCGCTGAGCCCGATGGCGCGCGCGACCGAGACCATGTCCGGCTTGTCGTCGCTGTGCTCGAGCAGCCGGCACGCCTTCACGATGGCGGCGCTCTGCGCCGCGCGCGGATCCTCGGCGTCCGGGCGGCAGCGCTTGCAGGCGCGGAACCCGGCGCCCGCCGCCGCGCGAGCGTCGTCGAAGAAGCGGACGTTCTCGCGACGCGGCGCGCGCGAGCGGCACGACGGGCGGCAGTAGATGCTGGTCGTGGCGACCGCGAAGACGAAGCGGCCGTCGGCGGCGCGGTCGCGCGCTGCGACGGCGGCCCAGCGGTCGGCGCTGCGACGATAAGCGCTCATCGGCCCGCGAAGAGCGCGCGGCACTCTTCGAGCGCGTCGACGAGGGCGTCGGGCTGCGAAAAGAAGGGCGAGTGCCCCGCGTCGAGCGCGATCACCCGGTCACAGGTCGTATCGGCGCACATCTTCCTCTGCAGCATGGGCGTCACGGCGCGGTCCTGCAAGCACTGCACGTACACCTTGGGCACGCGGCCGTAACGCTCGGGCGAAAGCCGCATCGGCACGAAACCGGACCAATTAGGCTCCGGCTCGAGGAGCGTCTGCGCCAGCTCCGTGATCTCGGGCGCGCAGTCGTGATAGAGCGCCTCGCGGTAGGCCGAGCGCACCAGCGCGTGGCTCTGCAGCGACGCCGGCAGGATGCGCGGCAAGAGCCAGCGCAAGAAACGGTTGCGGCAGAGGCGCAGGAGAAGCCGGACGCGGCGCTCGTCGAAGGGCGGCTCGAGGTTGCGCACGACCAGCGACTCCGTGTCATCGACCGCGTAGTCCATCATCGACTTGCCGTTCGGCACCAGATACGCCGCCAGGTACACGAGCCCGGCGATCTTCTCGGGTCGGAGCTCGGCCGCCTTCGAGATCACGATGCCGTTGCGGCTGTGCGCGACCAGAATGACGGGGTCCACCTCCGCGTCGACGATCGCGAGCACCTTGTCGACCGCCGCGTCGAGCGTAGCGGCACGGGGCGTGGTCGCATCGAGACCGTGCGCCGGCAGATCGAGCGCCAGCCCCCGATGTCCGCGCTTGTCGACGAGCGGCACGACCTTGTGCCAGTTCCAGGCGGCGTGAAACGATCCATGCAGGAAGACGAACGTCGTTCTCATGCTCCAAAGCTACAGCGCCGGCCCCGCGCGCTCATCCCGCCGACTGCCCTGCAATTCCGCTCGGTGCCGCTGCCCATCGGTAAACGCGGACCTGCCGCCGGCTCGCGTCACTCGCCGAGACGGCGGAGGGTCCTCGCGTAGTCGGCGGCGATCTCTTCGACGAGGTCGGCGGCGGGGCGGATGGCGTTCATGCGGCCGACGATCTGTCCGACGGCAGAGCCGAGCAGCTGGTGCGCCCTGGAGGTCGGCGTGTGCGCGGCGTGGTAATGGATTCGATTGATGGCGTCGGACGTCGCCATGAACTGGAGCGGAAGCGGCAGGGTGCCGGGCGACTCTTTTGCATCCCACGCTTCGGTCCAGGCCGTCTTGAGCTGTCGCGCCGGTTTGCCGGTCATCGCGCGCGAGCGCACCGTATCGCGCGAGGTGGCGGC
>JAQBQH010000086.1 GCA_028287105.1 Myxococcales bacterium
CGGGCGCGAGCGCGCTGCCGTCGGCGCCGGGGGCTCCGGGCGGCCCCGCGCGCGGCAAGCGCGGCGAGATGGCGACCGATCGCCGCCAGGTCTGGGTGCTGCGCGGCGAGCGGCCCGAGCCGGTCTCGATTCGCGTCGGCGTCAGCGACGGCACCGTGTCGGAGATGCTCGAAGGCGACCTCAAGGAAAACGACGAAGTCGTGACCGATCTGGTGAGCGGCACCGGCAAGCCGGCGACCGGCGCGCCTCCGGCTGGGCCACGCATGCGCGGGTTCTAACCATGCCCTCGTTGATCTCGCTCGCCGACGTTCGCAAGGTCTACAAGATGGGCGACGTCGAGGTGCACGCGCTGCGCGGTGTCAGCATGACCGTCGAAGCCGGCGAGTTCATCGCCGTCATGGGCAGCTCCGGATCGGGCAAGTCGACGCTCATGAACATCGTCGGCTGCCTCGATCGCCCCACCTTGGGCGAGTATCTGCTCGACGGGCGCGAGGTGTCGCGCATGGATCGCAACGCGCTGGCGGAGATTCGCAACCGCACGCTCGGCTTCGTGTTCCAGAGCTTCAATCTCTTGTCGCGCACGAGCGCTGTCGAGAACGTGGAGCTGCCGCTCCTCTATCAAGGCGTTGCCACCAAGGAGCGCGTGAAGCGCTCGGTCGAGGCGCTCGAGCGCGTCGGGCTGGCGCAGCGGCTCGATCACCATCCGGCGCAGCTCTCGGGCGGCCAGCAGCAGCGCGTCGCCATCGCGCGCGCCATCGTCGGGCGGCCCAAGGTCATCCTGGCCGACGAGCCGACGGGAAACCTCGACTCCAAGACCAGCGTCGAGGTGATGGCGCTGTTCCAGGCGCTCGGTAAGGAAGGCATCACGGTCGTCCTCGTCACGCACGAGTCCGACATCGCCGATTACGCCGCGCGCGTGGTGGTCATGCGCGACGGCCACGTCTTGTCCGACAAGCGGCAGACGCCCAAGGACGCGGCGCTCGCGGTCGCGACCATGCCGTCGCCCGACGCCGAGGTATCGGTGTGAGCGCGCGAGTCGCGCCATGAACATGCTGCACACGCTGCGCGTGGCGTTGCGCGCGCTCTTGCGCAACAAGATGCGCTCGTTCCTCACGACGCTCGGCATGATCATCGGCGTCATGGCGGTCATCGTCGCCGTCGCCATCGGCGAGGGCGCCAAGGCGAAGGTCGAAGAGGCGTTCGCCGCCATGGGCTCCAACCTCCTCATCGTCATGCCCGGCTCGACCTCGACGGGCGGCGCGCGCGGCGGCTCGGGCTCGCAGCCGACGCTGACGTGGGACGACATGCGCGCCATCAGTGACGAGGTCCCGTCGGTGCGCTACGTCGCGCCGGTGTTGCGCTCGCAGGCGCAGGTGATGAGCGAAGATCAAAACTGGACCACCTCCATCCAGGGCACCTCGCCCGAGTATTTCCTCATCCGCTCGTGGGGCGTGGCGCGCGGAGCCACCATCCAGCAGAGCGACATCGAAGCGGGCGCCAAGGTCGTCGTCGTCGGCCAGACCGTCGTCGACAAGCTGTTCGGCGCCAACTCCGATCCGATCGGCCAGGTGGTGCGCATCAAGAACGTCCCGTTCCAGGTCATCGGCGTGCTCACCAAGAAGGGGCAGTCGGCGATGGGGCAGGACTATGACGACGCGGTCTACGTGCCTTACACGACCTTCGGCGCCAAGGTGCAGGGCGGCCTCAAGAACTACCTGAACGGCATCCTCTACATCGGCGCCAACTCGAACACCGACACCGCGCGCGCCGAGACGCAGATCACGAACCTCCTCCGCGATCGCCATCACGTCCAGGGCACCGAAGACGACTTCTTCATCCGCAACCTGACCGAGCTGGCCAACTCGCAGCAGGAGGGCACCAAGACGATGACGACGCTGCTCAACGTCATCGCCGCCGTGTCGCTCTTGGTCGGCGGCATCGGCATCATGAACATCATGTTGGTCTCGGTCACCGAGCGCACGCGCGAGATCGGATTGCGCATGGCGGTCGGGGCCAAGCCGCGCAACATCTTGATGCAGTTCCTCGTCGAGGCGATGACGCTGTCGACGCTGGGAGGCATGCTCGGGCTCCTCCTCGGCGTGATCGGCTCGCGCGTCCTGGCGTCGAGCCTCGGTTGGGCAACGCTGGTGCGGCCGGATATCGTGGTGGCCGCCGTCGCCTTCTCGGCGATCGTGGGAATTGGGTTCGGGCTCTATCCCGCTTACAAGGCGTCGCGGCTCGATCCGATCGACGCGCTTCGATACGAGTAGACATGACCGCTGCGATCCTCGTCCTCTTTGCTCAAGCCAAGATCCTCACGCTCGCCGACGCGCTGACTACGGCGCAAAAGGCACAACCGACGCTGCGGCAGGCGCACGCGAACACCGATGCGGCCAAGGCGCGCGCCGGCGAGGCACGCGCGCCGCTGTTACCACAGGTGCTCGGGCTGGCCACCTATTCGCGCGCCACGTCGAACTCGTCGGCCGGGTCGGTGCCGGCGTGCATCGCGTTCGGCGGCGGGACCGGCGGCGCGCCGCCCAGCAGCGGCGTCTTGTCGTGGGCCAGCTGCGATCGCTTCAACTTCTCGCTGACGGCGTCGCAGACGCTCTGGGATGCCTCGGGCCAGCTGGCGCGCTGGCGCGCCAACGTCGCCACCGCCGAGAGCTTCGAGGCCACCGAGAAGGCGCAGCGCCTCTTGACGACGCTGACGGTGCGCACCTTCTACTTCGCGGCGCGCGCCAACAAGTCGCTCGTCAACGTCGCCGGCGAGACGCTGGCCAACCAGGTGCGGCACCTCCAGCAGATCGACGGCTTCGTCAAGGTCGGCACGCGGCCCGAGATCGATCTGGCGCAGGCGCGCACCGATCGCGCCAACGCGCAGGTGCAGCTCATCAACGCCGAGAACAACTACGCCGTGGCCAAGGCGCAGCTCAACCAGGCCATGGGCGTCGAAGGGCCGACCGACTACGACGTCGAGGACGTCACCATCGCGCCCGTCGACGGCGAGGAGAGCCAGATCGGTCCGCTGCTCGACGAGGCGCTCAAGGCGCGGCCCGAGTTCGTGAGCATCGACCGGCAGGTGCAGTCGCAGGAGCTGGCGGTGTGGGCGGCGCGCACGGGCTATGGCCCGTCGCTGACGGCGTCGACGGCGCTCACCGACTCGGGCACCGATCTCGCGCACCTCGTGTGGAACTGGAACTTCACGCTCACCGTGAACTGGCAGCTCTTCTCGGGCGGGCTCACCTACTACACGGTCAAGGAGCAGAAGGCGAACCTCGATGGGTTGAGGGCGCAGCGCGACCTGTTGCGCCAGCAGACCCGGCTCGAGGTCGACCAGGCGCGGCTCGCGGTGCGCGCGGCCAAGGCGGCCCTCTCGGCCTCCGACGAGGCGCTGATCAACGCGCGCGAACGGCTGCGGCTCGCCGAGGGGCGCTACCAGGCGGGCGTGGGCAGCGTCATCGAGCTTGGCGATGCGCAGGTGGCGCTCACCAACGCCGCCGCGCAGAAGGTGCAGGCCGACTACAACGTCTCTACGGCGCGAGCACAGCTGATGAAGTCGATCGGCCGCTTTTAGTACTCGCGGCCGCCTTCCCCGCGCGCAGAAACTGCGCCGCGCGCCAGCCGATCATCATGCTCGGCGCGTTCATCGCCGACACCGGCACCGACGGAATGATCGACGCGTCGGCGACGCGCAGGCCGGCCACACCGCGCACGCGCAGCTCACCGTCGACGACGGCGTCGTTGCCGTTGCCCATCTTGCACGTGCCCGAGAAGTGGTACGTGGTCATCACGTTCTTGCGGATCCACTCGGCGAGCTTCTTCTCATTGTTGACCCATTTGCCGGGCATGAGCTCCAGGTTGCCCCAGTCGCGCAGCGGCGCCGACGAGCCGACGGTGCGCGCCAACTCCACGCCCTTGACCAGCGTGTCGAGATCTTCGCGCGCGTAGAAGTAGCGCGGGTCGACGAACGCCTGCTGCGACGCATCGGCCGAGGCGAGCCGCACGACGCCGCGACTCTTGGGCTTGCCGAGGATCACGACGATGCCGTACATGTGCTCGACGAAGCGCTGCACCGGCGGCGCCGCGAAGACGCCCTTGAGCGCGCCGCGAAAGCCG
>JAQBQH010000109.1 GCA_028287105.1 Myxococcales bacterium
GGCACCGGCGCCGCGTCCGGCGTCGCGAACCGATTTGCCGTCGATGGCGCCGCGTCCTTCGCCGGCTCCTGCGGCCACGCCCGCACCGGCGCCGCGTCCGGCGCCGGCTCCGCGTCCGCAAGCGCGCCCCTCGTCGGTGCCGCAGACCGCCGCGGCGCCCGCGCGCCGTCCGTCCGGGAGCCTCTCCACCGACGATCAGAAGCGTCAACGCATCAGCGATGTCATGCGCGACCTGTCGGTGCGCCTGATGCAGTCGCTCGATCTGCGCGCCGGCTCTGACGTCGCAGCCGACGCCGATACCTGGGCGCGCGCGGCGACGACGGCGGGGCAGCTCGTCGATCAGCTCAGCGCCGACGGCAGCCTGCCGGCCGGCCTCGACACCGAAGCGCTCTCGAAGGACGTCGTGCAGGAGACCCTGGGCGTCGGACCGCTCGAGGAGCTCCTCAGCGACGAGAACGTGCACCAGATCGCAGTGGCGCGGCACGATCGCATCTTCGTCGAGCGCGAGGGCACGCTGTCGCTTCTGCCCAAGTGGTTCAGCTCGCCCGACGCGGTCGAGCGGGTGCTGCAGCGCCTCCTGTCGCGGGCGGGTCGCGGGCGGGATCTCGACGCGGCGCGCGCCAACGGCATGCTGGTCGAGGCGCGGGTGGAGAACGGATTGCTGCTGACGGCGGCGCTTCCGCCGCTGGCGGCGCGCGGTCCGGCGATCACGCTGCGCCGGCCTCGTCGCGAGGCGGTGCGGCTCAGTGACCTCGTCGGACAGGGGCTGTTGTCGCAGGGCATGGGCGAGTTCCTCGAGCTGGCGGTCAAGGCGCGGCGCAACATCGTCGTGTCGGGGCCGGCGGCGAGCGGGCGCTCGACGCTGTTGACGGCGCTGTCGCGCGCGGCCGACGAAGGCGAGCGCATCGTGTCCGTCGAGGAAGCGGAGGAGCTCGATCTCGGCGACGGGCCGTGGATCCCGCTCGTCGGAGGTCGCGGAGCCAAGGCGCGCGACGCGCTCAACAACGCGCTTCGTCTCAAGCCGGAGCGGCTCATCGTCGGCGATCTGCGCGGCGCGGAGTCGCTCGATCTCATCAGCGCGCTGGCCGGTGGGCTCGACGGCTGCGTGTGCGCCGTTCAGGCCGGCTCGCCGCGCGACGCGGTGGCGCGCCTGACGTCGATGGCGCGATTGGCGCCCGAGGCGCCGTCGGCGGAAGCGCTCGCCGAGGAGATCGCGCGCGCGGTTCACATCGTGGTGCATCTGTCGCGCTCGGCCGAAGGCGAGCCGCGCGTCGGAGAAATCGCCGAGGTCGGCGTCAGCGGGATGCAGCCGATCTTCTCGTTCAAGCCGGAGATGGGCGGGCGCTTCTCGCCAAGCGGACACGTGCCGAGCTGGGCGGAGGGCGCGCCGCCATCCCTGTTTCGCTGATGGGATACGCAGACTGAATGTGGCGAGTTAGCGCGCTCGACCGCGACGGACGCGAGGTCGGCCGCTTCGAGCTCATGGCGGGTGAGCTGACCATCGGCCGCGACGCGGATCGACAGCTCATCCTGCCGTCCGCGTCGGTGTCGCGCCGTCACGCCAAGGTCTATCTCGAGGGCGGACAGCCCTGCATCGTCGACGAGGGATCGGCGAACGGCGTCATCGTCGACGGCGTGCGCATCACGCAGCCGACCTACGTCAGCGCCGAGACGCGCATCGATGTCGCCGAGTTTCGTCTGGCGCTCGAGCCGATGATGCCGAGCGAGCCGGCGCCCAGGCAGCCGCGCGTCACGCCGGTGCCGGGCGCGGTGCAGTCGTCGCTGCCGCCGATGCGGCTGGTCTCCGAAGGCGGCCCCTATGACGGGCGCGTGTTCGAGCTCACGGCGATGGAGGTCGCGGTCGGGCGCGCCGTCGACAACGACGTGGTGCTCGACGATCCGTCGCTGTCGCGCAAGCACGCCAAGCTGTATCGGCGCGGCGCGGCGGAGCTGGAGATCGAGGACCTCGGATCGTCGAACGGAAGCTTCCTCAACGGCCGCAAGGTCGGACGTGCGGCGGTGCGGCCCGGCGATACGGTGCGCTTCGGCGAGCTCAACTTCCGCGTCGAGGGCGACACGATCCACGGCACGAGCGCCGTCACCACCGAGGTGCCGCGCGGCCAGTTCTTCATGATGGTCGGCGCGGCGGCGGCGACGCTCATCCTCGTCATCGTCATGATCGTCTTCCTCGTGCGCAAGCCGGCGCCGGTGCAGGCGCCGGGCAAAGACGCGATCACGCGCATCGCGCGCCAGGCCGACGGTCACCTGCGCCAGGGGCGGACGGCGCTCAACGATCACAAGTACGTCGAGGCGCAGGGCGAGCTGGAGAAGGCGCTGGAGCTCGATCCGGCCAACCCCGAAGCGCGACGGCTGCATCATCTCGCCGCCAGCGCCCCGCTCGACGAGAAGGTGGCGGCCGCGGCGATGGCCAAGGTCAAGGTCGGCGATCGCAAGGCGCTCGACGAGGCGATCCGGCTGCTCGACGACACGACCGAGGGCACGCCGGCGCACGCGCGGCTGCAACAGCGGCTGGCGCAGGCGCTCGTCAGCTACGCCAACACGCAGTGCACGCAGCGCGCGTTCGGCGACTGCGCGTGGGCGATGTGCCGCGCCTGGGAAGTGGCGCCGCCCGACGGCAAACCCGACGTCGGGACGGTGCGCGCGCTGCGCGACGCCGAGCGCAAGATACGCGACCGCTCGTACGTGCGCTGCCGCGCCGCGCCCTAGCGAGCGAAGAGCCGATGGCGTTCTTCGAGAGATTCCGCGTCGAGCTTGGCAGGTATGCCGACGGCGTTCACGAGCTGGGCGACCCGGTGCCCGCGGCGGAGCTGGCGGCGCGGGCGCTGCCGGAGCAGCTCGTCGACTTCTACCGCTCGTGGGACGGCGCGCGGCTCTTCACCGATACCGCGACCATCGTGCGGCTGCGCGACGCGGCGGCGCTCCCCGACGGGGCGTTGCGTCTCGGCGAGTGGCCCGAAGGCGCGCTGGAGCTCGACGCCGGCGGGCGCGTGCGCTCGCGCGATGACGACGGAGCCGTCATCGTCGTCGGCTCGACGCTGGAGCGCTTTTTGGCGGCGTTCATGGCGCGCGAGGGGCTGCTCGTCGATCGCGAGGGCGAGTTCAAGGACGTCTTCGACGAAGAGAGCGTCGAGGACAAGGTGCGCGAGAAGCAGACGCGCGCGGCGCTCAAGGCGGACCCCGACGCGGCGGCCTGGCACCTCGAGGCGGCCGAGCGCGCGTTTGGCGACGGTGACGAGGCGGCGGCCGAGGCGGCGCTGGCGCGCGCGGTGGCGCTCGACGAGGGCGCGGCCGCGGCGTGGGCGCTCTTGGC
>JAQBQH010000111.1 GCA_028287105.1 Myxococcales bacterium
CGCGGCCGGCGGCGTCGTCTGCTGGCGCTCGCCGGTCCGCACGCGCAGGACGGCATCTCGGCGGAGCTGGTGCTGGCGGCCGACCAATTCATCAACGAGCCTTCGGGGCGCACGCAGGAGTCGGAGCGGGCCCACGCCTACGGCGACGAATTGAGCACCGTGATCGCCGGCTATCACTGGTTCACCGACTGGGGCCGCGACACCATGATCAGCCTCGACGGCCTGACGCTGTCGACCGGCCGCCACCTCGAAGCCGGCTACATCTTGCGCACCTTCGCGCAGTACGTCCG
This sequence comes from Myxococcales bacterium, assembly GCA_028287105.1. Lineage (GTDB taxonomy): Bacteria > Myxococcota_A > Polyangia > Palsa-1104 > Palsa-1104 > JAQBQH01. Next base: position 291 of record JAQBQH010000111.1, read on the forward strand.
CGACGGGCTCATCCCCAACTTCTTCCCCGACGGGCAGAACGAAGGCGTCTATCACACGGCCGACGCCACGCTGTGGTTCTTCCACGCGATCGATCGCTACCTCACGGTCACCGGCGATCGCAACACGCTCGAGCTCCTCGTGCCGCTGTTGCGCTCGATCGTCGATCACCATGTGCGCGGCACCCGCTTCGGCATCGGCGTCGATCCCGACGACGGCCTCCTCAGGCAGGGGCAGGGCGGCTATCAGCTCACCTGGATGGACGCCAAGGTCGACGACTGGGTCGTCACGCCCCGGCGCGGCAAGGCGGTCGAGATCAACGCGCTCTGGTACAACGCCCTCTGCGTCGCCGAGCGCTGGATGCGCGAAGCCGGCGCCCACGACGACGCCGCGGCCATGGCGGGACACGCCGAGCGCGCGCAGCGCAGCTTCAACGAGCGCTTCTGGTGCGCCAAGCGCGGCTGGCTCTACGACCTCGTCGACGGCGAACATGGTGACGACGACGCCTGCCGTCCCAATCAGATCTTCGCCGTCTCCTTGCCGCATCCCATCCTGGCGCGCGCGCGCTGGGAGCCCGTGGTCGAGGTGGTGCGCGACAAGCTCCTGACGCCGGTCGGGCTGCGTTCGCTCGCGCCCGACAATCCCGACTACAAGGCGCGCTACTGGGGCGACCTGCGCACGCGCGACGCCGCCTACCATCAGGGCACCGTGTGGAGCTGGCTCATCGGGCCGTTCGTCGACGCCTGGCTGCGGGTCCACCCCGACGACCGCGCCGGCGCGCGCCAGCTGCTCGACGGCTTCTCGCACCACCTCTACGAGGCGTGCGTCGGCAGCGTGAGCGAGATCTTCGACGCCGAGCCGCCGTTCACGCCACGCGGCTGCATCGCGCAGGCGTGGGGCGTCGCCGAGGTGCTGCGCGCCTGGCGCAAGACCGGCTGAACCTGACGCGCGTCGATTCGCCGGCGCGCGATCAGCGCCCGAAGGTGTCGCAGGCGCGCAGGTCGCCCGAGCTCATCCCGGTCTCGAACCAGCGCTGCCGCTCCGCCGACGAGCCGTGCGTGAAGCTCTCGGGGTTCACGCGGCCCTGCACTTCCTTCTGAATGCGGTCATCACCGACGGCAGCCGCGGCATCGAGCGCCTGCGCCACCTCGCTCTTCGAGACGGTTCCCTTCTCGTACGCCGAGTGTCCCCACACGCCGGCCAGGCAGTCGGCCTGCAGCTCGAGCTTCACCGACATGGCGTTGCGCGTCTCGCGATCCTGACGCTGCGCCATGCGCACCTTGCGCTCGATCCCGAGCAGCGCCTGGATGTGGTGCCCGTACTCGTGCGCGACCACGTAGGCCTGCGCGAAGTCGCCGCCGCGCGCGTGGAAGCGCCGCTCGAGCTCACGGAAGAACCCGACGTCGAGGTAGACCTTACCGTCGAGGGGACAATAGAACGGGCCGGTGGCGGCAGTGGCGCTGCCGCAGCCCGAGGGCGTGGCGTCGGTGAACAGCACCATGTGCGCCGGCTCGTACTTTTGTCCCTCGCGCGGCAGCGTGCGCGCCCAGAAGCGCTGGACGTTGCTGACGACGCACGAGATGAACTTGGCCGGGTTGGACGTCGAGGTCACGCCTTCACAGCTGCCGCCCAGCTCCTGGTTGTTCGGAACCTGCGGCGAGGCGGCCGGTGCCGCGGCGCCGCCGCCGCTCGTGTCGTCGACGGAGACGTTGCCGCCCAGCAGGCGGATCAGGACGTAAATGACGACTCCGGCGATCCCCAGACCGCCGCCTCCGAGCGCCATCCCGCCGCCCATGCGCATGCCGCGCCGGTCTTCCATCTGAGAGCTATCGGCGTCGTCGTCTCTGCCAAATCGCATGGGGATACATGTAAGCACGACCGCGCCCGCGGGACGGGCGTGCCGCACAATTTCGTTCAAGGCGGCGATTTCCGACCGTGTCCGGTTCACGTTGTATACGATGTTGGCAATGCTGCTCGCCTCGGGGGGCGGAGCTGGCAGGTAGGTCGGGTTTCGGTTGCCGCGCGAATTGGGGCTGCGGGAAGTAGCCGCGGCTGACGGGGGGAGCGCGGCAACCGAGCCTCTACGTCTGACGAGGCGGACCAGTCGCTGTGGATTTCCGACTCGGGACGCTAGTCGAGCGGCAGCTGATGCCGCGCCGCGAAGCGGATCAGGTCGACGATCGAGTGCACGCCGAGCTTGCGCAGCACGTGCGCCCGGTGCGTCTCGACGGTCTTCGGGCTGATGCCGAGGATGCGGGCGATGCGGCGGTTGGGGTTGCCGCGCACCAACAGCTCGAATACGTCGCGCTCGCGCCGCGACAATCCGTCGCAGGGGCCGGCCTGGGTCGTCTCGCCGCGACGCAGCCGCAGGTGATCCTGCAACACCACCTGCGAGATCTGCGGCGCCAGATAGACGTGGCCGGCAGCGACGGCGCGCACGGCGTCGAACACCTGGCCCGACGGCTGATGCTTGAGCGCGAAGCCGCGCGCGCCGGCGGCGAGCGCCTGGTGCACGCCGTCGTCGTCGCTGCGCGAGCTGAGCATCAGGATCTTTCCGTCCGATTGGCGCCGTAATAGCTCGCGCACCACGGTGGTCGCGCCGAGGCCGTCGAGATCGCTCGAGACGATGACGACGTTCGGGCTGCGCGTGCCTGCCAGCTCGTACGCGGTATGCGCGGCGCTCGCCTCGCCCACCACGTCGAACTCCGGCTGCGCAGCCAGGAGGAGGCGAAAGCCTTCGCGGAACAGCTCACGATCGTCGACGAGAAGGAGCGTGGTCATGGCGCGCGGCCTCCAGACGCGACCAACCTAGGCAGGTGGCTAGGCGCGTCAACCGCGTAAATGCCCGGATCCGTTCGACACCTTACGGTGATCTCAGCGACTGGCGGCGCGTGGCTTCTTGGCGACGCGCGCGATGGTGCGCGCGAGGACATCCGAGGCGCAGGGCTTACGCAAGAACGCGGCTGCGCCGGCATCGCGCGCGCGCTTCTCGACGACGGCCGAGGTCTCGCTCGTCATGATGATCACGGGTAGGGACGGCAGGCGCGCGCGCAAGAGCGAGAGCGTCACGTCGCCCTTGATGCCGGGCATGTTGAAGTCGGTGATGACGAGGTCGAACGGCGTGGCGCTGGCAGCCTCGACGGCGTCGATGCCCGAGTCGAGCACCACCACCTCGTGCCCGTCGCTGACGAGCATGGTGCGGTAGAGCCGCGTGGCGTCCGGATCATCGTCGACCAACAGAATTCGCACGACGGAACAATTATAACAGGTCTAGAGGATCTCCGCGACTCCTGCACCTTCGGGTAGCGACGATCCGCGACTCATCGAACGCGCGGGTTATTTTATGTCAGCAGCACAACGTGCGCATTTGCCGTCGGACATGTCAGCGAATGTCATTGTTTATCGATTCAAAGTTTTACACTTTGAATCGGATTATCGCTGATTCTAAATAGCGCCAGGAGGCACCAATTTGGCGCGCGCGAACCACACGGCGGGGCTCGCAGTCGGCGCGGCCGCGCTGGCACTGTGCGGTGTCAGCCTGGCGGCGTGGGCGCGCTGGTCGGCGTCGCACGTCGTCGACAGCGCCCGGACCGACGCCGCGGCGCTGGCCGATCGCGTCGCCGGCCTCCTGCAGACGGCGGTGGCAACGGCGCGGCTGCGCGCCGAGGAGCTGGCAGAGACGCCGACGGTGCGCGGCGCGGTCGAGACCGACGCGGCGGCGGTGCGCGAAATGGCGCGCGCCGAGGGCTTCGTCTTCACGCCGGGCGCGCACGAGACGATCGAGCTGTTCCAGCTGCGTCGCGGCCACGCCCCGCTGTCGCTCATGCGCGTACCCGAGGGGGCGCGGCCGCTGTCGCTTGCCCATCCCGAGGAGACGCGCATCGAAGTCCGCGACGGCGCGCTCACGGTGATGGCGGCGGCGGCGGTCGATCCGCTGTATGCCCACGGCGCGCTCAAGGGGTCGGTGGCGGTGGCGACGCGCCTCGATCTGGCGCCGCTGGCGCAGTCGCTCGCGGCCAGCGGCGTGGTGGCGGAGCTGATCGGGCTCGACGCCCCGCCTCTACCGCTGTCGGCGGAGGCGCCGGCCGCCGGTGCGCGGGTCGTGAACGCGCCGCTCGCGCTCGCGTCGGCCCCGTCGCTGGCCGTGCGCGCCGCCGTGCGCGCGGGCGGCGGCGGTGCGCTGTGGGCCGGCCGGGTCGCGCTGGTCGCCGCCTTTGCGATGGCGCTGTGGACCTTCGTCGAGCATCGCCGACGTCGCGAGCTGCCCAACCTCGACGATGCCGTGACCTCGCGCCAGGAGACGCTGCCGACCGATGACGACAGCGCGCCGACGCATCGGATGGAGCCGCTCATCACCTCGCGCGAGAAGCTCCGCCGCGACGGCGGGCCGCTGTCGCTGGCGTGGAGCCAGCCGATGCCGACGCCGATCACGCAGCTGCGCCCCGCGTGGGAGTCGGTGCCGATCGTCGTCGACCCGCGCGGCGACCTCATCGCGTCACGCTATCGCCTCCTGCAGCCGCTCGGGCGCGGCTCGTCCGCGGACGTGTACCTGGCGCAGTCGTTCGTCAAGAGCGTGGCGGGGACCGTCGCGCTCAAGCTGATCGGCACGGTGCGGCCGAGCGATCGCGACAGCTTCCTCGCGGCGGCGCGGCGCCAGCAGCGCCTGACGCATCCCAACATCGCGCAGGTCTACGACGTCGGCAGCGACGAGGTGGGCTACGTCGCCATGGAGTACGTCGAGGGCTGCACGCTCGACGCGCTGCTCCTCGATCTGCACGCGCGCGATGAAGCGCTGCCGCTGCCGCAGACCGTCGCCATCATCGCGGCGATCTGTCGCGCGCTCGACGCCGCCACCGAGGCGCGCGACGAGCGGCAGGCGCGACGCCCGCTGGTGCACGGATCGATCAAGCCGTCCAATGTGCTGGTCGGCCGCCACAACGCGGTCAAGCTCGCCGACTTCGGCGCGCCACCGTCGGCGAGCGACCGCCACGCGCCCGAGCAGTACGCGGGCAAGCCGCCCGATCGCCGCAGCGACGTCTACGCCGTCGGCCTCATCCTGCACGAGCTGTGCACCGGCCGTCGGGTGACGCCGCCCGCGAGCGATGCCAAGCAGTGGCCACCCTTGCCGGCGCCGTCGGAGCTACGCCCCGGCCTTTTGCGGGTGCTCGATCCGATCGTCGCCAAGGCGACCCGCTTCGGACCGCGCGTGCGTTACGCCACCGCGGGCGAGCTGCTCGCCGATCTACTGCGCGCTACCGCCCACCTCGTGCCGGCCGAGTCGTCGGCCTGGCTCGCCGACTGGGTCGATCGGACGCGCCGCTCGTCGTAGCTCAGCTCGTGCGGGTCGCGCGCAGGAGCCAGGCGTTGGCGCCGCCCGGATAGATGTGGCTCTCGATGGAGCTGCTGTCGATGCCGTCGATCCGCCAGCCACGATCGAAGGTCGCGCGCAGCTCGTCCTGCGACACGCGACGCGGTCCGCCGCGGCCGCGCTCGTGATCGCCGAAGCACAAGACGAACAGCCGTCCGCCGGGCTTGACGACGGTGCGCAAGGACGCCGCGTAGTCGGCGCGCGCGGCGATGTCGATGCGATGAAAGCTGCCGGCGTCGACCGCCGCGTCGAACGGCATGCCCAGCCGCCCGAGCTGCAACAGCTCCTCGACGACGAAGCAGATCGGCAGGTTGCGCTGGCGCGCGCGCTTCTGCGCCTTGGCGATGCTGCGCGCCGACGGATCGACGCCGCAGGCCGTGTGGCCGCGCTCGGCGAAAAAGAGCGCGTGCTCTCCGATGCCGCAGCCGACGTCGAGCACCGCGCGCCCGATTTCGCCGGCCAGCTCGAGGTCATAGATGGCGCGTTGGGGTCGGCCAACGTCCCACGCCGGAGCCGGCGGCTCCTCGTAGCGGACGGCCTCCGCGGTCAGCATGGTCATTGGATGCGGCATCGGACCGATCGGTTACAGTAGGTACCATGGTCGAGGAGCAGCTGGTCGTGGGCGACGTGCAGGGTTGCCACGAGGAGCTCGTGGAGCTCCTCGCCGTCGCGAAGTTCGACCCGGCGCGGCAGCGACTGGCCTTCGTGGGCGACCTCATCAACCGCGGCCCCGACAGCCGCGCGGTCCTCGAGCTGGCCAGGCGCTACGACGCGCGGGTCGTCGTCGGCAATCACGAAGACGCCCTCCTCTCCGGTCTCGACGGCGACACCATCAACCGCGTGCGCGCGCAGCTCGGCGGCGAGCTGGCGTCGTGGATCGAATGGATCCGGACCTGGCCGACCTTTCAGCGCCTCGACGACGGCGCGGCCGGCGTCATCCTGGTGCACGCGGGGATCGCGCCGGGCAAGCGGCCCGAGGAGTGTACGCGCGCAGAGCTGACCCGGATTCGCGCCGTCGACGGTAAGCCGTGGTTCGAGAGCTGGCGCGGACCGGAGACGGTCATCTACGGACACTGGGCCAAAATGGGCAAAGTGGACCGTCCGCTCGTCAAAGGCCTCGACACCGGCTGCGTCTACGGTGGGCGGCTGAGCGCGATTCACTGGCCGCGCGGCGAGTGGGTTTCAGTCCCGGCGAAGAAGATGTGGTTCGATCCGATCTCGCACGAGATGCGCTGGTAGCGGCGCGCGGTCGCGTTACTTCCAGCGGTCGAGCAGCGTCGCGACGACCATGTCGCTGGCGACGTTGGCGGTGGCGCGCAGGCGGCCCAGCATCCAGTCGACGGGCAGCACCAGCGGCACGGCGGCGAGCGGCAGGCCGGCCCGGCCGAGGACGAGCGCGAGCGTGACCAGCCCCGCCTCGGGAACGCCGGCGATACCGACGGCGGCGAGAATGGCGAGGCCGACCACCTTCACCTGTGCAGCGACGGTGAGCGCGATCCCGTAGAGCTGCGCGACGAAGAGCGCGGCGGCCGCTTCGTAGAGCACGATGCCGTCGTGGTTCAGGTTGGTTCCGACCACTGCCGCCAGCCGCGCCGATTCCTGCGAGACGCCCATGCGCTCTTCGAGCGTGCGCAGCGTGACCGGCAGCGTCGCCAGGCTGGAGCCGGCGCCGAGCGCGGTGCCGAGGGCGTCGCCGCCGAGGCGGAAGAAGCGCGCCGGCGAGGTGCGCGCGAGGAGCTTGAGGACGAGGCCGTACCAGGCGAAGACGTGCAGCGCGATGCCGACGGTGACGAGGAGGACGAAGACACCCAGCACGGGGAAGATGGCGAGGCCGCTGGTGCCGACCACCTTGGCCATGACCCCGAAGGCGGCCAGCGGCACGAGCCGCACGACGACGCCGAGCGCGCGCATGAGCAGCGCGAAGCCGTCGTGCGCGAGCCGCGCCATGCGCTTGCCGGAAGGGCGCTGGCCGAGCGCGCGCACCAGGAGGCCGGTCAGGAGCGCCGCGCCGATGACCCACAAGAGATTCTCGATGAGCAGATATTCGATGCCGCGAAGGAGGAGCGCGATGGCGTGCGGCGGCGGCGGCGCGGGCTGCAGGACCAGCTGGCGGAGGCGCACGAGATCGACGAAGCGACCGAGCGGGAGCGCGTGCGCCAGGCCAATGGCGATGGCGGCCGCGACGAGGGCGTTGATGGTCGAGATGGGCAGGAGCACCAGCGCGCGGCGCGGCGGCAAGCGCGTCGTGGCGAAGGTGTCGATGATGGCGACGAAGACGAGCGGCGTGGCCAGGAGCTTGAGCAGCTTGACGAAGACCAGCGCCAGCTCGCCGAGCACCGCGACACGCGGGCCGAGCGCGGCGCCGACGAGGCCACCGGCGATGAGGGCGAGGACGAGCTGGACGAGGAGCGGCACGCGCGGGCGAGGCTCGGGGGCGTGCATGGCGGCGCAGCTTAGCTGATTCAGTGATGCTCGGCGAGACGACGCGCCTCGGCGACGAGGACGTCGGAGCGCGAGACGATGCCGCACAGACGCCCGTCGGCGCGCGACAAGACCGGCAGGCGGCCGACGGCGGCCCGCGCCATCTGGTCGACGGCGTCGCGCAAGGTGCCGTCGTCGAAGAGGACGATGGGCGGCTTCTTGACGAGCGCGCGCAGCGGCTCGGCGCCGTCGCGGTCGGGATCGGTCAGGTCGCGACGCGTCAGCACGCCGACGAGCCGCCCGTGCGGGTCGAGGACGGGGAAGCCCTGATGGCGCGCGCCGGTGCCATGCGAAGCGATGAACTGGCGCGCTTCGTCGAGCCGCTGGTCGGCAGGCAGCGTCACGACGGCAGCCGACATGTGGTCGCGCACCGGGCGGCTCGACAAGAAGTCGGCGACGTATTCGCCGGCGACGTGGAGGCCGCGGCGCGCGATCTTCTCGGTCATGATCGAGTGGCGCATGGCCAGGCAGGAGATCAGATAGGCGGCGGCGCAACCGCCGAGGAGCGGCAGGAGGCCGAGCGGTTGGCGCGTCGTCTCGAAGGCGAAGACCACCGAGGCGAGGAGCGCGCGCGAGGCGCCTGCGAAGATGGCGGCCATGCCGACGAGCGCGGCGACGCGGGCGTCGATGCCCACCGACGGTAGGAGCGCGGCAGCGGCGCTCCCGAGCAGCGCACCCAGGCCGCCACCGACGGTGAAGAGCGGCGCCAGCGTGCCGCCCGAGGTGCCGGAGCCGAGCGCGATGCACCACGAGACGAGCTTGAAGGTGCACAAGATCGCCAGGGCGCTGCCGGTGAGGTGGCCGGCTACGATCGCTTCGATGTTGTCGTAGCCCACGCCCATGGTGCGCGGCGCGACGTATCCGACGAGACCGACGGCGACGCCGCCGAGCGCCGGCCACCACATCCAGTGGATGGGCAGCTTCTCGAAGCCGTCTTCGACGGCGTAGACGGCGCGGGTGACGAGGACCGCGGCGACGCCGATGAGCGCACCGATGCCGATGTACGTGGCGAGCGCGCCGCCCGACGGCTGCGAGAGATCGCTCATCGGAAAGACCGCCGCCGAGCCGACGAACGCGTAGCGCACGGCCGTCGCCACCGATGCGGCGAAGGAGACGGGGATGAGCGAGCGCGGGCGATATTCGAAGAGCAGCAGCTCGACGGCGAGGAGCACCGCCGAGACCGGGCTGCCGAAGGTGGCGGCCATGCCGGCGGCGGCGCCGGCGGCGAGGAGCGTCTTGCGCTCTTGCGCGCTGACGTGGACCCATTGCCCGAGGAGCGAGCCGAGCGCGCCGCCGGTGGCGATGATGGGCCCCTCGGCGCCGAACGGCCCGCCGGTGCCGATGGCGAGCGCCGCCGAGAGCGGCTTCAAGAACGTCATCCGCGCGGGGATGCGGCTCTGGTTGGTGAGGACCTGCTCCATCGCCTCGGGGATGCCGTGGCCGCGGATGGCCCGCGAGCCGTAGCGCGCCATGAGCCCGACCAGGAGACCGCCCACGACCGGGACGACGATGACCGCGGCGCCGAGATGGTGGCCGGCGGGCGAGACGAACGCTGTCGACAGGCGGCCATAGAACGAGAGGTTGGTGACGAGGCCGATGAGGCGCGTCAGCAGCTGCGCGACCCCGCCGGCGGCGAGGGCGACGGCCATGGCGAGGGCGCAGATGAAGACGACGCGGGCGTCGACGAGCGTGGAGCGCGGCGGTACGTGGGCGGCGGCGAGCGCCGGCTCCATGGAGGGCGCAACTGGCAGACCGTCGCTGGTCACGCCGTCGAGTCTGGACATCGGGGGGGCTCCAATTGTATGGGAGACCATATAATGCAGGGGACGCGCCGCGTCAATGCGGGGCCGGTGCGTGCTGCCCAACCGACCGCCCAGCTCCTGTTACAGTCGCAGCGATCGGAGGATGAACATGGCCGTATTGGAGAAGATGATCGGCTTCGTGACGACCAACGACGTCCAGAAGGCCAGGGCATTCTATGGCGGTGTGCTGGGCTTTCGATTGACCAGCGAGGATGACTTTGCGGTCGTGTTCGACGCCAACGGCACCATGCTGCGGGTGGCCAAGGGGCGCGGCGATTTCAAGCCAGCCCAGGGCACGGTACTCGGCTGGGAGGTTGGCGACATCCACGCGGCGATCCGCGAGCTCACCGCAAGCGGCGTGCGCTTCGAGCAATTCAATCTGCCGTTCATGAAGCAGGACGAGGATGGCGTGTGGACGCCGCCGAACGGCGATCAGGTGGCGTGGTTCAAGGATCCGGACGGCAATACGCTGTCCCTGTCGCACCACCGGCGCTGACCCGCCCCGTCGGCAAAGCCCGCGCGTTTCGACGAGCTGCTAGTGCTGCCCGCCGCGCGAGACATTCTCGCCCTTTTGGAGAACGAGCGCTTCGCGGCGTTTGCGGACGCGCTCGGAGACCTCTTCGCAGGCGATCTCGCGCAGGCGGCGGAACTCGTCCTGGAGCTCTTCCAGCTCGTCGTCGCTCATGTTCTCGAGATCGACGAGGGTGTTGCGCGCCGAACGGGTGGCGCGGAGGAGCTCGTCGAGCTTCAGATGGACGGCCTTGGAATCGCGGTTCTGGGTGTTCTGGATGAGGAAGACCATCAAGAAGGTGACGATGGTCGTACCGGTGTTGATGATCAGCTGCCAGGTGTCGGAAAAATGGAACATCGGGCCGCTCACCCCCCAGAGGACAATCACCCCCGCGGCGATGAAGAAACTCTTTGGGCGACCGACGGCACTCGAAGTCTCTTTTGCCATCTTGTGAAAGGTTCCAGCCATGACCGTCTTGTAGAGCAATGGCCGTACCGAATACGTCAGCGGGTGTAGATCCCCACGCGGTACTCGCCCTTCCCATCGGAGACCTTGGCCTGGAAGTGATAGTTGCCGGGCAGGAGCGTGCACCACGTCATCTGCGCGTGCGGGGTGTCGACGCGCGAATCGCGCACGCGGCGGCCGTGCGGGCCCCACAGGTACAGATAGAGCGCCTTGACGCCGTCGCCACCTTCGCCAACGAACGTGTAGCACTTGCCCAGCTCGAGATCGACGTACCAGTCGCTGCGGCCGTCTTCCTCGGCGGCGGCGCCTTTGTAGATCGCGCCCAGTCGATGGCCGCCCGGGAGCGAGAGCGCCGATTGGCGCTCGACGCGCGACGTGAGCATGTCGGCGGGGGCTTTCGGCGCCGGCGGCGGCGCGGGCTTCGTCGGTAGCGCGGGCGTCTTCGACGGCGTGCCGCCCTTCGACGGCGGCGCGTTCGCGTACGGATCGACCGGCTCGCCCGGCTTGAACCCGTTCTGCGCGACCTTGACCGGCTCCTTGGCCGCCTTCTTCGTGCGCTCGAGCTTGACCACCGTCTTGTGGCCCTGCGACGGGTCGACGGTGATCGGCTTCGGCAGGTAGCCGTCCTTCTCGAGCACGAGCGCGGTGGCGGCGGTGAGCTTCACGGCTTCGGGCGTGTCGCCGATGACCTTGCCGTCACGCAGGATCTTGGCTCCGGCGGGGATCGAGTCGACGATGACCGAGATCTCGCGCGCGGGCGGCGGCGTCGGCGCAGGCGTCGTCGGCGTCGGCGCGGGCGGCGTCGGCGTCGTCGGCGCCGGTGCT
>JAQBQH010000113.1 GCA_028287105.1 Myxococcales bacterium
GCTGCCGCCCGAGCCGCCGCCGCCGCTCGTGCCGCCGCCGCCGCCGCCGCCGTTGCCATGTTGGATTCCGGCCGCGCCACAGCCGCTCAACAGCGCGCAAACGACCACCCATCCCCCACAACCCATACTCGTACATGCGTCGGAGCGCGGGTTGCCTTCATCGATTCGTCGCGCCGCGCGATGGCCACGTGCATAGCAACCAAGTGTTTGCACCGTCGGTGAGAGAAAAAAGCGCATGAAGGGTTGGGAGTGCCTCGGGACATTCACTCCCAAGTCATCGGAGTGTCACCATGTCTCGACGCGCGATTGTTGCCGTGGTTTTCCTCGCGGCCTGCACCAGTCCCAATCCAACCGGACCCGGCAGCGACCCCGATCTCGGCTCGGCGAGCAACGGCGGCGGCTTAGACCTGGCGCATCTGCCCGGCGCCGATCTCGCCGGCACTCCGTCCGACGACGGCACGCCGATGCAAGGCGCGTGCGTCTCGCAGTTCGGCAGCGCCATGTCGAACAGCTACGGCCGCCTCGACGGCTACGTCTGGTCGGTCGTCGCCATCGGCAACCACGGCTGCTCGGGAGACTCGAGCCACATCCATCTGCAGGTGAAGATGAAGGGCGCCGTCTACAACATCGCCATCACCGCCGTCGACCCGCAGACCGTCGACTTCCTGGAGAAGGACGTTTCACAGATCGGCATGCCGGCGACCTGGGCCGAAGGCTGGCACACCGGCGCGTCGCTCGACTACGTCGCGCTCGGGCTGCACGCCGCCGACTTCGCGCCCACGCCGTCCGCGACCATCGAATCGACGCTCAAGAGTGCGCTGGCCAAGGCCAACCACATCTCGGTCTTCACCACCGGCTTCGGCCCCGACGGCGGCCACCTCGTGCACCGCAACGGCAACGGCCGCGACGGCGCCATCCTCATCGACCCGCTCTCGTCGACGCCGCACGCCTTCTTCTTCCACTTCGCCAACCAGAGCTTCTAGCCTCCCGAGTCGGAAGGGGACGCTAGTACATGTAGCGCAGCCCCAGCTGCACGTGGAACGGCTGCACGCGGCCGCGATTGGCCTGGCCGAAGAAGAGGCCGTCGCGGCTCTCGATCGTCGTCGGCGTCTGCGCGTTGAAGACGTTGAACAGGTCGGCGATGACGATGATGTGCTGGTGCACGAGCGCCATCGCGTCGTACGACGCGCGCAGGTTCATGAGGAACGTGTCGGGCAGCCGGAACTCGGCCACCGCGCGCGGGTCGTTGACCGCCGCGCCCGCGTCGGTGCCCTGCGGCGTGCGCTTGTTGCTGAAGGTGCCGTCGGACTGGTTGTAGTAGAGCTTGGTCAGCGGCGCGCCGCTGGCGTACGCGAAGTTCACGCCGAAGACGAGGCCGCGCCACTCGTACGAGCCGTGGACCTTGAACTGGTGGCGCTGATCCTCGGGCAGAAAGCCGTCGTAGTAGCGATACTGGCGCGGGTTGTAGAAGGCCGAGCCGCCGGTGCCGACGGTGAACACCTCGTCGGCGCCCGGCCCGTACAGCCACGACAGCGTGTAGGCGGCGTAGAAGTCCCAGTGCGTCGACGGACGCGACTCGACGGTGAAGTCGATGCCCTGGTACGTGCGCGAGTTTCCGTCGGGCGTCGTGAACTTGTAGATCTTCTGCGGCGTGCCGTTGACGTAGCCGACGACGCGCCCGCCCGAAGGATCCCAGATCTGGTTGACCTCGACGGCGTCCCAGATGTTCGAGATGCGACGGTAGGTGTAGTTGACGCCGGCGATCGAGTTGCGGAAGAACTCGCGCACCACGGAGACGCTGACCTCGTCGGTGTGGGGCGGCGTGGCGTGTGGGTCGAGCTGATAGCCGCCGGCGCCGCCGGCGCTGGAGTCGAAGGCGAAGCTGCTGGTCGTCGGATCCCAACGGTAGCGGTTCGACACGGCGCTGATATCGGCGCGGCTCGTCGGTAGGAGGTTGAGCGTCTCGTTGGCGCGGCCGTAGTAGGCGCTGACGATGGTCTTGGAGTCGCCGGTGATATCGAAGGTGCCGCCGAGACGCGGACCGACGGCGAACATGCTCGACACCGTCTGACCGAGCGAGTTCTTGGTCAGGCCGTAATCGAAGCGGATGCCGGGCAGGAGCACGAGCCGCTTGGTCACGCGCCAGCGATCCTGGACGAAGGCGCCAATTCCGAATCCATATTGATGATTGCTGAAATCGGGCGAATCGGTACGCAGGGTATTCTTGTTGCAACCGATTCCGGTATCGGGATCGCATAGCCCCGCTTCGCCCGCCCCGCCGCCGCTCTCGGTGAACGACGTGTTGCCGGGGGTGTGCTGCGAGAACGTGTGGTAGACGAAGCGGCTCTGGACGCCGACCTTGGCGTCGTGCTCGCCGAGCCACTTACCGCGCAGCGACAGCGACGGGTCGAACTGCACCGTATAGCGGCGATCGAGGTTGATGGGGCCGCCGTTGTACCAGCTCGTCTGGTCGTCGTTGTTGAAGTGGCCCGCCTGGTTGGGATCGCACACGTAGTTCTTGGGGCCGAGCTGCGGCTGCATGGGCAGGTTGTCGGCCCCACCAAACTGGCACATCGGATATTGCGAAACGGTGTTGTAGTTGAATCCGGTTTGCAGGTTGAACGTCTTTTTCTGCGACGCGAAATAGTCGTATTGCAAGACGGCGAACGAGCCGCCCTGGCTCTGGCCGTATTCCGAGTTGGGCAAGGTGCCGTTGGTCTGCGCGCGATTGTAGACGAGCGCCGGATCGCCGTTGGCCGAGAGCGTGACGCGGTGCTTGGCTCCCGGCGCCCAGGTCAGCTTCAGCCGCGGATAGAAGTCGTGCTCGCGCCGCGCCGGATGCTGCAGGTTGAACGGCGGGCCGATGGGGATCTGCGACTGCTTGTAGTCGTACTCGAGCGAGACGCTGATCCACAGCTTGCGCTTGATGATCGGCCCGGCGATGTTGAGGTTCGCCTGATACGACTGCGTCGTCAGCGACGGCGTATTGGAGAACGGCAGCGTTCCTTCGTAGAGCTGGCTCCCCACTTGCGGACCGACCGACAGCTTGTCGCTGTTGACGTAGAGCGAGCTGTCGATGTGCAGCTGGTCGGAGCCGGTGAAGGTATTGAGGTTGATGACGCCGCCGAGCGCGTTGTACTGCGCCTCCATGCCGCCGGTGATCACCTCGATCGATCCGATCGCGTCGAAGTTGACCTGCGTCGAGAAGTTGTTGGTCACCGAGTCGGTGACGTCCATGCCGTCGACGAGGTAGCGGTTCGACAGGCGATTGGCGCCCTTGATGTTGGGGATGCCGCGCCCCGCCGGGTCGGAGACGCCGGCCACCTGCGTCAGCACGCTCTGGTAGCTGCGGCCGGTGGCGACGCGCGCCTCGGTGTCGGCGCCGAGCACCGTGCCGGTCTGCGTCGAATCGGGATGCGTCAGGTGCGTCTCCTCGATGACGTTGTAGGTCTGCACCTCTTTGAGCTCGGCCGACCACTTGACGTTCAAGGGCGCGGTCTCGCCGTTGCGCACCTTGACGCGACGCTCGACGGGGTTGGTGCCGGCGTAGGCGATGCTCACCAGATAGCCGCCCGGCGGCAAATCGGCCGCTTCGTAGCTGCCGTCGTCGTTGGTCTGGACCGAGCGCGGCCCGCCGATGAGCGCCGGTCCGCTCACGGTGACATCGGCGCCGCCGAGCGGCGCGCCGGTGGTCGCCTCGGTGACGACTCCCTTGATACGACCGGTCTGCTCACCGACGGCAAAGGCGAAGCGCGGAAGCGACAGCGCCGCCAGCACGAGCACCAGGCGAAAGGCGCGCATCAGAGCACCTGCAGGCAAAAGGTGTAGGGAACCGTGGCGGGCTTGATGGTCGCGCCGTACATGGCCTTGATGGTCGCGACGTCGTGCGGCAGCTGCTCGACGGCCATCGTGGCGCCGGCGTCGTAGGTGAAGACGGCGCAGACCGGCGAGTAGCCCGCCTCGCCGCGCGCGGCCTCGACGACGTCGTAGCCGAAGCCGAGGCCGCCCGCGAAGGTGCTGGTGCCCTTCATGACCATCGACCGCGGGTAGTAGAGGCTCTGCGTCTGCATCGTCGTCTTCGTGCCGTCGGTCGCCGCCACCGTCGGCACGGCGCCACCGTCGAGATAAGCGACGATGTAGTGGTTGTACCAGCCGAGCTTCTGCACGCCGACGCCGCCGGAGGTGGCCGCCGTCTCACCGACGCGATAGACCGGCGCTGTCACGTCGATGATCGCCCACGCGAGGTAGCTCCCGTCGGGCGTGCCGGCGCCGCGGCTCGCCTTGAGCGTCTCCTCGCTCTTGACCGACTGGCAGCCGCCGCCCGGCGTGGCCGTCGGCACCTGACTCACGATCGGCACGTAGCTCCAGGTCGGCAGCGCGCCGGCCGAGTAGGTCGCCGACGGCAGCGCGGTGAAGATCGGACCCTGCTGATCGAGCGGCACCTCGTCGCGCCGCGGATCGTAGACGTAGCCGGCGGGCGGCGTGCACGGCGTCGCGCTGTCGAAGGTGTAGGCGGCCGGCGTGGGCACCTTGGCGTAGGGGGCGCCGTTGTCGACGAGGCGGAGCGGATCGACCATGGCTGCGCCCGTCGCCGACCCGAACGGCGGCAGCTGCGACGTCGAGAACGGGAACGCGTAGTAGCCGATGGCGTTGCCGTTGGCGTAGGCGCGCAGCTCGGTGAACGTGCCGCGACCGGGCCGCGTGCGATCCCCGCCGGTGCCGACGTAGGCCGGCGGATAGCTCACCGGATCGGCGCTGCCGGCAACGAATTCGCCGCTACGTTGGTCGTACGGATTACACGCTGCGGCAGCGGCAATCATGAGGAGCAAAGCTCGGGATGGTCGCATCGGCGGCGACCCTAGATCGCGGACGACATCCGATTCAATCTGAAAATCGATTCACGTTTGTCTTTTTAAATGCCGTTACCGAATTGTCGCGATCGCGAAGCGCTGCGCGGCGAAGTGAATGTCGCGACGGCGCGGCAGCCTTCAAATCGCCGCGCGCGCGTCTGTGAAGACGTGTCTCGCGGGAGATCCCCGCGGGCGATCGCGGGAGCGAAAATCAGGGGGATGGGCGATTTCCTGGCGACTACCCGGATTCGGGGCGGAGCTCGGCCAACCGCGCGGCGAACTCCCGTCGCGCGTAGTGCAGCCGCGACCAGACCGTCTCCACCTTGGCCCCGACGATGGCTGCGATCTCGGCGCAGCCCAGTCCCTCCAGCTCTGCCAGAACGAACACATCGCGCCGCTTCGGCGCCATGGCGCCGAGGATCTCGTTGGCCAAGCGCCACGCGTCGAGCACATCCATGCGCTCGACCGACTGGATCGGCACCTCGAGCCCGGCCGACTCGTCGGCGCGATAGAGCAGCTCGAGCCAGCGACGGCGGCGCATGCTGCGCACGACGTTGAACGTGATGCCGTAGAGCCACGAGGTCACTTGCGCCGTAGCGGCATCGAAGGTGTGCAGGCGTCGGGCGGCGATGATGAACACCTCCTGCGCCACATCCTCCGGGTCGACGTCCCGCGCGCCCAATCCGTGGGCGACGCGGTACACGAAGTCGAAGTGATCGCGGTACAGGCTCTCCAGCGTCGGCGGCCCAGAGGCCGCCGGACGGGGGAGACGTATTGCCCGGGGAACCACGATGGTTTTTTAGTCGCCGGCGCCGTTCTCGGTCGAGACGAGCGTGCCGTCCTTGGCGAAGACCACCTCCGCCTTGGACTTGTCGCTGGTGACGACGATCTCGTAGAGCGGCGCATCGGTCTTCTCGTCCTTGATGACGCGCTCGACCTTCTTCACCGTCCACTTGCCGTACTTGGGCGACTTGGCGAGCGCGTCGCGCACCGCCGACGGCACCTCGGTCATGGCGATGACCTCTTCCTCGGCGAGGATCTTGCCGTCGCCGGAGACGTCGACGTCGATCTTACGCGCGTTGTCGACGAGCTTGACCTCGTAGCTGACGCTCTTGCCCGTGTCCTCGCGTTCGAAGCCGACACGTTTGGCGTTCGGATACTTGTGCGAGACGGCGTCGAGCGCCGCCTTGGGTACTTCCTTCTCCGCCACCTTCTTCTCGGAAGCGACGGCGCCGAAACCGGCAAACGCGATCAACACGACGATGCAGCTCTTCATGATCTCTCTCCTCAAGTGATGCGAAACTCTGGATCGGCCAACTTTCCCAAATCCGCGACGAGGTCGTTGCCCTCCCGGCGCACGGTCACCGCGGGCAGCGCCTCGGTCGCCGGGCCGGTGAGCACCGAGCCGTCGGCGCCGAACTCGCTTCCGTGGCACGCGCAGAAAAAGGCCGCGCCGTTGACGAGCCTACCGCGCGGCGTCGCTCCGCAATTGCCGGGGTTGGTGAACAGCGACGTGCAATCGCCGTCGCAGATGGTGAGCACGCAGCATTGGTGCGTGCAGATTCCCGACAGCGCGTAGAAGCCCCGGTCATCGCGGGCGACGATCACCGCCGTCGAGTCGTCGACGTTGAACAGGAGCACCTGCCCGACGGCGAGCGTGGCGGCATCCGCCAGCCGCACCTCGACGGGCTCGACGAGGCAGTAGTTGAGGCCATGGCCCGTCGAGCGGGTCGTGCACAGCGCGGCCGAGAAGCCGGCATCCGTCGTCTGCGCAGTCGATTGTCCGCTGCAGCCGAGGAGCGCCGCGCCGGCGACGGCACTCCCCGTTCCCAGGACGAACTGCCGGCGATTCGGCTTCAGGGGGTGCATTTTCCGCTCGACGCGTTGCCCGCGACGTACGGCGTCGGACACTTGAGCGGCGCCTGGCAGTCGTTGTCGCTCGTGCAGGGGAAGGCGCACGCGTGGTCTTTGGGGCCGAAGCCCTTCGGCTGCGTGGTGAGGAACAGCTGGCAGACGTAGCCTTCGGCGGTGCGGCACTCCGAGTCGACGGTGCAGCTCTTGTAGCAGCCGGGCAGCTCGCCGCCGATGGCGACGCACGTCGAGCCCGGCGGACAGACGTCGATGTCGTTGCACGGCTCCATGAAGCAGTAGCCACCCGGATAGGCGTCGCCCGCCTCGGTGTTGCAGGCCGAGCGCGAGTCGGTGCCGCAGTCGGCGGTGCTGGTGCAGCTGATGCCGATCTTGTTCGACGCCGCCGGTGCGCACTTGCCGCTGACGCCGTCGGAGCCCCAGGCGGTGTCGCAATCGAATCCGGTGTCGCACTTCTTGGACGCGTCGCACGCTGCGCCGACGCCGGTCATCGGCACGGCCGAATCGGCGGGGCAATCGAAGAGCAGCTCGAGCGTGTCGATCTCGAGGGCGCCGTTGTCGCTCTCGGTCTCGACGGTGGCAACGTCGCTGGCGCGATAGGCCGCGTCGAGGTTGGTGAGCGAGGTCTCGATCTGCATGGCCACCGACCCGGTGTTGCTGACGCGGTGACACGTCGGCACGCGCGCCGCGACGGCGGCCTTGGCGTTGTTCCAGTCGGTGCGCAAGGAGGCCGTGCTCGCCTTGGAAGCGGCCATGTCGCCGAAGTGCGCGTCGATGCCGACCTGCCGGAAGACCGCATCCATGCGGATGATCTCCTTGGGCGCGTCGGGCATGAAGTACGCGAACAGATCGGGACAAGCGAGGCCGACCGAATTGGCGGCGTAGACCGCCTTCTTTTGATCCTTGGCGCTGATAGCCGCGTCGAGCGCGGTGATGGCATCGTCGACCTGCTTGGCCGCCATGGCCGGCAGCGCCGGGCAGGCGCTCGTGGTGCGGCCCCACACCTGCTTCAAGATCGAGCTCACCGTCGCGGCGCGGTCCCAGGCGGCGGTGCGCGTCGGCGCCGTATTGAATGTCGTCGAGACCAGACCTTCGCCGGCGCGCTCGACGTCGCGCAGATCGGCCGGGATGATGCCGTTGCGCGGACAGCTGGCGGTGCTGCCCGCCATGTCCGGGCTGCCGCTGTTGCCGTTGTTGCCGCCGCAGCCGACCGCAGCCGCGGCTACGGTCAAGGCGACGGCAGATAGGAACGGGAACGCCTTGATCATGGCTCGACTCCGATATCGCAGTAGCCGGCGTTGAACGTGCCCATCAGGGTCTCGTTGTTGGGGAAGTGCAGCGTGAAGCTGCCCGCCACCGAGGCCTTGTCGACGATCGAGGTGATCACGAGCGTGCCGGTGCTGGTGATGGTCTCGGCCGACGCGGTTCCCGTCGGATGCGACAGGGAGTGGTTGGCCACCGCCTGTCCCGGCGACGGGGTCGTCGTCGGACCGGGGTTGATGACGGTGAAGGTGCCGGGCATGACCGGCGGCGAGGTGCCCGTCGTCGGGCCGTAGGCCTTGAGCTCGAGGAACTGGGTCTTGTCCGGCAGCTTGCCGTCCCAGCCCATCGCGCCGAAGCCGAGCGCGGCGTCGTGACACGAGACGGCGGCGTTGAACATGTAGATGGCGACCGTGTCGATCTTGTTGGTCGAGCTCGCGTCGGGATGACCAATCATCCAGGCGGTCTTGACGTCGCCGAACATGAGCGGCGTGCCCTCCGGCGTAATGGTGCCGGTGACGCTGCCGGGGCCGCCGGCCACCGCCATGTCGCTGCTGCCCATCGAGCCGCCGCCGCCGCCACCACCGCCCCCCGCGCCACCACCGCCACCGCCGCCGCTGCCGCCCGTGCCACCGCCGCCGCCGCCAGCGCCGCCGCCGCCGCCACCGCCGGTGCCGCCCGTGCCACCGTCACCGACGGTGCCGCTGCCGCTATGACACCCGACGACCGCAACCAGCAGGAGCGAGCCTGCGAGCTTCACCCAGCTTCCATTCGAACGCTTCATGGGGCTCTCTCTCTTTCGCGAGCGGCGCCGACACTCTGCCGCAGTGCGGCTTTCATTCCCGGCCAAGCGATTCACCAAAACCGAATCGAGCTCGTTTTCGCTTTGGATATGCCGGTATTCGCGCGTTGTTTTGGGGGGCACGTCAGCAGCCCGCGTGCCAAACCCAAGTCGCTGTAATCCGGTGTGTGTCGGGGCGCGAAGACGAAAGAATTCTTTCGCGCGCTAGAAGATTTCTTGCGCCAACAGTCGTGCGCTCACGAGTGTCCGCACCGTCAGCGTTCCCAGCGAAGACCGATTCCGAGAATCAGATTACGAAATGTGTATTCGGGATCGCTCGAATCGTTGATGTGATAGAGCGCGCGCACGTCGAGCTCCAGGCCGCGAATCAAGCGCACCCCGACAGTGGCTCCCACGAGCCATACGTCGTCGTCGCGCAGCTGGCTCGGGTCGACGGTGGAGACGAGCGCGAGGAACCGCTTGCGTGAGTAGCGCGCATACAGGTCGCCCGTGACGCGGCTGCCGAGGCGCACGTCGTAGGTGAGCTCGACGATGTGCTTGTCGAAGCCGCCGAGCGACAGCTCGTCGATATCTTCTTCGATGGTCCCGTTCGGGCTGAGCAGCGGTTGATCGACGGCGGCCAGGGCGTCGCCGCCGCGCGCGACGCGAAGCTGATATCCGACCTCGACCAGGTGCGCCGCCCAGCCGAGCCGAACGCCGGCGAAGACGAGGTTCTGCCAGCCCTCTGCCGTCGGCCCGCCGGTCGACGCCGAGCCGGCAGCGGCGAGCGCGCGCGCGCCGCTGTTGAGCTGCAGCGCCCAGCCGGCGCTGAGCCGCACGTGCTCGTTGGCGACGACCGCAGCAGCGACGGCGAAGCGGTGGGAGCGGAAGTCCCAGTCGACGCGATCGGGATACACCTTGACCCGTTCGATCGACTGCAGATCGAGCTGCACGCGCGCCACCGGCGTCCAGCGGAGCCGCGTCGTGGCGGTCTCGCGATGGAACGTGAAGGTGTCGCGGTAGGGCGCGAAGTTGGCGACGTACTCGCTGGCCAGGAGCAGCGCCAGCTTGGGGTGGAGCTGCGCCTGGATGAACAGCGGTGGGGACAGGCGCACCACCAGGGTGTCGCGGCGATCGAAGAAGATCTGGGTGAACAGCTCGGGGCGCACCTGCAGCGAGAGCCAGGAGAACGGATGGGCCTCGATGGCCGCGGAGGCGTCGAGGTCGACGCCGAACCCGACCGAGCCGTTCGAGCCGGCGCCCGCGTCGACGCTGTCGACGGGGTCCCCGCCGCTACGCGTCGTCGGATCCGACTCTTCGAACAGGAGCTCCACACCGTCGTCGTAGATGACCTCGGCGGAGACGGCCGGACGAACGCGCACCACCCCTTCGGCGCGTGCCGCGCCGGAGGAAACGACGGCGACGCCGACCACGACAGCGACGCCTGCGAGCTTCGCCAGCTTCGCCAGCTTCGCCAGCTTCGCCAGCCTCGAGCGACCGGCGATCACTGCTGCTCCTTTTGCGCCGACGCATGGATCAGCTCCAGGCGGCGCCGATCGGCATCGTCAATCCATCCGCCCAACTCGCGCGCCCGCTTCTCGATGCCGGCGATCTCGACGCCGAGCTGTCGCTCGCGCTCTCGCAGCGAAAATGCCTCGACGTCGGCGGCGAAGGGGTCGCTGGCGCCGAGCCGCCCGCGACGGCGCGTCTCCATGAGGTTCGTCAGCCGGTGCACGAGGTCGAGCTCCTGTTTGCACCGCGCCAGCCGCCGTTGCAACTCCTCGCGCTGGCTGCGCCAGCCGCGCGCGAACGACTCGACCAGATCGGCCTTTTCCGCCAGCGCCTCGCTCGATTCGGTCGCGTCGGCGACGATCGCCGCCAGATCGACGCCGCGGTGGGGCGACGCCGACGGCAGCGTCGCGGCCAAAGCGTCGCGCCGGCGCCGCAGCTCGGCCACCGTGCCGAGTCGCGCGCGCAGGCCGCCCACGTCGAGCGCCGCGGCATCGCGATCGAGCTCTCGCTGGGCGCGCTCTATCAAGGTGTCGACGAGCGCGATGCGCTCGCGCGTCGCGCCGGCCTCGTCGTCGCCCAACTTCTTGACCTGTCCGTCGAGCGCCCGCAGCGCCACCGCGAGCTCGCGCGCGCGCGCCAGCCCCGTCTCGAGCGCAGCGCGATCGGCGGCGGCGTCGTCGACACGAAGTCGCTCGCGCGCGCCGGCGACGGCCTGCTCCGCCGCGGTCATGGCACGGCCAGTCTCTTCGCGTCGCCGCAAGAGCGCGCTCCGCTCGCGCACCAGCTGTCCGACCCGCGCGTCGAGCGCGGTCAGCCGATCGGCGACGGCATCGGCGCGCGCCACGCCGCCGGCAATGGCGAGCGCGACCGCGACGACGACGACGGAGGAGCGCGCGTCGCCCCTACTCCAACCCATACTTCTTCAGCTTGTAGCGCAGCGCGTTGCGCTCCAGCTTGAGCGACTCGGCCGCGCGCTGTTTGATGCCGCCGGCGCGCTCGAGCGCACGCACGATGATCTCGCGCTCGATGGCCTCGAGATACGCGGTCAGGTCGACGTCACCGTCGGGCAGGGCGATCGACGGCGCCTGGCGATGGCCGACCTCCGCCGGCAGATCGCCGATGCGGATGACGTCACCGGCGGCGAGCACCACCATGCGCTCGACGAGGTTCTCCAGCTCGCGCACGTTGCCCGGCCAGTGATAGGCCGCCAGCGCCGCCAGCGCGTCGGGCGCGAGCGTGCGCACGCTCTTGCCGAGCTGCCGATTGAAGCGATCGAGAAACAGCGCAGCCAGGCGCGGGATGTCCTCGCTGCGCTCGCGCAGCGGCGGCAGCACGATGGGCACGACGTTGAGGCGATAGAAGAGATCCTCGCGGAACTTGCCCTCACGCATCGCCTGCTCGAGGTTGCGATTGGTCGCGGCGATGAGCCGGCAATCGACGCGTACCGTCTTGGTGCCGCCGACGCGCTCGAAGCTGCGCTCCTGCAACACGCGCAAGAGCTTGACCTGCACCTCGAGCGGCAGGTCGCCGACCTCGTCGAGAAATAGCGTGCCGCCGTCCGCCAGCTCGAAGCGTCCGCGGCGCGCCGCGATGGCGCCGGTGAAGGCGCCCTTCTCGTGGCCGAACAGCTCGCTCTCCAGCACGCCGGGCGCGAACGCCGCGCAGTTGGCCTCGATGAACGGCGCGTCCTGCCTCGGGCTCAGCTCGTGCACCGCGCGCGCGACCAGCTCCTTGCCGGTGCCGCTCTCGCCGCGGATGAGCACCGTCGTCGTCGAAGAGGCGACCTGGCGAACCACGCCGGCCACCTTGGCCATGGCCGCGCTCTCGCCGAGCAGCTCGGTGAGCCGGCTCTCGACGCCGACGCGCTCGGCCGCCTTCTCGCTGCGCAGCCGCCCCAGCTCCACGTCGAGCGTGCGCTGCCTGAGCGCGTTCTGCACCGTCAGCTCGAGCTCCTCGATGCGGATGGGCTTGGTGAGGAAGTGAAAGGCGCCGGAGCGCACCGCCTCGAGCGCGGTCTCGACGGTGCCGTAGGCGGTGACCACGATGACTGCGCATTCGGGCGCGGTCGCCTTGACCGTGCGCACCACCGAGAGGCCGTCGCCGCGCGGCAAGCGCAGGTCGGTCACCACCAGATCGAAGCGGCCGGCGGCAAACGCGGCCAGCCCGGACTCCGCGTCGCCAGCGACGGCGACGGTGTGGCCGAGCCGCTCGAGGATCTGCCGCACGCTCTCGGCCGAGGTCGCGTGATCTTCGATGACCAGGATGTCGCTCATGATCCCACCGGCAGCTCGAGCGTGAACCGCGAACCCTGAAGCGAGCTCTCTTCCAGCTGACAGTCCCCGCCGTGGAGGTTGGCGATCTTCTGCGCGACGGCGAGGCCGAGGCCGGTGCCGCCATCACGATGCGTGACGAAAGGAGTGAACAGGCGGTCGCGCACCTCGGCGTCGACGCCGGTGCCGCCGTCACGCACGCTGATGCGGACCCGATCCCCGCGGCGGGCCGCCACGATCTCGATACAGCCGCCTTCGGGCGACGCCTGCGCTGCGTTGAGCACCAGGTTGAGCAGCGCGCGCTTGAGCTGCGCAGCGTCGGCGCGAATCTCGACGGCCGCGACCTCGCGGCGGACGATGAGGCGGCGACGATCGATCTCGGCGGCTGCGAGCAAGAGCGCGCCCTCGATGATGTCGGCGACGGGCGCACGCTCGAGCTGCAGATCGAGCGGCCGGGCGAACTGCAGGAACTCGGAGACGATGGCGTTCAGCCCGTCGATCTCCTGCTGCGCGCGATCGACGAGGCCGCGGCACTGCGGCAGGCTCTCGACGTCGCGCGCGAGCAGACCGAGCAAGAGGCGGATGCCGTTGAGCGGATTGCGCACCTCGTGCGCCACGCCGGCGGACATCTCGCCCAGCTTGGCCAGCGTCTCGCGCGCCTGAAAGCGCCCTTCGAGATCGCGTCGCTCGGTGATGTCGTCGAGGACCACCAGGCGCGCGTCGTGGTCGGCGCCGAGGTGCAGCGCCGCCGCGCTGACGACGATCTGCCGGCCGCCGTGCGCCAGCTCCACTTCGCTCTTCACGACGTCGCCTTGATGCAACAGCGCCGCCAGCGCCGGCACGGCCGCGAGCCGCGCCTCCAGCGCGGTGACGTCCTCGCCCTCGAGAATGCGCGCCGCGGCCGGATTGAACGAGGTGACATGCCCGCCCGCGTCGACGGTGATGATGCCGCTCTGCAGCGACGAGAGGATGCGCTCTGACAGAGCCCGCTCGCGCGCCAGGGCGGCGTCGGCGCGTCGGGCCAGCGCCTCGTCGCGGGCGCGCAACCGATCGCGCAGTCGCGTAAATGAATCGAGCAGCAGGCCGAACTCGTCGGAGCGCCGCCGCGGCTGCAGGCGGTCCGAGGGATCCTCGCCGATCGCCTCGGCCATGTGCGCCAGATCCTGGATCGGCGCCAGCAATGAGCGGCCGACCAGCACCGCCAGCCCGAGCGCAAACGCGAGGCAGAGCGCCCCCACCAGCGCGCTACGTTCGCGCAGGACGTGCAGCGCGGCGTAGTAGTCGGCGCTGGCCTCGACACCGAGCAGCGCCGCGGGCCGTCCGCCCGAGTCGAGCACGCGGGCGTAGGCGGCGCGATAGGGCCGCCCGTCGCGAGCGACGTAGCGCGTGCCGACCGGTTGGCCGCCCCGCCAGGCCTGCGCCACCTCGGCGCCATCGAGACGCGGCAGAAAGCGCTCGGCGCCGATGCGCGCGTCATCGTCGACGCCGACGAGGAGGCGGCCGTCGCGGTCGAGCAGGAACGCGTCGTTGAGCTCGGTGGAGTGCACGAGGCGGCGTAGCCGATCGGTGGCGTTGCGATAGGCGAGCGTACCTTCGTCGCCGGGACGTAGCGCCGCCAGGACGTCGCCGCGCTGCGCGGCCGCGGCCACACCGGCGACGCCGGCCAGATGTTTCTCCAGCTCGTGATCGAGGACGCTCTCACTGGCGCGCTCGGAGAACAGTGCGGTGACCCCGACCGCTGCCGTCGCCAGCACGAAGAAGAGCACGGAGACCTTGTGGGAGAATCGCAGCCGCAACGGCGCGAGTATATGCGGCGCAGGTGGCGAACCGAGCCGTTTGTTAGTCGTTGCCTTCGCTGCCGCTCTCGCCGTCGCCGCCGCAGTCGCCGACCTCGGTGGGCGGGTTCACCGTGGGAACCACGACCTGCGCGCTCGACTGGCTGCCGGCGCCGGTCTGACCGTCGTTGGTCTCGCCGTCGGCGCTGTCGCCGTCCTGGCTGTCGTCTTCCTGGCCCGCGCTGCACATGGCGCCTTCGCCCTCGGCCGCGTCGTCGACCACCGTGGTGCCGGCGGAGAACAGGCGCACGAGGCCGAGGCTGCGATCGACGCCGCTGCCGCGCACGCGCAAGGTCGTCTGCATCGTCGCGGTGCGCGGAAACACCATCGGCAGCTCGACGCCGCTGTCGAGGTCGCGCACGACGATGCGATAGGTAGCGCGCGCTGGCAGGCTCAGGCGGAACGAACCGTCGGCGGCGACCGTCGCCTGCTGCATGCGGCCCAGTCGATCGGTGGCGACGGCGACGGCGCGCACCGCGACGGCGGAATCGAGGCTGCCGGCGAGCGCGACGCTCCCTGCCGAGGTGGAGCTGCCGTTACAGGCAGCGACAGAGAGCGCGAGAATGCCAGCCAGGCCGAGACGCTGCATGGGGAACCTCCAAAGGTGACCAGCGCGGGAGCAGTCGTCGTGCCATGTGCAAGTGGCCGAGATCGCTTCGCCGTAACCTGGTCAGGGCGGAAGAATACTTTCGCGGGCGAAAGAAATCTTTCGCGCGGAGTCGACGCGGATGGGAGGGCTTCGAGGTCGAAGTGCTTCAGAAGCTCTGGTTGGCGAAGTGGAACATCAGCAGACGCGACGTCGCCGCCTGCGGATTGATCACGACCGCTCCATCGTTTCCGCCACCCTGATAGTGGATGAGGTGCGTTCCGCTCGAGTTGTAGCCGGTGCCGAACACCGAGAGGTGATTCGCCTTCGCCAGCTCGTTCTCGAGGGTGGCTGCGAGCGTCGATTCGGGGACCGCCGTGAAGTCGGCGGCGTGGAGACCGAGACTGGTGTAGCTCAGCGAGTCGCCCGCGTGCCAGCCTTCCGACCACGCGCCGTCGGGCATGGTGGTGTCCTTCGCGACGTAGTAGACGTTGCCGCCGCTGTTGTCATGCACGTTGACGGCGACGTCGTAGACCGAGCCCTGCATCAGGATCTGAAGGTGCACGTGGCTCGAGTCGCCGTTGCATCCCTTGGTGCCGGGCGGGACGATCGAGACGAGGTAGCCGTCGAGGCGGCCGTGCTTGGCGCTCAGGCCGTTGCCGAAGCTGCTCGTGCACTGCTGACGCGTGGGCGTACCGTCGCCGCCGCCGCCGCCGCCACCGCCACCGCCGCCGCCGCCACCGCCGCCGCCGCCGCC